>DVMU01000017.1 GCA_018714825.1 Candidatus Pullichristensenella excrementigallinarum
ACCAAATCGAGCGCGGCGGCATGTACGTCGCGCTCGGTTTTTTCGGAGCGCAAGCGCAGAAAAAACAATTCCGCCCGTCCGAAAATCGCCCGGAAAATCCGCAGATTTTCAGATTTCCGCAGGCCTCTTCCTCTTCCATGAAAATCCGCAGATTTTCATGGAGCGTGTCAAAAAATTTTGACACGCCCCTCTTCATTGTTTTCTTTTACCGCGCAAATTCCTCACAGAACGCGCGCAATTCTTCCAAATCCGGGCTAAATCCGTTGCGCACATAGAAGCCGGAAGAAAGAACCCCGGTCAGCAGGCACAGTTCGCTGTCCCATTGGCGAAGCAATCCATAGACAAACCCGGAATTGAAGATATCTCCCGCGCCGGTAGAAATCTTGGGAGAGGCACAATACGGGCCCTCGGTTTCGAAATACACCCCGTCGCGCACGCACGCCGCGCGATCGACCGGATGCACCACCACGCAATCGATCTTCAGGAAATCCGAAACGCGCCGCACGGTCGCTTCCAGCGATTCTTCTGTGGATACGGCTTTGCCTCCTTCCAGAATCGCGCCGATCAGGCGCGCTTCGCGCAGGTTGAGTCCCAGCGCGGTGGTAAAGCCCGCTCCATGGAATCGACGAATCAGCTCCATGGCTTCGAGGACATCCTCTTTCGATCGTTTCGTAGGATCTGCCAAGTCAAAAAACGCCCATTTCCCCCGTGCACCCGTGCGCAAGCGCGGCAGCACGTCTTCCAGAATATGCCTCCAGATCTCGCTCATGGCGGGAATCATCGTCCAGTTATTGAAGCTGAAAAGATCCGCCTGCTCCATTTCCCGGACAAACGCTTCCATCGGAAGCGCATAAAGCAAATCCTCCCAACGCAATTCGTTCAGGGGACGCAGTTTGGAACTGATGATCTTCCCATCCCGAAATTCCAGCGCATCGGTCTGGGCAGGATCGGCCACGCCTACGCGTCGGCATCCCGGCTTGCAGGCGAAATTCGCAAACTGCGGATGCACCTGCTCCTTGCCGATCGCGCCGATGTACGTCAGCGGCACCCCATACTTTTCCAAGCCGCTGGCAAAAAACGTTCCATTACCGCCGATCTTGTTTTCCAGGGGCAGCATCTCGATATTCATGCTCAGGCCTGCGCCCTCGAGAAGATGCTGCGCGTAGGCCTGAATGGTCTCAAAACGCTGATAATTGTTTGCATCGAAGCGTTTCTCCACCACATGAATCACCGAATCCACAAATCCATCCAGCCCGATAAACGCCCTCTTGGAAGCCTGCGGTTTTTCCAGGGAACGCAATAGTTCCCGGCAAAGTCGCTTGTCCATCTTCTACTTCTTGAGGCCCAGCACAACCGGCGTGGACTTGTATCCGATTCCCATGCGATCGATGCCCATATCGATCAGCTCCAGGAAGTGTTCGCGCGTGCGAATGCAGCCGGAGCCCTTGACCTTGGCCTTGCCTTCCGCCGCGTCCATCATCAATTGGACGACTTCCGTGGTCGCGCCCACGCAGGGGCCTCCGGTGTAGAATCCGGTCGAGCTCTTGACAAAATCCGCGCCCGCGCGCACCACGGCCTTTGCGCCTTCGGTAATCTGTTCCGGCGTGAGGGCGTCCGTCTCCAGGATGACTTTGACGGCGGTTCCATACTTATGGCACACCTCGCAGACCGCGCGGATGTCCTTTTCCACATCGTCGTACCTTCCGCTGCGAATCCATCCGTAATTGGCCACGACATCCAATTCAAAGATGTCGCCGCGCTTGCAGTACATCTCCGCCTGCGTGACCTTGGATTCGGTGGTGGAAAGCCCGAACGGGAAATCGCAGACCACGCAGATATGCGTATCCGTCCCCTTGGTCATCTCCGCCGCGACATCCAGCCACGCGGGATTGATGCACACCGTCTTGCAGCCGAAATCCACGCCCTCCTGAATGTACTTGCGCACATCCTCTTCCGTAAATTCCGGCTTGAGCACCGATTGGTCGATGTAGGCGGCCAGTTCCTTTACCGTCATTTCCGCAGCCTTCTTGGTGGGTTTCATAGCTATCCTTCCTTTCTGTGATTCGGGAATATGTCTCCCGCGCTTTCTTTCTCGATGCGAACTTTTCCCTATTCCACTTCCATCCCGTTTTCCCGGGCAAGATTGGCCAGCATCTCCCGCGCGGCGCGCAATTGAATTGCTCGCATCTCGCGGGAAACCCGCTTGAGTTCCGCCACAGGCTCAATATTGAGCACGCCGCGGAAATCCACTTCCAACAACGCCTGGAAGATCGGTTTCCATTCGATTCGCCCCATGCCCGGGAAGAGATGCAGATCCGGATAAATCGGGCCGATCGGCCCGTAATTGTCGTTGAGATGCAAAGAGCCCAGATCCTTCCCGTACGCGCGGATCATGGCCGGAATATCCTGCTGTTCGATGTTGGCGTGCCCCGTATCCAGGCAAATGCGAACCCACGGGCTGTCAATCCTGTTTTTCAGGCCGAGCATATCCTTCCATGAAGAACACATGTATCTCGGCCCTTGCTCCGGCTGCCGCCTCGCGTAATCGAAGGTATTTTCCAGATGGATTTCCACCTGATATTCCTCCGCCAGGGGCAACATCTGCGAAAACCACTGAGCATTGGCCTGATACGCGCCCTCAAAGACCTCCTGCGTGCGCATCGGTTCGGGGTAGAAGACCGGGTGAAAAATCAACCGTCTGCAATCCAGCATCCGCGCGGCCGCAAAGCAGCGCCGGTAGATTTCCCCGGGAGGCGTGCACTCAAAGCGGAGATTCAATTCCGTATCCCACAGGCAATGCGCCTGGAAGATCTCCAGCCCCTGCGTCTGCGCCAAATCCCGAACATGCGCCACCCAATCCTGCCAGTCGTCCCGGCGCATGGGCGCGTCCTTATCCGTACAAAACCGATACAGCCAAAAATCCAATGAAGAAAATCCCGCCCGAGCGATGGTATCGATGCTGCCTTCCAGCGTATCGACCAGGGCCAGCGTCGCGCCCGAACAGCCCAGTTTCCACTTCACAGAGCCCCGCTCCTTTCGCCATTCTGGGTATCAGTATACACCTCCAAAATGGGATTGTCCAGAGCGCGGAAGAAAATCTTCTCCACGCGCGATCCGGATATAGAGCTTCGCTTGACATCTCTTCCCCGGCATGATACAATCAACTCACCTGCATTGTAGAAACAATGCGCCCGGGCAGAATGCCCGCTTGAAATATGTTTCAATAAAGCAAGACAATGGCGGTCGTGAAGGCGGCTGCGCGCAGAAGCGCGCCCCTGATCGACTGTTTTTTTGCGCAAATATGTACCGGAGGGAAAAACGTGCGCAAACGCCTTTCCTTTAAAACCTGGATGCTTCTGGGCGCGCTCTTTCTCGCAGCGAGCGTTTTTTTCGCCATCGGCCTGGGCGCGACACGCTATTCGCCCGCCGCGATTGCGCGGGTCCTTTTCCGAGGCATTCCGGGAATGCGCGCCTGGTTGGGCGAACCTTCACAGTTGGAAATCAACATGCTCTGGCGAATGCGCGTTCCGCGGGTGCTGCTGGGCATGGTGGTCGGCGCGTCTTTGAGCGTGTGCGGCGTGGCAATGCAGACGCTGATGCGCAACCGCCTGGCCGATCCGTTTGTCTTGGGCGTATCTTCCGGGGCGAGCGCGTTTGCCTCTATGTTCATGGTCTTCGGCGTCTTTTCCTTTTGGGGGAAATTCGCGCTTCCGCTCAGCGCCTTTCTCGGCGCGCTGGTCAGCATCGTCTTCGTTTACAGGATGGCGCGCGTCAACGGACGAATTCAAATGACGCGGATGTTGCTTTCCGGGGTCGTGGTATCGATGATGATGGACGCCTTGACGAGCTGGATCGCCGTCGCCGCCCCGGACGCATTTGCGATGTACGGCGTGGATTTCTGGCTTTCCGGTAGCCTGGCCGGAGCCAAATGGGAAACGCTCCCCCTGCCCTGCCTGGTCATGACAGTCTGCACGCTTTACCTGACTGCGCGCCATCGCGCCTTGGACGCGCTTTCGTTTGGCGAGGAGACGGCCGGCGCGTTGGGAATTTCCGTGGCGGGCACGCAGAGGATTTTGGTCCTTTTATGTTCGTTGCTTGCGGGAACAGCGATCTGTGTGAGCGGTTCCATCGGCTTTCTCGGTCTCATCGTTCCGCACATGTGCCGCCTGTTGGTGGGCGCAAATCACCGCAAGGTTCTGCCGACGAGCCTTTGGTTGGGCGGTAGCCTGTGCGTTTGGGCGGACGTGGCCGCGCGCGTCCTGATTCCGCCGGAGGAAATTCCCGTGGGCATCCTCACGGCTCTGGTCGGCGCGCCGTTCTTTCTGATTGTCCTGAGAAGCAAACATCGCGACGGGGAGATTGCCCATGGATAGATTGCAAATCAGCGGATTGTGGGCCGGTTATGGAAACAGAAGCGTTTTGGAAGAGGTCTCCCTGCGCGTGGAACCCGGCGCGTTCGTGGGAATTCTCGGCCCCAACGGAAGCGGCAAATCTACGCTTTTGAAAACCCTCTATGCGGGAACGCGGCCCACGCGCGGCACCATTGAATTGGATGGAACAGATTTATGCGACCTGAGCCGCAAAGCCATCGCGCGCAAGATGGCCGTAGTGGGCCAGGAAAACACAATTCCCTTTAACTTCCGTGCGCGGGAAATCGTCGCCATGGGGCGAACGCCGCACAAGCGCCTGTTTGAACCGGATACTTTGCAGGATCGAAAGGCCGTGCAATCCGCGATGGAGCTCCTGGGCGTCGCGGACCTTGCCGACCGGGACTTTTCCCAGCTCTCCGGCGGCGAGAAGCAGCGCGTCCTGATCGCCCGCGCGTTTGCGCAGGAGGCGGAATTCCTCGTGCTGGACGAACCGACCAACCATCTGGACATCAGCTATCAGCTGCAAGCCCTGGAGGCCCTGCGCGCTTCGAAAAAGACTGTGCTCGCGGCGCTGCACGATCTCAACCTGGCAGCCATGTTCTGCACGGAGATTTATCTGCTCAAAAATCGGCGCGTCCTCTGCCACGGTCGCCCGGAAGAAATCCTTACCCCTTCGAAAATCCGGGAGGTCTTTGACGTCAAATGCGAAATCCAAACCTGCCCGCAGACAGGAAAAATCCATGTAGTCTACCTTCCAAATTCCATTTCAAAGGAGATTTGTTTATGAAACGATGGCTAGCTGCGTTCCTGACCCTTGCTTTTTTGGCCGGTTCTTCCCTTGCGGAGGGGGATTTCCCCCTGATTCTGGACAATTACGGGCGCGAAATCACTCTTGAGGCCCGTCCCCAGCGCGTCGTCACCGCCGGTCCGAACTGCACGGAACTGTTCATCGCCCTCGGGCTGGAAGATCTGGTCATCGGGAAATCCTGCGAAAACCACGCGCAGGCTCCCCTGGCGGAATATCAAAGCGCCTATGCGGCCATTCCCGAACTGACCTTCGGCTATCCCACGCTGGAAGCGGTCGTGGGAAGCGGCGCGGATTTCCTCTATGCCATCGACTGGGTCTTCGGCGGCGATTTTACTCCCGAAGCTCTGGAGGAATACGGCATCGCCGTCTACAGCAATTCCGCCGTGAGCGTCGAAGAGGTCTTTTCCGAGATTTCCGATCTGGGCGAGATCTTCGGCGTACAGGAACAAGCGCAGTCCTTCATTGATTCGCAGAAGGAGCGCATCGCGGCGGTACAATCCGTCATCTCGGGGAAAGCGCCGCGCAAGGTCTTCTGTTATGACAGCGATACCGGCAGCGGCGTCTATACTGCCGGAGGCCCGAACCTCGAAACCGAATTGATCGCGTTGGCCGGTGGAGAAAATATCTGCGCGCATCTGGACAAGGCCTGGGTCGGCGTATCACTGGAGGAAATTCTTCGCCAGCAGCCGGACGCGATCATCGTCCACGATTATGACGCCCCCACCGCCGCGGAAAAAATCGCCGCGATTCAGGGAGATCCCATCCTATCGCAATTGGAGTGCGTGCAGAACAATCGCTTTATTGTCCTG
>DVMU01000211.1 GCA_018714825.1 Candidatus Pullichristensenella excrementigallinarum
GCTTTGAACAGTCTAAGCGTGAGCGCGAAATCCGAAAAAATCAGAAGGTCATCACCATCAAGGAGGTGCGCCTTTCCGCAACCATTGAGGATCACGACGTCGATGTCAAATTCAAAAACGCCGTGAAATTCCTCAAGGAAGGCAACAAGGTCAAAGTGACCATCCGTTTCCGCGGGCGGCAGATCACCCATTCGGAGATCGGCCGCGAGGTCATGAAGGACTTTGCCGAGAGGATTAAGGATGTCGGAATTGTCGAGCGTGCTCCGCTGATCGAGGGTCGCAACATGACAATGATCATCAGCCCGCGCGAGTCCAATTAGGGATTCGCACCGCAAAACGAGAGGAGGAAACCCCAATGCCCAAGCAAAAGACGCACAAGGGCGCGGCCAAGCGGTTTAACCTGACCAAGTCCGGAAAAGTCAAGCGCGCGCAGGCTTTCAAGCGCCACATTTTGACCAAGAAGCCCACCAAGCGCACCCGCAACCTGCGCAAGGCCGCGTATTTGACTGCCACGGAAGGCAGGACGATGAAAAAGCTCATTCCGTATAAGTAAGGAGGCGAATCAGAAATGGCAAGAGTAAAGAGGGCTGTCAACGCCCTGAAGAAGCGTCGCAAGGTAATGAGGCTGGCCAAGGGGTACTTTGGCGCCAAGAGCAAGCAGTACCGCGCTGCCAGTGAACAGGTTCGCCGTTCGCTTCGCTATGCGTATATCGGTCGCAAGCTGAAAAAGCGCGATTTCCGCAAATTGTGGATCGCCCGCATCAACGCGGCGGCCCGCATCAACGGCATCAGCTATTCCCGCATGATCAACGGCCTGAAGGTCGCCGGAATCGATATCAACCGCAAGGTTCTTTCCGAGTTGGCCATCAACGATCCCGCCGCGTTCACCGCGCTTGCGGAGAAGGCGAAAGAAGCCGCCAAGTAAAAAAACCAATCGCTCCCGATTCCATAGGGAATCGGGGCATTTTTTTGGATCAGATGGATCCAAGCGTCTCCTATACGTTTGACAACTGTTGTCGATCGGTCTATAATAGGACGATGGGGGGATACATATGTTTCGCAAGATCCTTTTGCTTTATAATCCGTGTGCGGGGCGTCGGCAAGTGGGAAGGCATCTGCAAGAAATTTGTGAGACGTTGGAGAAAGCGGGATTTGATGTAGAGATCTACGAAACCAAAGCACGCGGGGATGCGACGCTGAAACTGGCGCGGGATGCCGCACAGTATGACCGCGTCGTTTGCGCCGGGGGAGACGGAACCCTCAATGAAGTCATTTCCGGAGTGCTTGAGAGCGGCCATCGCCTCCCGGTCGGATACATTCCTGCGGGAAGCACCAATGATTTCGCGGCGAGCCTGGGGCTTTCCTGCAATATTCCGCAGGCGGCCCGCGATGTCGTCGAGGGCAATCCCATCAGCCTGGATATCGGCAGCTTCAACGGCCGAACCTTTGTCTATACGGCGTCTTTCGGCGCGTTTACGCGGGCGTCGTATGCAGCGCCCCAAAGCGTGAAGAATGTGCTCGGCCATATGGCGTATCTAATCGAAGGGATGAAGGATGTTGCGCATATTCGTCCGCTCGAAATGGAGTTTTGCGCGGACGGGGAGAATTTCGGCGGAGAATACATCTTTGGAGCGATTTCCAATTCTACCTCCATGGGAGGCGTTCTGAAGTTGGATCCCAGTCGAGTGGATCTGACGGATGGAAAGCTTGAACTGCTGCTGATCAAGGCGACATCCAATCTCGCGCAGTTGGTTTCCGTGGCCGCCGCATTGCGGGCCAGGAATTATGAACACGAGGGGATCTTTTTCCGCTCCTTTCGGAATTTGGAGATCCTCGCGAAGGATACTTTTCCCTGGACGGTCGATGGAGAATTCGAGCCCGCCGCGGATAAGATCCATATCGAAAACCTGCATGGCGCGGTCGATTTGATTGTTCCGAATTGACCGGGATTCCTAGAGAGTTTTGTTGAGGCAAATTCATAGAAAAGCGCCGGGCTTGCATTGCGTTCAAACCCGGCGCTTCGTTTGTCTCCGATGCGATTTGGATTAGCGCCCGCGTCCGGCTCCGCCGCCGCGGGAACCTCCGCCTCCACCGGAGCGGCCTCCGCCGAATCCACGGGAGCCTCCACCTCCGCCGGAGCGGCCTCCGCCAAATCCACGGAAACCTCCACCTCCACCGGAACGACCACCGCCGAATCCTCCAAATCCGCCGGAACGGGAAGAATGTCTGGGCGGGCGAGGCCCCGATCCCGGACGCGGGCCGCCCCAGAAGAAGGGAGGACGAGGGGGCCTGGGAGGACGGGGAGGACGAGGGCCGAAGAAGGGACGGTGATGATGCATCCTGCGATAGCCAAAACCTCCGCCTAAGATTAAAAGGAACACGATGATTCCTAAAAAGATCAGACCAATGGAACCGCAACCAAAGAACATACAATTGCATCCTCCTGTCGCAGGCGGTTGCGCCGCGTTTCCTGAATACGCGGGTGACCGATCCGGTTCCTCACTGTCCTCCAGAGATTCGAGGTATTGCGCATAGAGCTTTTCGCCATCCGCAAGCGTCACATCCGCCTCACATATTTCCGCGATTTTCTCAAACAATGCGTCAAAGAGTTTCAAGGCGCCGGCTTCGTAATCGCCCTTTGCGAAATCCGGCTCCAAATATTCCTGCAAAAGAGAACGGATCGTTCCGCCGCTTAAATCGGCATCCAGTCCCGTTCCCGCGAGGGCATAGTAGTTCTCCTCCTCGATCGCCAGGACGACCAAAAAGCCGTTTTGTTTTTTGGCGTCGCCGATGCCCCAGTCGTTGAAAAGATCCAAGGCATAGTCGTCGATCGCGCCGTCGGTGCTGTCTACGGTGACAATGACGATCTGCGCCCCACATGCGTCTTCCAGCGCATCGTTGCAAAAGACGATGTGCGCCTGCGCATCATAGGAAAGGACATTCGCGCCGTCATACACATAGAAATCCTCTGTGGGCTGCGGAATCGCGGCCAGCGCCGGCAGACATGCAGAGATCAGAACCAATAAAAGCGCTAGAAACTTTTTCATAGGCACATCTTTCCTCCTTGCGCGGGGCAAAGAATGCTTCTCATCGAGTTATGCTTCAAAAGTTTCGACCTTTGTGATGCCGAAAAGCTTTGCCAGAAAATTTGCGGGGAAGCGGGAGATTTTGCGGTTGAACGCCTCTGCCAGGGAAGAATAGGCGTCGTTATCGATTTTGTTGACCGCTCCCTTGAAATCATAGTAGGCGATTTGCGCATTGGTCAGCTGTTCATCGGTTAAATTCTCGGCGCGGAGAGCGGTATGGAGAAGTTCAACGTCCTCCTTGAGCGCGGAATAAATCCTGGAACGCTCGGAGAGATCTTCCTCGGACTTCATGGATTGCGCTTCTTCCGAAACCCTTGCCGGGATATCGCTTTCATCCAGATAGATTCCCGCCTCCTGGGCAAGCAAAGCGGCGCTTTCCGACGCTTGGTCCAGATACGCATCCATGCTGTGCCGGGAACTGAGGGAAGTATCCGTCCCCTCTTCAAACACGAGGAGAATCTCTGCGCGCTCGCTTCTAAGCCCTCCGCCGCCAAAACCGAAGATGCTTATCAATACGCAGACGACCAATACAATCTTGGCAATCAGTCGATTTTCACAAAAGCGCATTTGTACGCCTCCCTAATTGCGGATTTCAAGCAGCTTCTCGCGGAGAGAATTCTCGATGCGCGAGAGCTCGGCCTCGGCAGCCCGGCGCTTCTCGCGGCCTTCTTTTTGCACGGTGAGGACTTCGTCCATGGTATCCATGAGCATTTGATTGGTCTGGGTCAGCGTCTCGACATCTACAATCCCGCGTTCCGCCTCTTTCGCGCTTTCGACGCTCGCCATCTTGAGCTTTTCCGCGTTTTTCTTCAGAAGCGCGTTGGTCAGATCCGTCACGGCGCGCTGCGCCTCCATTGCGCTGTGCGTGTGCGCGATGCCCAGCGCCAATACCATCTGGCTCTTCCAAAGAGGGATGGTGTTGATCAGGGAGGTCTGAATCTTCTCGGCCATGAGCTGGTTGCTCGATTGGATCAGGCGAATCTGCGGCGCCATCTGGATGGAGATATTGCGCGTGAGTTCCAGATCGTGAATCTTCTTCTCAAAGCGGTCGCACTGGTTCGAAAGGTCCTTCGCGGCCTGCGCGTCTTCAGGCAAGGCGGACTTTTCCGCTTTTGCGTAGGCAGCCTTGAGATCCCCGGCGCGCACTTCCTCCAGGCGCTTTTTCCCGGCCGCGATGTACATGGAGAGCTCCTTAAAATACGTCAAATTCTGCTCATACAGTCGGTCGAGCATGGCGATGTCCTTGAGCAGCTGTACCTGGTGCGTCTCCAAACCTGAAGAGATCTTATCGACATTGGCCTCCACCTCGGTATAGCGGTTTTTTAAAAGTTCCAGCTTATCGCCTTGCCGCTTAAACCAGCCGAAGATGCCTTTCTTTTCCTCTTCATCCGCAGAAAAACCC
>DVMU01000212.1 GCA_018714825.1 Candidatus Pullichristensenella excrementigallinarum
GAAGGTTTGATTTCGCCCTCTGTGTGCGTTATCGCCGGAGAAATTTGAGTGATCGGGTACAAATCGATCAGGTTTATTGGTTGACGATGATCACTTGGGTTGTTACACTTAACTCCGACGATAACGTTAGCTATAACGAATTGGGTAAAATCGCTATTTTTCCAAAAACGGATTTATAAAGCTGGGAACCGGTTTTTCGATAGATGGGATAAGGCCCGCAGAGTTTACCGCGTTTTGCACAAATCTGTGCTCTTAAATGCGTGGCATGGGTCGAATGAACTTCGGGAGGGAAGAGAATGAGTCGAGAGCTGATCCGAATGGAAGGTATTTGCAAATACTTTCCAGGCGTCAAGGCGCTTGAGAACGTCGATCTGGTGGTCCATGAAGGCGAGGTTCACGCCCTGTTGGGAGAGAACGGCGCCGGTAAGTCCACTTTGATTAAAATTCTCAACGGCGTCTACAAGCCGGACGCGGGTTCTATCTATGTCAAGGGAGAAAAAAAAGAATTCCACAGCGTCAACGACGCGCAGGCATGTGGCATTGGCATCGTGTTCCAGGAGTTTAACCTCTGCACGGATGTCAGCGTTGCGGAAAATGTGTTTATTGGCCGCCTCAAGACCAACGCTTTGGGAATGGTCAATCATCGCCAAATCGCGCGGGATACGCAGAAGATCCTTGACGAGGTTGGACTGCATTCGATTAAGCCCACGGATATCGTGCGTCGCATGAGCGCCGCGCAGATGCAGATGGTGGAAATCGCAAAGGCGATTTCGACCAACGCGGATGTGATCGTCTTTGACGAACCCACCGCTTCTTTGACGGAGAACGAAACGCAGATCCTCTTTGGAATCATCCGCAGGCTCTGTTCGCAGGGCAAGGGCGTTGTTTACATTTCGCACCGCATGGAAGAACTCAAGGAAATTGCCGACAATGTCACCGTCTTGCGCGACGGACAGAAAATCGGCGAGTCCTTCCGCTTTGCGGACATGCCCATGGACGAATTGATTCGCCGAATGGTCGGCCGCGAATTGAAGGACAAGTATCCGGTCTACAAGCGCAAGATCGGGGACGTAATGCTTTCGGTAGATCATGTGAAAAACCGCAAGGTCAATGTCGATCACATCGAAGTGCGTCGCGGAGAGATCGTCGGGTTTGCTGGCCTGGTAGGGTCCGGTCGTACCGAGCTTGCCCGCGCGATTTTCGGCGCAGACCCGGTTGACAGCATGGAAATTACCCTGAACGGCAAGCGCATCGTCAATAAAAGTCCCAGCGACGCGATCAAAAACGGCATCACCTATCTTACCGAAGACCGCAAGCGCGAGGGCCTGGCGTTGCGAATGACCTGCGAACAGAACATCAACATGAGCTCGTGGGATCATTATGTGCGCAACGGCTTTGTCAGCAGAAAGATGGCCGTGGAAAATGCGCAGAAGCAGCGCGAGCGCTTTGAGATTAAGACCCCTTCGCTCAAACAGATCGTCAACAACCTTTCCGGCGGCAACCAGCAGAAAGTGGTGCTGGCCAAGGGGCTTTCGCACGATACGGAGATCGTCATCTTCGACGAGCCGACGCGCGGAATCGACGTAGGCGTCAAATTTGAGATTTATAAGATCATGAACCAGCTTTCGGATGAGGGCGTGGGCATCATCATGATTTCCTCGGAGCTGCCGGAAATCCTCGGCATGAGCGATCGCATCTATACCATGCACGAGGGCAAGGTTAACGGCGAGGTCGCGGGCGCGGAAGCCAGTCAGGAGCTCCTTCTGAAGTATATCGCAAACCTGGCATAGAGATTGGTTCGAGATTGAACACAGAAAGGAATGGGCACGATGTCTTCGTTCAAAGAAACATACCAGAAACTCAATTCCAAACCCGCAATGAAAGTGCTCAAGAGCTTGGGCGCGCTGATCATCATCATCATCGTCTTTGCACTGATCAATGACGCAGGCAGAGCGACGGCGAAGTTCCTGACCGTCAACAACATCCTGACCATCACCTTGCAGATGTCCATTTACGCGCTGTTGGCGCTGGGAATTTGTTACGTCTTGCTCATCGGCGGCGCCGAGTTGTCCGCCGGATCGATTGTCGGCGTCACGGCAATGACGTTCCTTGTGCTGATGCGTGAGGGACTTCCCTTTCCCGTTTCTCTGATCATTACGATCATCATGGGCCTGGTCATCGGATTCCTCAACGGATTCATGGTTGCCAAGATGAAGATGATTCCCTTCGTTGCCACCTTGGGTATGCAGTATGTAGCACGCGGCTTCTGCCAGATCATCGGAAACGGCCAGACCATCGCGCTGACTACGGCTGTAAAAGATGAAGGTTTGCTTGCTGCTTTCCGGTTCATTGGCAGCGGCAGGGTTCTCGGCACAATCCCGATGGCCACGATCGTCGTCGTTATCTTCTTTATCATTCATTACATTATCCTCAATCATCGCTCGTTTGGTCGCAAGGTCTATGCGGTCGGCAGCAACAGCGAGGCCGCAAGACTGTCCGGTATCAAGGCGGATCGCATTGTGATCATGGCGTATATGATCAGCTCCTTTATGGCGACCATGGCCGGTTTGCTCTACACCATGCGCCTTTCCATCGCGCAGCCTGCCGGCGGCGACGGTTGGGAATTTGAAGGAATCGCGGCTTGCGTTATCGGCGGCATCAGTATGATGGGCGGCGAGGGCAGCGTGGTTGGCGCGATCATCGGCGCTTCGACGTTGGCGGTTATGCGCAACGGCATGAACCAGGCAGGTCTGAATCCCTACTGGCAGAACGTCGTGACGGGCCTGGTCATTGTTGGCGCGGTGTACATGGATATCCGCAGGCGCCAGAAGGAAGCTACCCGCCTGTAATTTCCGAATTTAGCAGGGCTACCTGCTGAAGATAAAAATCCACTTTAAGGAGGAAACCTGGATGAAGAAACTGGTAAGCATGATCCTGATTCTGGTGATGGCGCTGATGTCCATCCCGGCGTTGGCCGAGACGGAAGCGTATGGCGGCATCGAAGGCACGATCTATTGGATCGGCAAGATGTACGAGGGCGACGGCTGGATGGCCATCACCGATGGCGCCAAGCTGGCGGCTGAGGAAATGGGCCTGGATGTGTCCTTCACCTATCCGGAAGGCGGCGAGCTGGACGTTGCTGGCCAGATCAACTTGGTCGAGAACGCCATCAACAATGGCGCGGCGGCCATCTGTGTGGCCCCCAATGACTCCAATGCGTTGGTCGCTGTCTGCCAGCAGGTTGTCGACGCGGGCATCCCGCTGATCATGTACGACACCGCTCTGGCTGATCCGTCCCTGCAGACCTGCTTTATCTCCTATGACTTCTATAAGCAGGGCGTCATGGCTGCGGATGCGCTCAACGAGCACTTCGATGGCGCGGAGATCAAGGTTGCCGTGATCAACGCGACTGCCGGCAACGAGGCGCACATGAACCGTGAGCACGGCTTCACTGACACCATTGCCGAGAAGTATCCGAACATCACCTTGGTTGGTGAGGTTCTCTATTGCGACAACGACTCCGTCACCGCCATGAACCAGGCGACCGACCTGATGTCCGCCAATCCGGATCTGGATGCGATCTATGCCTGCAACTCCATGGCCGTTGAGGGCGTTGCTCCCGCCGTGTTGGCCCAGGGCAACACCGTCGCTGTCGTTTCCTGCGATACCTCCGATGCAATCGTGCAGGCCATCAAGGACGGCACCATCGTCTTCACCTCCACCTGCGCTGCTTCCGCGATCGGCTACCTGAGCATTGTTGCCGCCGCGAAGGTTCTGGCCGGCGAGGAGCTGACGGATATCGAGTGGAACGGCCAGACCTTCCCGCTCGACACCGAAACCATGACTTATGACTCCGGCGTGTACGGCATCGATGCCGATGTTGTCAACGACGAGAGCATGACCTACCTGTTCCGCCCGCTGACCTGGTTCGACACCTATGAGGGCTGGGAGTGGTAAGAGTATCCCGTTAAGGGAAGAGCTGTCCGGAAAAGGGCAGCTCTTTTTTTGACGAAAACAAAGCCCCTCCCGGAGGGGAGGAGCGCGGACTGTCAAAAAAGCTCTGTGGAGAGCCATTCTTCCTCTTCCACGAAAATCCGCAGATTCCCATGGAGCGCGTCAAAGTCCTTTTGACATGCAGGGGCGTGGCGGCGTGTGCGTCGCGCTCGTTTTTTCAGATTCAAAGCACAACAGAGGAAGTATATTCGATTTTAATGCTGTTGTTCTTGGTTCGTTGCAGTTTGGCTTTGTTTCCGGTACCGTCTTCTAGGGTCATTTTCTCCAAATTATTTGAATCGAAAAAAGTTACCGCTGCGTCTTCTATGAATCCAGCCCAGCTCTTGCGCTTGGCGGCGACGGGATCAACGGTTTCTTCCCAGCTCTTGGGAGTAGTATTCTGATCAGTCATGTGATCGTCTCCTTCCATGTTTTATGGGACATCGCGGGGTTCATCATAGACGGAAATTGCAGGAAAAGCAACCTGGGCAATGTAAAGGAATGCGCACAAAATTGGGACGTTTTCACGGGAATTTTAAGAAAATCCTGCGGAAACGCAGAATTTTGCGACCGCGTTGTCTTAAATCGGGCTACAATAAAAACGGGCGGGGATTTTGCCCCTGTATTTTTACGGGTGCACAGGGATTTTACTCCGCCCGATATTTTGAAAGAATTTGCTTTGACCAATCAAGCAAACCCTATGCCCGGGAAGCAATCACGCGATTTCAAAGGTCTTTACAAGAATCTCCAGGCGCGCGCCCCATGTCTGGGACGCATCCTTCGGAAATTGCGCGGTGGCGGCAAAGGTTTTCCCGGCGTC
>DVMU01000018.1 GCA_018714825.1 Candidatus Pullichristensenella excrementigallinarum
ATCGAACTTTTCCATCAGGTGTTCGCCGTCAAATCCGGCAAGATTCAGCTTGCCGAAGGGCAGGTTTTCCAGGATTTTTCGCGTGGCGGCCTGCTGCTTTTCCACCTTATCTTCTCCCGCGCCTTCCGGCAACGAGGCCAGCAGCGCTTCGCCCTTTTCGGTGTTGGCGCGCAGATACAGCGCGTCCCCCACAAGCCACATCGTCGCATCTCCCAGCGGATCGGTCGCGTCGATGCCGAAATTGGTGCAGAAGCAGTTTTCATCCGGTTGAGAGCAGGCGAGCGTCACCACCGTGCCGTGCTCGCGCCGGGCCTGGTAGAAGGGATCGACCGGGTCGGAGAGGAACACGCGATCGAGGATCTCAAAGCTGCGCAGATCGCAGGCGCGAACGCCCAGCACCACAAATTCCTCTTCCAACACATCGGCCTGGTGGACTTCAATTTTCTTTCCGTCCATGCGCATCCGCAGGAGGTTTTCGACCTGCGGGAAGAACACGTCCTTGGCGCTTTTGACCGTGCGCAGGCAATCCAGCCGCGCGGTCTTTCCCTCAGCCCAGGCAGCGTAATTGACCTGATCCGCCTCTTCCACGGGCAAATAGACGGTCTTTTCCCCGGCAAGGGTATTCAGCCATTGCTCCAATTGGGCGATTTCCAATTTCTTCATCCCTTGTCGCCTCCCCGCTGATAGACGACCGAAGGCTCGCAGTCGTCCTTTTGGTAGTTGATCAGAGGATGCCGCCCGCCGATTTGCTCGCCCGCCTGGAACTCGCCGTAGAGTTCGTTGATATCCTTGATGAACTTGCGGTTGAGAAGGTGCAGCGGAATTCCCTGCGGGCAGACGCGGCTGCATTCGCCGCAATCCGTGCAGCGGCCGGCCACATGGAACGCGCGGATGATGTGGAACATATTTTCCTCAAAATCATCGGCCGCAGCCTTGTTGGAAACGCCGGATTTGGGATTGTCGAACACGCACTTGACGCAGCTGCACGCCGGGCAGACGTTCCGGCAGGCATTGCAGCGGATGCACTTGGAAAGCTCCTTGCGCCAGAAGGCGAAGCGCTCGTCCGGGCTCATGGCCTCGAGCCGGCGCACCATTTCCATGCGATCCTGACTGGTCGTATCCTCGCTTTCGCCGATGACCTCGTCGAAGACCTTGTGTTCCTTGCCCTTGCAGGTCAGGCATTTTTCCAGCAGCATGTCCTTGCGGTTGAGCGTCTTGTCGCCATAGAGGGTATGGACGGTCAATTCGTCTCCCTTTTCCTCCACGCCCGTCACGCCGGTCGCGCCCGCCCTGCGGATCTTTTCGATATCCAGCATTCCGCGGCAACCCAGGCCGATGACGTAGATCTTCTCGCGATTGACGCGCTTCTCGGTCGCCAGCTGATTGAGGGAATAGGTGTCGCACGGCTTGAGCAGCGCGGCGACGGTCCCTTCCTTCGCGGCCTCGGCGATCAGGTATTTGCTGACATTGCTCCCGCAGAACGAATCATAAACCAAATTTTCCACATTTTCCGCGTCAAAGAAGGCTGGCGTAGGATCGTAAAAGAACTCGCCCGCTTCCCAGCCGAGGACGCGATGGATCTTGCCCTCGGCAAAGAGCGCCTTCAACCGGTCAACAATCATTCTTTGCATCGCAGATCCCCCAGTTTCTTGTTCTCGCCCAATTCCCCAATGGTCTTGGCGAAGTCGTTCATCGTGGCGGCAAACTTGGCGCCTTCGGCCGCGGAAACCCATTCCACGCGGGTGCGCCCCTTTTCAATGCCCAGATAATCCAACATGCTGAACAGGAGCGTCATTCTGCGGCGCGCATAATAGTTGCCGGAAGTATAGTGGCAATCGCCCGGATGGCAGCCGCAGAGGATGACGCCGTCCGCGCCGCGCTGGAACGCGCGCAGGATGAACAGCGGATTGACGCGGCAGGAACAGGGCACGCGGATGATCTTCACATCCGCCGGATAGCTCAACCGGCTCGACCCGGCCAGGTCGGCGCCCGCATAGGAGCACCAGTTGCAGCAGAAGGCGACGATTTTCGGCTTCCAGGCCTTGTTTTCGCTCATCGACATATCGCATCCACCTCCGCCATGATCTGGTTATTGCTGAAGCCCTTGAGGTCCATCGCGCCGGACGGGCAGGTGACGGTGCACGCGCCGCAACCCTGGCACACGGCCTCGTTGACCACGGCGATGCGCTTGACCGCCCGCACTTCCGGACCGCGCACTTCCTTTTCCACATAGGAGATCGCGCCGTAGGGGCAGACGTTTTCGCATTGCGAGCAGCCGTTGCACAAGAGCTCATCCGAATGCGCCACACAGGGGTTGGTGACCAGATGATCCTTGGAGAGCAGCCCGATGACCTTCGAGGCCGCCGCGCCCGCCTGAGCCACGGTTTCAGGAATGTCCTTGGGCCCCTGGCACGCGCCGGAGAGGAAGACGCCGGCAGTCGGGCTCTCGACCGGGCGGAGCTTGGGATGCGCCTCGGTGAAGAAATCGTTGGTGTCCATGGAGGCGGTGAGCATCGTGCCCAACGAGCGGGCGGTCGGATCGGGCTCGATGGCCGTTGCGAGAACCACCATGTCCGCCTGGATGACCACTTGCTCGTTCGCGATCAAATCGCTTCCCTGCACGCGCAGATGATCGCCTTCGACTTCGACCTTGCCGACCATGCCCTTGATATAGTCCACATCGTATTGCTCGACCGCGCGGCGGTAGAATTCGTCGAAATTCTTGCCGGGCGTGCGCGCGTCGATATAGAACACATGCACGTTCACATCCGGGTATTTCTCGCGCACGAGCATGGCGTGCTTGGCCGTGTACATGCAGCAGATCTTGGAACAGTACTGCTTGCCCTTGACCGCGTCCGCGGAGCAGCGCGAACCCACGCACTGGATGAACACGATCTCATGCGGATGCTTGCCGTCCGAAGGACGAACCAATTTGCCCTTGGTCGGGCCGGCGGCGTTCATGATGCGCTCGAATTCCAGCGAAGTGACCACGTCCTTGGACTGGCAATAGGCATACTCGTCAAAGGCGGAGGCGTCGATGGGCTTAAACCCGGTCGCCAGGATGATGGCGCCGTACTGGCGCTCAAGGATCTCGTCTTCCTGATCAAACTTGATCGCCCCGGCCGAGCAGTTTTTCTCGCACAGGCCGCACTTTCCGGTACGGAAGTGCAGGCACTGGGTCTTGTCGATAACGGCGACATTCGGGATGGCCTGCGCAAACGGAATATAGATCGCGCCGCGCGTATTCAGGCCCATGTTGAATTCGTTCAGGCCCTTGCGGGAGGGGCACTTTTCCGTACAAACGCCGCAGCCAGTGCACTTGGTTTCATCCACATAGCGCGCCTTTTTGCGGATCTTGACCGTAAAGTTGCCCACAAAACCGCTCACGGATTCCAATTCGCTGTAAGAGAGAATATCGATCTTTTCGTTCTGCGCCGCGTCCACCATCTTCGGGGTGAGGATGCAGGCCGCGCAGTCCAGGGTGGGGAAGGTCTTGTCCAACTGCGCCATGCGGCCGCCGATGGTGGGGGATTTCTCCACAATATCCACCTCGTACCCGGCGTCCGCCACGTCCAGCGCGGTCTGGATTCCGGCGATGCCGCCGCCCACGACCAGCGCCCGCTTGGTCACGGGGCTGGTGCCCGCGGTCAAAGGCGCGTTTTTGAGCACCTTGGCGATAGCTGCGCGCGCCAGGATGATCGCCTTTTCGGTTCCTTCCTGCATATCCTTGTGAATCCACGAGCATTGCTCGCGAATGTTGGCGATCTCCACCATATACGGGTTCAGCCCCGCCGCCATGGCGGTCTTGCGGAAGGTCGCCTCATGCATTCTCGGAGAACAGGAGCAGATGACCACGCCGTTAAGGCCATATTCCTTGATGGCGTTGCGAATCATGGCCTGCCCGTTTTCCGAACACATATACTGGTAATTTGTGCTGTATACCACGCCGGGTTCCGACTTCACCGCTTCCGCGACGCGCTCCACGTCCACGGTCGCGGCGATGTTGCTCCCGCACCAGCACACAAATACGCCAATCTTCTGCATATCGTTTACTCCCTACTTCTTGTACTTGCGCATGGCGGAAACAATGGCCTGCTGCGGCATTTCCGCGTCCAGAAGCGCGGGCACGTCGTTTTCGGTCATGTGGTTCATGCCCTGCTGGCGGATGACCGCCAGGCGAACGGCCTCGATGAGCTTTGCCGGTTCCACATTGCGCGGGCAGCGCTCCAGGCAGGCAAAGCAGCTCAGGCACTTGTAAATGGACTTGGACTGCATCAGCCGATCGATCTGCCCCTTGAGCACCATGGAGACAAACTCATGGGGATGATAGTCCATCTCCTCATAGGCCGGGCAGGTGCCGGAGCACTTGCCGCACTTCATACACTTGCGTGGATCCACGCCGCTGATGCGGAGAATATCCTCTCGCGTGACTTTGTTCGACATCGGCTCCTCCTTATTGCAAAACGCCCAGCGCCTCGGCCAACAGCTCGGTGAAATACCGCACCGGCAGATGGGTCTGGGTGGCGTTTGTGTCGAGATTGTACATGCAAAGCGGGCAGGCGGTGACGATCTCCTCCGCGCCCTGCGCCTTGGCAGAGGAAAGGATTCTCTCCACGCGGCTCTGGGCGGCTTGCTTGTCTTCCAGGGCCATGTAGCCCCCGCAGCACTCGTTGCGAAGCGAATAGAGAACCGGCGTCGCGCCCACGGATTTCAAAAACTCCTCCAGAATCGAGGGGTTTTCCGGGTCGTCAAAGGCCATCACGTTTGACGGCCGCAGAAGCAGGCAGCCGTAATAGGCAGCGACCTTGCGCCCCTTGAGCGGCTTTTCCACGGCCTTTTTGATCTGATCAAAGCCCACGCAATCGCGGAGCATCTCCAGATAGTGGACGACCTTGGTCTCTCCCGTGTAGGGAGCATCCAGCTGAAGGTAGTTGTTGGCGTGCTGGCAAATGGTCTGGTTGGTCTGCATATCGTGGTTCACGCGCTTGATCACATGGTGACAGGCGGAACACAGCGTCAAAAGATCCTGATTCTTTTCCTTGGCGGCGTTGAGCGCGCGAATGGCCGAAAGCCGGGTGGCAATTTCGTCATCCGCCTGCGGATAAACCGCGCCGCAGCACTGCCACTGATCGATTTCTTCCATTGTCACGCCCAATTTTTCCGCCGAGAGCCGGGCCCAGCGGTCCAGATCCTTGGCCTTGGTCTTGAGCGTGCAGCCGGGATAGTAGCTGAAAATCATGAAAACGTTCACCTCAACTTGTCGGTAAGCTCCCGCCCGCAAGGGCGGGGCGGGAGCGCGAGGGATTTACACCATCTGTTCGGGATGGAAGACCTCGTCGAACTTCTCGGGCGTGAGGAAGCCGAGAGCGACGCACGCCTCCTTGAGCGAGATGTTCTCCTTAAAGGCCTTCTTGGCGGTCTTGGCGGCGTTGTCATAGCCGATATAGGGGTTGAGCGCGGTGACCAACATCAGCGAATTGTGCAGATTGTGCGCCATCTTTTCGCGATTGGCGGTCAGGCCACAGACGCAGTTGTGGTTGAAGGAATTGATGCCGTCCGCAAGCAGCCGCACGGACTGCAGGAAGTTATAGATCAGGACCGGCATGAACACGTTCAATTCAAAATTGCCCTGCGAGGCGGCCATGCCTACGGCTACGTCATTGGCCATCACCTGTACCGAAACCATGGTCATGGCCTCGCACTGGGTGGGATTGACCTTGCCGGGCATGATCGAGGAACCGGGCTCGTTTTCGGGAATGTGAATCTCACCCAGGCCGCAGCGCGGGCCGGAGGCCAGCCAGCGGACGTCGTTGGCGATCTTCATCATGTTGGCGGCCAGCGCCTTGAGAGCGCCGTGCGCGAAGACCAGATCGTCCTTGGAAGTCAGCGCGTGGAACTTGTTGGCCGCGGAGGTGAAGGGCTTCCCGGTCAGGTCGCTGACCGCCTTGGCCACTTCGGGGCCAAAATCCTTCGGCGCGTTCAGGCCGGTTCCCACGGCCGTGCCGCCCAGCGCCAATTCGCTGATGCCGGGGATGGCGAGCACGAGCATGGCGCGCGTCTTTTCCAGCATGTTGCGCCAGCCGCTGATCTCCTGGGAGAACTTGATGGGGGTAGCGTCCTGCAAATGCGTTCTGCCGGATTTGACGATGCCCTCGTTCTCCGCCTCCAGCCGCTTAAAGACCTCGATCAGTTCGTCCATGGCCGGGAAGAGCGTATCCTCAATGGAGAGGACTGCCGCGATGTGCATGGCCGTGGGGAAGGTGTCGTTGGAGCTTTGCGACATGTTGACATGATCGTTGGGATGCAAAAGCTTTTTGCCGGCCAGCGCGTTTCCGCGATTGGCAATGACCTCGTTGGCGTTCATGTTGGACTGCGTGCCGCTGCCCGTCTGCCAGACGACCAGCGGGAAGTGATCGTTCAGCTCGCCCGCGATCACTTCGTCGCACGCCTTGGAGATGAACTCGCATTTTTCATCGTCCAGCTTGCCCAGCCGGTTGTTGACAATCGCCGCCGCCTTTTTGAGAATGCCGAAGGCATGGGTGATTTCCCGGGGCATGATCTCGCCGCCGATTTTGAAATTCTGGTAGCTTCTCTGGGTCTGGGCCGCCCAATACCGGTCCTTGGGAACCTGCATCTCGCCCATGGAATCCCGTTCGATGCGATACTCCGTCATGATGGAACCTCCCGAAAGATTCTTGGTACAAAGAGAGTTCAAGCTTATCCGCGAAAAAAGGCGCCGATGCGACCGGTCGGAAGGTTTCCCAACCGCCCGATTCGCATCGAGAATTTTGCTTTTTAGATCTCAATCTGCCGGATGACGTCCTTGAGCACCTTGGCGCTGTGCTGGAGTTTGCCGACCTCTTCCTCGGTCATCGGCGGGAGCACCTTGCCGCGCACGCCGGTCGGCCCGATGATGCAGGGAACCGAAAGCGCCACGTCGTCAATGCCGTATTCGCCGTGCATGACCGTGGAGAGCGCGAGCACCGTGTTGGAGGTGTCGAGGATCGCCTCGCACACATAGGCTACGGAAATCGCGATGGCGTAGAAGGTCGCGCCCTTGCGCTGGATGATCTTTCCGCCGGAGGTGCGGATATAGTTCTCAATTTCCTGATAATCCAGTTCCGGCATGGCCGCATCCTGGAAATTGAGGTGCTTGCGATAATCGGAGATATTGATTTGAGAGATCTGCGCGATCGACCAGGGGATAAACGAACTGTCGCCATGTTCGCCGAGCACATAGGCGTGGACGTTGCGCTGGTTGACGCACATATATTCGGAAATTCTCGAACGCAGGCGGGCGGTATCCAGGAGCGTGCCCGTGCCCAGGACATGACTTTCAGGAACGCCGGAGATCTTGGAGAAGACATAGGTGAGAATGTCCACGGGATTGCTCACGAGTACATAGATGGCGTCCGGGGCATATTTGGTGATTTCCGGAGCGATTTGCTTGATGATATTGACGTTGGTCTGGCACAGTTCCAAACGCGTCTGGCCAGGCTTGCGCGCGATGCCGGAGGTAATGACCACGATGTCCGATCCCGCGGCGGCCTGATAGTCGCCCGCATAGATGGAAATCGGCGCGCACAGGGGAGTGCCCTGGCGGATGTCCATGGCCTCGCCCAGGGCCTTGTTTTCATTGACGTCGATCAGGACGATTTCCGCGGCCAGTCCGCGGAGAGTCAGGGTGTAGGCGACCGTTGCGCCGACGCTGCCGGCTCCGATGATGGTGATTTTGTTGCTGGCCATAAAAATCCCTCGCATTCTTCAAGATTTGTATATTCACGGCTTCTTTATTGTATCAAAAGAGAGGCGGGTTTTTCAAGTGCAAAAGCGGAATATCGGTATTCAAATACCGATATTTTATTATCGAATTCATTGCAGCAGAAAGAAAAGTTTTCAGGGGAATAATTTGCAAAAATAGGGAGCTTACAGAGCTTTTTTCTGCATTTAAGGGGAAATTGCGGCGTGTTTTGCCGAGAATTTTTGCGCAGGGAATGCGTATTTTTGCAGGATGGGGGAAAAGCGCCGCACGAGGACCGGGAGAGAGGGGGCGCAACTGCCGCCATTTGCTCGTGAAGGCGAATTTTCCACGGCCCGCTTCGGAGAATTGAAGATAATTATTCATATACAGAATAAAAGTATTCCATATATGAATACAATATTGCGGCTAATTTGTAAACGCGAGTTTATTTTTCGCTGCAAACAGGCGGTCAACCCATCTGCGCTCCAGATCCGTCAGGCGATGCCCTTGCGGGAAGATCAAAAAGTCCTTGCGGCGATGGCCGGAAACGGCGATTTGGCCCAGCCCCTCGCGCGCGAGAATTTCCGCGGACATGGGCGCAGCCATGCAGAACAGCCGCGGATTGGCGCGCAAAAGCGCATAGGCGGCCGCGCGATCGCGCACTTGAATCGGAGAATCCTCAAACAGGGAAACCTCCAGGGCATTGGGGAGAGCGTCATTTGCCAGCAGAGGACTGGACTTGGCGCAGGTGCGCCGCAAATCAAATTCCCACAGGAACACGGTTTCCAATTGCTGTTCGGCAGCAAGATCCTGAAAGAAGCGCTCGCGCGCGGGCGGACAGCGCAATACGCCCAGACGAGAGCGCCCTTCGGCGACGTCCTGCGCCACCTCCTTGGCCGTGGCTTCCCGCACGCGCACGTCAATGGTTTCCGCGGGATCGAGCTCGGAGAGAAAATCCGTCACCGCCTCGAGAATATAGGCGCTGGGAGGGATGGAGATCCAAAGGGCCTCGCGCCCCGCTCCGGAACGATGCAGAGATTCCATGCGCCGGATTTGTTTGAGCGTTTCTCCTGCCAGGCGCAAGAATTCTTTTCCCTCCTCCGTGGGGACGACGCCGCGCGCAGATCGCTGGAAGATCGTAATTCCCAGCGCTTTTTCCAATTCGCTTACGGCTTTGCTCAAAGTGGGCTGGCCAATTTCCAAGCTTTGCGAGGCGCGCGAGTAGGAACCGAATCGTGCCACTTCCAACGCGTAGAGCAAATGCTGCGTGTTCAAGGATATCCCTCCGGCTAAAGAAAATCGTTCGCCATATGATTCTTTATTGTAGCCCGAGGGAATGGGACTGTCAATCAACGGGGAGATTAATTTCGTTTAAGGGGAATTCGAGCATTGTCCAATTTCTCATCTTGTGGTATAATCAGCGCATTGCATCAGGAGGGAATTGGGAGTTGGCATCAAAAAAGAGACTGTTTATCGAAATGGGCGTCATGGCGTTGCTGATCGGCGTGACATTTTCGATTCTGTTGCGGCAGTGTGACCTTCGCGATATATTGACGACCATCCGTTCGGCGGACGCGAGCTATCTTGCGCTGGCGATCGGCTGCATGGTGTTGTTCGTCTTTTGCGGAGGATGGTGCGTGCGCGTGTTTTTCCAGAGCATGGGCGAGAAAATGTCGGTGGGGCGTTGTTTTCGCTATTCGCTTACGGAATTGTTTTTTAGCGCCATCACTCCTTCCAGCACGGGCGGGCAGCCGATGCAGGCGGTGGTAATGGTCGACGACGGATACAGCGCCACGGCGACGACCGCGGTACTCCTGGCCGTGGCAGGGCTCTACAAATGCGCGATGCTCGCGATTTTTTTCATTATCTATGCGCTCAACCGGGCATTTTTGCAGCCGCAGTTGTCCGGGATGTATATCTTGTTTTTGCTGGGTGTGGCTGCGAACGTGATCCTGATCGCGATTATCCTAATGGGTCTATTCTGCCGAAAACTTGTCAACGCATTGAGCGCGAAATTTCTCAATCTCCTCCTTCGCATGAAAATCCTGAAGAATCCGGAACGCGCGGTTGAACGTCTAAACTACCGTCTCAACAGTTTCCACGAATGCGCGGATTTCATGCGCAAACATCCCTTAACGGTCTTCAGAAGCTTTTTGATTACGCTCTTACAGCGCCTGTCCGTGTTGATGGTGCCCTATCTGGTGTATCGGGCGCTCGGGCTTTCGGGAATCGGCGTTTGGCAAATCATGGGGCTGCAACTGATTTTGCTGGTTTCTTCGGATATGATCCCGCTGCCGGGATCGGTCGGGGTTTCCGAGAGCCTGTTTCTCGTGCTGTATGACGCGATCTTTGGCAAAACGCTGCTCTATTCGGCGATCATGCTGTGCAGGGGAATCAGTTTCTATCTGTTGCTGATCGTTTCGGGCTGTTCGGTGCTTTTTACGCGCTATTTGAATCTGCGAAGGAAGTGTCGAGCATAGTTTGGTTTTACAAAGGAGGAGGGAAAATGCGCAAGGACAGGCGTTTGCCCATGATCGGGTACTATAATGCTTCGGTGATTCTGACCTATGTGGGGTTGGTTTTGGCCGTCGTGGGCATTATCCAGGCGCTGGACGGGAGGCCGCAGGCGGCGATTCTCTGCCTGATGGGAGCGGGACTGTGCGACATGTTTGATGGAACCATCGCCCGGATGTGCGATCGCTCGGAAGAGGAGAAGGCCTTTGGGGTGCAGATCGATTCGCTGTGCGATTTGGTGTGCTTCGGCATCCTCCCGATGATCATCGGGTACGCGGTGGGGAATACTTCATGGGTTGGCACCGCATGTCAGGCGGCGTACATGCTCGCGGTGGTGATTCGCCTGGGCTATTTTAATGTGCAGGAAATCTGGCGCGCGCAGGAAGACGGAGAAAAACGCACCCATTACGAGGGCCTGCCCGTCACGGCGGTATCCCTGCTTCTGCCTGCGGGGCTGCTTTTGGATATTCCCACGCGCTTTTCGATTCTGCGGTTTTACAATTTCGCTCTTTTGACGCTGGCAATATTCTTTATCGCCAAGATACGGGTGAAAAAGCCTTACGGGAAGACGCTTCTTATCCTCAGTGCGATCGGAATCGCGCTGTTTGTGCTGGTGTGCCGCTTTGGAGGGGAGATCGGATGCTTGCGCTCTACCGTAGTCCGATAGGCCGCCTTTTGCTGCGTCCGCTGGTTTCGCCCGGCGTTTCCCGCCTGGCGGGCGCGCTGCTGGATACCCGCCTTTCCAAAATCCTGATCAAGCCCTTCGCGCGGCGCAACGCGATCGACCTGTCGGAGGTTCTTCCGGAAAAATGGGAGAGCTTCAACGCCTTTTTTACGCGCCGCCTGATTCCCGGCGCGCGCCCGGTGGACGGGGCGGCGGACGCCCTGATCGCGCCGTGCGACGGATTTTTGAGCGTGGTGGATCTGGCGGAGACGGGAGAGTTCCATGTCAAGGGCATCCCGTATACGCTGGGGTCGCTTCTGCAGGACGAAGCTCTGTCGGGAGAATTCGCGGCAGGGCTTTTGCTCATCTTTCGGCTCACGCCCAGCCATTATCACCGCTACTGTTTTGTGGACGATGGGAATTTTGTCGGGGCTCGTTCGATTCCCGGGCTGTATCACACCGTGCGCCCCGTGGCGCTGGAAAAGGAACCGGTGTTTTGCAGGAACCATCGCGAATATGCGGTATTGGAAACCAGACATCTGGGGAGAATCGTGCAGATAGAAGTGGGCGCCATGCTCGTGGGGCGCATTGTAAACGCGCGGACAGAGGGCGCGTTTGCGCGCGGGGAAGAGAAGGGAAAATTCGAGTTCGGCGGTTCTACAATTCTCCTGCTTCTCCGGAAAGGAAAGATTGAGGTTGAAAAAAGCACCGGCGAAGTGCCGGTGCGCATGGGCCAGAGGATCGGTCGCGTGCGAAATGCGCAATCCGATTAGAAATTTCCATCCTCGGTATAGAATGCGTAGCCGCCGATGACGCGATAGAGGCCTTCCGTCCAGGGATTCGGTGCGTCCGCAGCCTGATAGTAGAGCACGTCGCCGGGGAGATTTCTCTTTCCGGCGATGGCCGCGTGCGCGGCCTGGAGGCTCTGCGCGTCATAGCGCTCGCCGGAGGGAAACTGGTGCTGCGAACTGAGAACCTCTTCGAGCGTTCCCTCATACCAGGGATTTTCTACCCGGTTCATCACCACGCTCGCGATCGCCAACTTGGTTTCATAGGATTCGTCCCGCGCCAGAGCGTAAATCGTTCTGGCAAGATGCACGGTGGCTTGGTCTTCTGTAAAAGTCAGGGAGGGCAATAACGCGACCAAAAACAGCAGCGCCAAGCACACCACCGCCTTCCTCAATGCGTATCACCCGCCCTTTCGGAGAGTATTATAGCGAAGTTTGTGACATATTTCAACCATTTTGTAATCATTTCGAAATAATATCCACATCTCATATTCTATTCACATTCCAGGGCGATTATGACGAATTTTTGCAAAAAAAGAAGACCGGCGCACGATGGCCGGTCAATCTGATAAAAACTGGACGGAATATCCTTTTGGATCGCGTCAATCCACGACGACCTGCGCGATTTCCTCAGGGCGCACCTGATAGATCGCGCCCTCGAACCCCTCGAGCGCCTGCAACACGGCATTGCGCTCGTAGCGCACGCCAATCAGCCGCTGGGGGATTTGTTGCGCCGCTTCTGCGCCAAAGAAATCTCCGCGCAATTCCGCGGCGCGGATCACACCTTTTTCCACATCCAATAAGAATTCCACCCTGCCTCCGACAAAGCGCCTGGATCGCGTGATGGAAAATCGGGGAGATTGGCCGTAAACCGCCTGCCAATCCGCGAATTTCTCCTGGGCAATTTGGGATACGCGCCGGATCTGTTCCGCATTCAACGTCCGCCGCTCTCCCATTCCCAGAATGGCGGAAACCATGCGCTCCTTGAATTCTGCGCAGGTAACGGAGGAAGGAAGATGCTCTCTCAGATTGGTGACGCGATCCCGCACGGAGCGGATGCCCTTGGAGGCAATCTTTTCCTGCCGGACGGTGGTGGCGCGCTCCATTTCCGCCAAATCCGTATCAAACAGCAGCGAACCGTGATGCACGACTTTGCCGCCCAGTCGATATTGTGCGGTGCCGGAAAATTTGCGTCCGGCCACGGTCAGGTCGTTGCGGCCGTTGAATTCGGCGGGAACCCCCAATTCGCGAAGCGCCCGCAATACCGGGGCGAGAAAGCGGCGAAAATCGATCTCGCCTTCCCCCGGCGCGATGAAGGAATACTGCCATCCGCCCAAATCCGTATAGATGGTTCCTCCGCCCGAAAGCCTGCGCACCACGCGGATGCCGCGCTTTTGGGCGTAAGGCAAATCGATTTCTTCCAGCGCGTTTTGGTAGCGGCCGATCATCAGCGTCGGCTCCGTCTGCCAGAAGAGAAAGAGTTCGTCCCCGACGTCCTGCTCCGCGGCGAAGAGATATTCGGCCGCAAAATTGTAGCAGGCGTCGGTGGAATTCGTTTCCAGATAAATCATGGCGTTTTACAGGCGCGAAGAGCTTCCTCCGCGCGGTAGGAACTGCGGGCCAAAGGCGCGCTCGCCACATAGCGGAATCCCTTTCGGTAGGCGAGATCGCGATAGCGGTCGAAATCCTCGGGCGTTGCATAGCGCTTAAGCTCCGCGTGCGCGGGGCTGGGCGGAAGGTATTGGCCGATGGTCAGAATGTCGCATCCGGTTTCGCGCACATCGTCCATCAACCGATCGATTTCCTCTTCCGTTTCTCCAAGTCCCACCATAAAGCCCGTCTTGGTCAGGATATCGGGGCGCGCCTCCTTGCAAGAACGCAGAAGGGAGAGCGAGCGCGCATAGACGGCCTGCGGGCGCACCGCGGGATAGAGCGAAGAGACGGTTTCCACATTGTGATTGAGCACATCGGGCTTGGCGCGGAGCACTGTGTCCAGCGCCGCGCGATCTCCGCGAAAATCCGGAATGAGCACTTCTATGGTCGTGCCCGGGCTGATTTCGCGGATTTTTTCAATGGTGCGCGCAAAGTGCGCGGCGCCGCCGTCCGGCAGATCGTCGCGCGTGACGCTGGTGACCACCGCGTGCCGAAGGCCCAAGGCCCTGGCGGCTTTGCCCACGTTCTGCGGCTCCTCGGGATCCACGGGATCGGGTCGGTGACATTGCACGTTGCAGAAGCGGCAATCGCGCGTGCAATGGCTGCCGAGGATCATGAACGTGGCGGTGTGCTTTTTGTGGCATTCGCCGATGTTGGGGCAATTGGCTTCCCGACAGACGGTGTTTAGATGTAGATCCCGCATGAGCTGAGAGATCTCCTCCACCGCGCCGGGATTGTAGCGCACCTTCAGCCAGTCCGGCCGCACAGGCGCGCTCATGGATGCGTCTCCAGAATGGCGACGGGCGCGCCGACGGCGACCTCGTCGCCTTCCTCGGCAAGGAACTGGGAAATCACGCCGTCTTCAACGGCTTCGATCTGACTGACAACCTTATCCGTTTCCACTTCAAACAGGCAATCGCCCGCGCGCACGGCGTCTCCGGGCGAGACGGTCCAGGCGCACAGAATGCCCGCCTTCATTTCCGGACGCAGTCGGGGCATGGTGATCTGCTTTTTCATGTATCCTCCTATGCTTTCCGCTCTCGGGCGGATCAAAAGATGCTTTGGAAAACCAGGTCGCGCTCTGCTTGCGAGGAAAATTCCGAGGCGCAGAGGGATTCGACTTCCGAAATTTCCAGCCGCGCGCCTTCAAAGGCGGAGACGCGCGTGCCTCTCCAAAAGAATTCCTCGATGACGCCGCGATTTGCACGATAGCGCAGATCGCCCCGGCAGCGACAAAATCCCGGCGAACGGCCGAAATTCCATTCCCAACGCGAATACTTTTCCGATTGCAGCGATTCGGCGCGCGCTGCTTCTTCGCGGGTGAGCGTCAGGGCCTCTCCGCGGGGGAGCACCATTTCGCGAAAGGCAGAAAGGAAATCCTCTGCGCTGCCGGGAAAATAGCGCCGCATGTTTGCCACCTCGCTGGGTTGGGAAAACACGCCTTTGGAGGTTACGGCATCGTCCGGACAGGAAGTTAGACGCCGCAATGCGTCCAGATCCGCGTCGAAGAGCAGGGTACCGTGATGCAGAGTGCGTCCCCGGCTGCGCCGCTGCGCGTTGCCGGAAATTTTTTTGCCCTCTGCGACGATCTCACATACGCCCCGCCTTTGCGCGGGAATCCCCAATCGGCGCAGCGCGCGCACCGCGATTTCCAAAAAGGGATCGTATCCCGGCGCGCGATCGCCTTCAACCATCAGGCAATAGTTGATATTGCCGAGATCATGGTACACGCATCCGCCGCCGCTTTCGCGCCGCACCACCGGCACGCCCATGCGGCGCGCCGTGACCGCATTGATTTCGCGAAAAGCATTTTGAAATTTGCCCAGGATTGCGCTGGGTTCATCCCGCCAGAGCAAAAAGATGTCTTGGCCTTGCCGGGATTCAAAGAGCGCTTCTTCCAGCGCCAGATTGTATTCCGCCGCTTGTCGATTGCTTTCAAAGTACAGCATATGCCTTATTATAACAAATTCCCTGCGAGATGTAAACGGGAACGCTTTTTCCGATCGGAAACGGTCCGGAACTAGAAGATGTGAAGCGGGGGGAGGGCGGCCGACGCCAGAGTTTTCCTGAATTGGAAATATATGGAAATTGCACAAAAAATATTGACAATACTTGGACTATATATTACAATTTAATTGCAAATCGTTCCGAAACTATTGCAAAAAGGAGGACGAAAGATGAAAAAGAAAGCAATGGCATTGCTGGTTTCCTTGCTGATGCTGCTGGGAATGGCACAGGCGCAGGGAACTTTGACGGCAGAACTTGAGGAAGGAGGAATGCAGGTTTGCTGGTCGGGCTGTACGGGCGATGCGACGCTGACCGTGTATCGCGACGGATGGCCGATTTTGGTGGAATCGGTTGGCGCCGGAGAAGGGCAGTACTGGGTGTCCGCAGGGTACATAGACAGGCCGGGGACCTATTCGGTTCGGCTGAGCGCGGGCAATTGCTGCCTGACTGCCACGGCGTTGGGAGCAATCGATGCCGATACGGGGGAACCTTCGCCGGTTCCTACACAGGCGCCGGTATGGACGGCTTCACCGGATCCCACGCAAGAGCCGGTTCAAACGGCTTCACCGACCCCCACCCAGCCGCCGGCGCGAACGGCTTTACCGGAACCTACGCAAGAGCCTGCCCAGACATCTGCGCCGCAACAAACGCCGTCCCCCACGCGTGCCCCAGAACCGGATCCCACGCTTCTCCCCACAGCCCAACCCACGCAGTCTACGGGGAACACGCTTTCTGCTTTGGCCTCTGCGGTGATTGCTCAGACAAATGAGGAACGCACATCTCGGGGACTCAACGCCCTGACGGTGGACGCGGAACTCAATCGTGCGGCAGCGGTGCGCGCTCGGGAAATCGTGGAATCCTTCAGCCATACCCGGCCCGACGGATCGAGCTGGTCGACCGTGAGTTCCTCGGCAAGCGGCGAGAATATTGCCAAAGGCCATTCGACCGCGAATCGCGTGATGGCGGCCTGGATGAGTTCCGAGGGGCATCGCGCCAATATCCTGCGCGAGGGATATACCCGCATCGGCGTCTGTGCCTATGAGGTGGGAAACGTCGTCTACTGGGTACAACTGTTCGGACGCTGATTTGCACAAAGTCCCGCGATTTCCTCTGAATCGCGGGACTTGATATATGGCCAAAACCCTAACAGATTTTCAGAAGCATGGTGTGCGCCTCATCCATTTCCACAACCAACAGTTTTTCCTTTTCCAACGCCTTCATCACGTCGCTGAAGCGCTTGAAACCGATTTGCCGTTCTTCAAAATCCGGATAATCCGCCTGAATGGTGGATTTGAGGATGGAAGGATTGACCCGATCGAATCCCTCTGCCTTGAACCTTTCCAAAGCCTGGGAAAAGGCGGGCAACCAATTGCTTTTGTCGAGCTTTTGCGCCTGCGGCTCGGCGCTGATCAGGCCAACCATGAGAGAACTCGCATCGGTCCAGACCTTGAGCCGGGGAGACTTCTCCGAAAGCACCGCCATGAGCTTTCCGAACGTGGCGCAGCCAAAATCGCGTTCCGAAAAATCCGGGCGCAGGCGGGTCAAAGTGTCCTTCAGCTCGCTGGCATACATCTGTTCTTCATCCTGATCCTCGAGGATCGTGACCACCTGCGTGACCAATTCGTTGATATCGCCGTTGACGGCGGTCTCCTTGGTCTTGGATTTCCGAACCGGCGGCCGTTTGGCGGCCACGGACTCGAGAAAGATAAATTCGTTACAGGCGTTGATGAAGATTTCCGAGGCAGCCTCGGAGCGGGAAATGCCCATCACATGCTTGCCCATGCTCTTCAGCTTGCCGACCAGAGGGGTATAGTCGCTGTCTCCGGAGACAATGCAGAAGCTGTCGATCAGCGGATTGACATAGGCGACCTCCATCGCATCGATGACCAGCTGAATATCCAAATTGTTCTTCTGGCATTTTCCCCATCGCAGCGAAGGAACCACGGAAAACGTGTTCGAAAGCAGGCATTGCTTGAGATCGGAATACTGATCCGTATAGCCGTAAACCTTCCCCAGCAGGATGTCTCCCTGAATCTTGACTTTTTCAATGACATAGCGGAGCATGGATTCCTTTCCGCCCACATTTTCCAAATCCACAAATACCGCAAAATTTGCTTTTCCCACAACAAAACTCCTTTTTACCATTCCTGTTTATTTTACCCCCGATCGAGCGGGATGTCAACCCGCGG
>DVMU01000213.1 GCA_018714825.1 Candidatus Pullichristensenella excrementigallinarum
ACGCCATATCGAGGGCTGGCCGCGGTCACCGCATGGGTCAAGCTCAAGTTTGCTGCGATGAATCTCAAGAAACTCCCCCTCCACAAGTGGCGACTTTTTCTGCTTTTCTGCTTTCTCCTGCTGAAAGAAGCCACTTTGCACCGAGGCAAAGTGGCTTCTTTGACAGGCTGCCGGCAGGAACAGTATCCCTGCCGGAATTTCAAGCTCGCCGCCATACAAAAGCCCGGATCACAGCGCGGGCAGCGCCTCCATTCTCCGGAAAAGTTCTTCGTAATCCCCCTGCGGATAGGCCGAATATTCCGCGCCGGATTCGTTTTCCAAATCGTCCGTGAGCAAAAAGACCTGCATTCCCGTTTCCTGCGCAACCATGTCCTCTCGAACATTGTTGCCCACCATCATACATTCCTCTCCGCGCCGTCCAATGGACTGGAGGATATCCTGATAATAAAGCGGATTGGGCTTGCAATGGCGGGAATTCGAATAATCCGTAATCCGTGAAAAGTCCTCCGCCTCCAGTCCCACCCATCGCAGGCGCGTGCGCACCGCCACTCCCGGAAAGACCGGATTGGTCGCCAGCACCAGAAGATACCCCTTTTTTTGCAACATCTCTATCAGCGGGCGGGCGTTGCGCTGAATGCGAAGCGCTTTCTTCGCGCGATCAAATCGTTCCCCGTAAAACCGATCGATTTTCCCCTCGTGTTCGCGCGCCCATTCCCCGAAAAACGCACAAAAATCGTTCCAGAACGCCTCCCTATTGGTCATGGAGCCGTCGTTTTTTACCATTTTTCCCGTGCCGTGCCAAAGCGCCCGGATCAGTGCCTCCGGCTCGTACCCCAGCGGCTTGAGTTCATCGGTCAATTCGGCAAAATAGGCATGAACAAAAGCCTCCTGCGACATCGGAATCAGCGTCCCGTCCAAATCAAAGAGAATCGTATTCAGCATTCTCCGGCCCTTTCTTTCCGCAATACTTTTTCCGCTTTCCCGGTCGCGCAACCCGGAAATTCTCTCCTGGGGATGCGCTCAAATTTTAGTGTAGCTTTTTTGCTTCTCCCTGTCAACCCTTGCCGGCAGAAATCCGCTGCCGGACGAGATGCGCAAAATGCGCGCAGCTCCAAAGCGATTTTTGCCAAATCCCCGAGTCCGGAACGATGAATACCCCCGAACGCCGCAAAGCGGGTTCGAGGGGTTTCCGACTTTCGAAAAAGCCTGTGGGCAGGCCCCTCGCAATCGAGCGCGGCGGCATGTACGTCGCGCTCGGTTTTTTCCGGAGCGCAAGCGCAGGAAAAACAATTCCGCCCGTCAGGAAATCGCCCGGAAAATCCGCAGATTTCCGCAGCCCTTTTCTCCTTCCATGAAAAACCACAGATTTTCATGGAGCGTGTCTCAATCCTTTTTTGACACGCAGAACCCCCCCGAACGCCGCTTACACGGGTTCGAGGGGTTTGCCGTTTTCCTGAGAAAGTGCGCTTCGCAGGGGAACGTGTCCCCAACTTCGCAACTTCTTACTTGTGATCCACGGAGTACATGTACTCGATCAGATCGACGACCTTGTTGGAATAGCCCCACTCGTTGTCGTACCAGGAAACGACCTTCACGAACGTATCGGTCAGGGCGATGCCGGCCTTGGCGTCGAAGATGGAGGTGTGCGGATCGCCGAGGAAGTCGGAAGACACGACGGCGTCTTCGGTGTAATCCAGGATGCCCTTGAGCTCGCCTTCGGCGGCCTTCTTCATGGCAGCGCAGATTTCCTCATACTTCGCGGGCTTGGCCAGGTTACAGGTCAGATCGACCACGGAGACATCCAGCGTGGGAACGCGCATGGACATGCCGGTCAGCTTGCCGTTGAGCTCGGGGATGACCTTGCCGACCGCCTTGGCAGCGCCGGTGGAGGAGGGAATGATGTTGCCGGAGGCAGCGCGGCCGCCGCGCCAATCCTTCATGGACGGGCCGTCAACGGTCTTCTGGGTGGCGGTGGTGGAGTGCACGGTGGTCATCAGGCCCTCGGTGATGCCGAAGTTGTCATGCAGAACCTTGGCGATCGGAGCCAGGCAGTTGGTGGTGCAGCTCGCGTTGGAGACGAAGTTCATATCGGAGGTGTACGCCTTGTTGTTGACGCCCATGACGAACATCGGGGTGCCGTCCTTGGACGGAGCGGACATGACGACCTTCTTGGCGCCCGCGTCGATGTGGCCCTGCGCCTTCTCCTGGGTGAGGAACAGGCCGGTGGACTCGACGACATACTCAGCGCCCACTTCGTTCCACTTCAGATCGGCGGGGTTCTTCTCGGCGGTGACGCGGATCTCGTGACCATTGACGATCAGGGAATGATCGGTGCTCTCGACGGTGCCGTCGAAACGGCCGTGCATGGTGTCATACTTGAGCATATAGGCCATGTAGTCGGGAGTGATCAGGTCGTTGATGCCGACGACCTCGACATTCTTGTGATCCAGGCTGGCACGGAAAACCAGACGTCCGATGCGGCCAAAGCCATTGATACCAATCTTAATCATGATGTTCCCTCCTGAAAAATTGTCCTTCGGGCGGAAGTGTGCGCAACGCGCGTACACCTTCCCGTATCCTTTTGTATTGTACCCCAATTGACAAGGTTTGACAAGCCCGAAGCCGCTCCAAATTTGTATAATTCCGGGTAAACCCTTGTTAAATATTAAGCATAATGGTCGGAAATGCTCGCGCAGAGATTGGATTGCTTTTCAAAGCAAAATTCCCGCAGGCGTCCTTCCCTCGCGGAAGGTTTTTCGCCTGCGGGATTTGTCTGCATTCTCCGAATCCGATCGGACAGGGCGTCAATCCAGCGCAATCTCCTTATAAAAAGATGTTCCGTCCAGTCTCCCTCGCGCGCCGAGCGCCTCGAGGATCGTTGCGGACACATCGGCAAACGTCTTTCTCTCTCCCAGTTCGACGCCCTCGTTCAGCCCCAGGCCCCAGGCCAACACCGGCACTTTTTCGCGGGTATGATCCGTGGTCGGGAACGCGGGATCGCAGCCGTGATCCGCGGTAATGATCAGCATTCCGTCTTCGCCCAGGAGCTTGAGAATCTCGGGAAGGCGGCGATCAAACGCCTCCAATGCTCCCGCGAATCCCTTGACGTCGTTGCGGTGCCCGTAGAGCATGTCCGTATCGACGAGATTCGCAAACAGCAATCCCTTCCAATGATCCTTTTTGAGATATTCGATGATAGCGTCCACGCAAGCTTCGTTGCCGGCGGCATGATTGGAATTGGTCAAACCGCGATGGTTGAAAATATCTTCAATTTTGCCCACGCCCAGGACGTCGTACCCCTCGCCCTTGAGCACATCCAGCATCGTCTTGCCCGTGGGATCTACGGAAAAATCCCTGCGGTTATCCGTTCTTGTAAAGCTGCCGACCTCCCCGATAAAGGGCCGGGCGATCACGCGACCGACGGCGTGTTCTCCCTTGAGGAGGCGTCTTGCGATGCGGCAGATGTGCCACAATTCCGCCGGAGGAATAATCGCCTCGTGCGCCGCGATCTGAAAGACGCTGTCGGCAGAAGTATACACAATCAGCTTTCCCGTGCGCAGGTGCTCCGGGCCGAGTTCCTCGATAATCTGCGTTCCGGAAGCCGGTTTGTTGCCGATCGTTTCCAGCCCGACGGCTTCTTCAAATTCCCGAATCAATTCCTCCGGAAAGCCGTTGGGATAGGTCGGGAAGGGCTTGTCCAGCGTCAGCCCCGCGATCTCCCAATGGCCGGTAGTCGTATCTTTCCCCGCTGCCGCCTCCTCCATGGTTCCGAAACATCCGATGGGCTCGTCCTCGCTCCCGGTTTCGATCCCCGCAGCCTTCAACAGGCCCAATTCCTCGAGATTCGGTATGGCGGGTTTTTCCTGCTGATAGACATGGCCGAGCGTATCCGCCCCCACGTCGCCGTACTTCTGCGCGTCCTGCTGCCAACCGCAGCCCACGCCGTCCAGCACAATCAGCGCCACTCGCTTCATCTTATTCATACACGAACCTCCTCTAAACGCAGTATATCCGAAAGCTGCGCAATCATTTCCCCGCAGGTCGGCTTTCCTCTCTGCGCGTCGATGGTTCCCCGGAAGATGCCGTATTGTTCCTCAATTCGTCCGTTCTTCCAGGCCAACTCAATCGCGTAACGCATCGCGGTTTCCACCTTTTTTGCCGAAACGCCGAACCGCTCGGCAACCATGGGGTACAGCTTCTTCGTCAGTTGATTGTTGAGACGCCCGTCCTGATACGCCATCAGAACCGCAAATCCCAAATAATCCCGTCCGTCGTGTTCCGGAAGATCCAGCCGCCCCAACAGCTCTTCCAGGCGGCGACGAATTCTGCCGGACGTCCTTCGAACCGCCACGTCCGTCTCCGCCAGCGCCTGCTGCAACGCTTCCAGCCGCAAGGGACGATCCAGCAGCGCCGCTCCCCTTTCCAAAAGCTCCTCTTCTCCGGGCAGGCGAAGCCCGGGAACACGGGAAATGAGCACGGCAGGATGTACCAAAAGCGCGGATTTGTATACCCGATCGGCCAGCCACGCTCCGTCGCACGGAGGAAGCGAGGCGTTCAGGAGCAGGATGTCCGGCGTAAGCTCCTCCACCGCGCGCAACGCCGCGATTCCGTTCAAAACGCGCTTTGCCGGGATGCGCAGCGTCTCCAGGGCCGAAAGCGCCTGCCGTGCGCCCTGTTCGTCCGCATCCGCGATCACGGCCAGAGTTTCGCTGTACGGCATCTTGGCGCCTCCTTGCCCCGTCCTCGTGTTTTTTTGAATTCGACGCCTCCGGAAAAATTCCTGCACTTTGCCGGAAGTTAACCCGCGCCGTCTTCATCTCCGGGAATCCGCGGCAAAACACGTTGTCTCAGGCTGCGGAAACTCCCCATTCCTCCCCCTCTTCCGGGATCTGCTCCAGCATCCAATCCAGGTACACGCCGTAGCCCTGCGTTGGATCGTTGACAAACACATGCGTCACCGCGCCGATGATTCGCCCGTTCTGAATGATGGGCGATCCGCTCATGCCTTGCACGATTCCTCCCGTCTTTTCCAGGAGTTCCTCATCCGTCACCCGAATCACCATCGAGCGCGTCGCCGCTTCCGATTGATCGGCTAATTTGACGATCTCGATTTCATAGGAACGGATTTCCCCGTCCACCAGTGTAGTCAGAAGCTCCGCTTTCCCCAGGCTCACATCCGCCCGCGTGCCCGCCGGCAGGCCTTCCGGATAGAGCGGATTGGAAATTTCCTGCTCCGCATTGCCGAAAATTCCATAATCGGTGTTCTCTTTCACCTCTCCCAGCATCGTCTCCGCATCGAAGAATTGGCCCAACAATTCCCCGGGCTGGCCGCTTTTGCCCTTGTTTACGTCCACAACCGAACTTTCATAAATGCCGCCCTCGCCCACGGGCAATACTATTCCCGTGTCCACGTCGGTAATGGCGTGTCCCAAGGCGCCGAAGGTCTTCTGTTGCGGATCGTAAAAGGTCAACGTACCGATCCCGGCCGTACTGTCGCGCACCCACACTCCCAGGCGATACGCGTTGTCTCGCCTGTCCAGAGCGGGCGAAAACGCAACCTTCTGTCGTTCTCCGTCGCGCTCGATTTCAAATTCCGCCTCGTTTCCATCCGAAACGAGCTCGGTCAAATGCTGCGCGCCGGTCACCGCCACGCCATTGACCGAGAGGATGCGATCTCCCGCACGCAGGCCCGCGAGCCTGGCGGGACTGGCCACCGATCCCAGATCCGAAGCGCCGACGACGACCACGCCTTCCGTTCGAATCGCCACGCCTACGGATTGCCCGCCGGGGATGAGCCTTCGCTCCTCATCCACCGTCACGGAAACCTGCTTGACCGGAATCAATCCCAAAAGCCGATAGGTCACGGTTGCCTCTCCGGAACGCGAACCGGCCGTAATGGTCACCTCGTTGCCCATCTCGGTCACCGATTGGTCAAATCCGGCGATGACCGCCTCGTTTGGGGACGTGATCTCCGCCACGCCCGGAAGTGAAAAGTGCAGTTCCGCCTCCGCTCCGCTTTTCAGATGTACCGATTCCGGCAAATCCTCAAACGCGCGCATGGGCGGAGACATGCAGGCGGCGACGAACGCCGCCGCTACCCAAATTCCCAGAATTCGCCTTGCCCGACCGTTTTTCATGGAAGTTCCTCCCTCCGCGGCCTGCCCGACCGCTCTTTCTAACGTTTCCCGGACTCCGGCCGCGCTATGCTGGCATTGGGTGGTTTCCATCCTCGACAAACGGCGCAAAACTTGCTATAATCGTTCACGTTGTAGCTTTGTCTGTCGGTTTTGACGCGGGAAAACGTCGTTTGGGCGGCAAATACGCATTTTTGGAAAAAAAGGTATTGCCGTTTTCAGCCGTTAAAGCTATAATGGCCCATGATGGGGGAGTAGATACATGAAACGAATTTTTTTGTTTTTATTGGCGCTTGGGTTGGTGCTCAGCGCCGCCGCGTCCGCCGAAGAAGGGCGTGCAGATTTTGCCGTTTCGATGATCGAGGCGCTTGCCGCGGGCAAATATGATACCGTGGAAGCCGCTTCGGATCCCGCGCTTATTCAGGCGGTTGCGCAATCGGGCGGCTACGCCTCCGTCTGGGCGCAGATCACTTCGGCTTTGGGTACGTTTGTGGAATGTACGGGGGCCGAGGATTCCGGAGACGCCGTGCTCGTCTATTGCGATTTTGCGCAAACCGGCGCGGTGCTTTCTGTGGGCGTTACACAGGAAATGCGTCTGAGCGGTCTGATCCTTTCGGATCTCCTCCCGCATGAGGATGCGCAAGAAGACGGATCTTATGTGGAAGAGGACGTAATTTTCCGCTCCGGAGAAGAAGACGAAACGGGGGCGACTTTGACCTTTCCGAAAGGAGACGGTCCCTTTCCTGCCGTCTTGTTGGTTCCCGGCTCCGGCGCGGCGGATCGGGATGCATCCGCCTATGGGCTGACGCCGTTTCGCGATCTGGCGCGAGGGCTTGCGCGGCGCGGCATCGCCAGCATTCGCTACGACAAGTATTCCTACGCTCATCCGGAACTTTTGCAGGCGGATTGCACCATCGAACGCGAATACCTGCTTGATACGCGGGCCGCTCTGGACGCTTTACTTTCAGATAGTCGTATTTCCCGCGTCTTCGTCCTCGGGCACAGCCAGGGTGCGATGCTCGGCCCGCGCATCCTGGAAGATCTTCTTCCCCATGCGGACGGTCGGCTTGCAGGCGGCATCCTGTTGGCCGGAACGCCCAAGCATTTGTGGGAAATTCAGTATCGCCAGAATTTGGATCTTCTGGATCTCACGGAAAAAACCTACTCGCCCGAACAGCTTGCCGAAATGGGCGTTGATTTGGATGCACAGCGCGCCCAGCTGGAGGCGGAAGTGCAAAAAATCGACTGCCTGGAAACCGAGGAAACCTTCTTCGGCCTGCCTGCGAGCTATCAGGCGGATGAGATGCGCGTGGATGCCGCGCAGGCCGCAATCGAAAACGGCCTGCCACTCTGGATCGGCCAGGGCGCCAAGGATTGGCAGGTGCTTCCGGAAGAAGGGCTGGAGGCCTGGAAAGGCGCGTTGGCGGGAAGCGATCTGGACGTCTCCTATCATCTCTATCCGGACATGAATCACCTGTTGATCGATATGGAGGGAGAACCGACTTACAGTGTCGAGGATTATCTCGTTCCCGGAGCGCATGTCGATGAAAATCTGATTGAGGATCTGGCGATATGGATCTTCTCCGTCGCGTAGAAAAGGCGCGCGGACGGCGCGTGCTTTCGGCGCTCTCGGGGGGAGCGGATTCCGTGGCGCTGACGCTTCTTTTGATCAAGGCGGGCGCGGAGGTGACCTGCGCGCACTTTGAGCACGGCATCCGCGGTGCGGACAGCCTGCGCGATCGGGACTTTTGCCGCGCGTTTTGCAAAGAGCTGCATGTGCCTTTGCTGGAAGACTCCGCCCGCGTTCCCGAAAATCGAATGCCCGGGGAAGGGCTGGAGCAGGCCGCCCGCCGCCTGCGCTATCGCTTTTTGCGCCGCGCCAAGGAGTCGGTCGGCGCGGAATGGATCGCTCTGGCGCATCACATGGACGATCAGGCCGAAACGGTTCTGATGCACCTATTGCGCGGATCGGGTCTTGCCGGAGTGGCCGGGATGCGCGAACTCTCGGGCGATCTGTATCGCCCGTTGCTCGGCGTTCGCAAGCGGGAACTGCTCGAATACCTGGAGGAACTCGGGCAAAGCTACTGTCAGGACACAAGCAATTTGGTTCCTGATACCCCTCGCAACCTCCTCCGATTGCGGGTGATGCCGGAATTGGAATCGGCCTATCCCGGTTGCGTCGAAGCAATTGCGCGCTTCTCCGCGCAGGCGGATCGAGACGAGGCGTTTTTCGACGCGCTGGCGGAAAACTGGCTTTCCGAGCGCATGGAAACCGGCGCGTATGGAATGCGCGTCCTTGCCCAAGATCCGGGCGCGCAGGCCATCGTTTCCCGGGCTATGCGGCAGCTTTGCCGACGCGCGCAAATCCCGGAGGCGGAAAGTCGGCATGTGTGCGCGCTTGCGGGGCTATTGGATGTTCCGCGCGGCAAAATCGAGCTCCCGGGGGGCCGATTTGCCGAGCGCGCGGGGAATTGGCTGTACTTTCCCGTTGCCTCGCCGCCGCCCGAGCCTGTGCGGCTCGTTCTCCCGGGGGAAAGCGAATTGCCCGGCCTGTGCCGGGTCCATGCGAGGGATTGGGAAGGCGGGCCCGTGCGGAATGATCCTTTTCGGCAGGCGCTCTCCTATGAAGCGCTCAAAGGCGCGGTTTTGCGCACCCGGCGGGCGGGAGATTGGATCCAACCCTTGGGAATGGAAGGAAAAAAGCTCCTCTCGGATTACCTGATCGATCGTTTGGTGGATCGCCCGCTTCGCGATTGGACGCCGCTGATCGCAGTCGGCAATGAAATCCTCTGGGTCGTGGGCGTGGGGATTTCGCAGAAGGCGAGACTCCTGGGCGGCAGAGCCGTTCTGCTGCATTGCATATTTTCGGATCAATAACTTACTTCGGAGGTGCGAAAGCATGAGGGAAGACATTGCAAAGGTTCTTTTGAGCGAGGAACAGATTCGTCGGCGCGTGGCGGAGATGGGACAACAGATTTCCCGGGACTATGGGGATAAAGAACCGATCCTGGTCTGCATTCTCAAGGGAGCGGTTCTGTTCTATTCGGATCTGTGCCGTTCGATCTCCATTCCCATCAATATGGATTTCATGGCGGTTTCCAGCTACGGCAACCGCACCAAGTCTTCCGGCGAGGTGGAAATTCGCAAGGATCTGTCCATGCCCATCGACGGTCGCCATGTGATCATCGTTGAGGACATTGTGGATTCGGGCTTTACGCTCAGCTATCTTCTGCGCGTGCTCTCCTCGCGCGGGGCGGCAAGCGTCCGCATTTGCACGCTTCTGGACAAGCCGGAGCGCCGCGCGCCGGGCATCACCATTCAAACCGACTATCACGGCTTTGTCATCGGCAATGAATTCGTGGTGGGATACGGCCTGGATTATGCCGAGAAATACCGGAATCTGCCCTATATCGGCGTTCTGAAGCCGGAAATTTACGAAAATAACTGAATTATGCTTTGAAAATGCGCGCTCCGCTTGCTATAATGTGGAGGGTGTATTGTCGGATTGATTCCGACAAAGCGCAACGCACCGAAAGCGAGGACAGGCAACTTTGAAAAAGCATTCTGGACGGGGGCTGATGCAGGGCGCATTTGTATATGTGATCCTGTTTGCAGTCATCCTGTTGTTGGTGTATTCCCTGGGCACGCCCAAGGAAGACGACGTCATCGAGATGAGCTACTCGACCTTCTTGAAATGGGTTGAGGCGGATTTAAAGAACAACGAAAATCTCGGCGCGTCGTTGGAGGAGAGTCAATGGACGATTTCCAATGTGCTGATCACGGAAAAGACGTTGGTCGCGAGGACGGAAAACAGCTCCATTCCCCTCTCGGAATTCGGCAGCCGGTACGACATCGTCACCACCATCCCCAGCGAAGAACAGTTCTATTTGGATGTCAACCAGATCTATAAGAACCTTTTGGGGCGCGAAGTCAGTCCCGCCGAATACGATTTCGATATTGAGACCAAGCTTCCCGCGGGAACGCCGTGGTATGTGACCTGGCTCCCGACGATCGTGATGATCGGCCTTGTGATCCTGCTGTACTATTTCATCATGCGTCAGCAGACCGGATCGGGCAAGGGCATGGCCAGCTTCGGCAAGAGTCGCGCGCGGCTGACCGATCCCAAATCCAATTCCGTCACCTTTAAGGATGTTGCCGGGGCGGACGAGGAAAAGGAAGAATTGCGTGAAATCGTCGAATTTTTGAAAAACCCCGAACAGTTTATCAAGGTCGGCGCGCGCATTCCCAAGGGAGTTCTGCTGGTTGGGCCTCCAGGCACGGGCAAGACGCTGCTTGCCAGAGCCGTCTCCGGCGAAGCCGGCGTCCCCTTCTATACCATCTCCGGTTCGGATTTCGTGGAGATGTTTGTCGGCGTGGGCGCCAGCCGCGTGCGCGATCTGTTTAACCAGGCCAAGAAGACCGCTCCCTCGATCATCTTCATCGACGAGATCGACGCCGTAGGCCGCCAGAGAGGCGCGGGCATGGGCGGCGGACACGACGAGCGCGAACAGACCCTCAACCAGTTGTTGGTGGAAATGGACGGCTTCTCCTATAACCAGGGCGTCATCGTCATGGCCGCGACCAACCGCAGCGACATTCTCGATCCTGCGCTTTTGCGCCCCGGCCGCTTTGACCGCCGTATCGTCGTCAATTATCCGGACGTCAAGGGGCGTGAGGAAATCCTCAAGGTGCATTCGCGCGGCAAGCCGCTGGCCAAGGATGTGGATCTGAAAGTCCTGGCCCGTCGCACGCCGTATTTCACCGGCGCGGATCTGGAAAACGTCATGAACGAGGCCGCCATTCTCGCCGCCCGCAAGAAGAAGGCCGAGATCACCATGGCGATGATCGAGGAAGCCGTGACGCGCGTGCTTTCCGGCCCGGAAAAGCGTTCCCATCAGGTTACGGACAAGGATCGCAAACTGGTCGCCTACCACGAAGGCGGACACGCGATTGTTTCCTACTATATCCCCGAATGCGACACGGTGCATGAAATCACCACGATTCCCCGCGGGCAGGCCGGCGGATATACCATGTTCCTACCCAAAGAGGAAACCGGGTATCAGACCCGCTCCTATCTCTCCGCCCGCATCGCGAGCCTGATGGGCGGCCGCGTGGCCGAAGCGCTGGTAATTGGCGAGATTTCCACCGGCGCGTCCGCGGATATCAAGCAAGCAACCGAAATCGCCCGCAGCATGGTCACTGAATACGGGATGAGCGACAAGGCCGGTCCGATCTTCCTGGGCGGAGATCAGGAAGTCTTCCTGGGCAGGAGTTTCTCCCAGCAGCATTCCGCTTTCTCCGAGGAGATCAATTCGCTGATCGATCGCGAGGTGCACGCTCTGATCAGTGACGGCTACAATCGTGCCGAAACCATCCTTACGGAGCACATGGATCAGCTTCACGGGCTCGCGCAGATTCTGCTGGATCGGGAAAAGCTGGATTTCGAAGAATTCAAGCAGTTTATGCAGACGGGTTCTCTCTCGGAAAAGGCTCCCGAATCCGACAGTTCCGCCGCCTCCGCGCAGGAAGGCGCGTCTTCCGGGGATTCCGCGGAACAAACCCCCGGGCAGGAATCTGCGGAACAATCTTCCTCTTCCGAGGATCGTCTGACGCAAATCTAATCCGCGATGCCGCGGGGATTGTAAAAAATCCCCGCGGTATTTTTGTCCATTTGTCCTTCAAAGTCTTCGTTCTGCGAAACATATTTTTCGACCCTTAACTGAAAACCCCTTCTCCGGGAAAGGGGATTGTGTTATAATGGTCTTGGAAAGGAAAGGAACCATGCAACAAAAACGTCCCTCGCCTCAGCGGCGGCAAACTCCGCCCCGGCAGGCGCCGCGTAGGCCCGCTTCGGCCAACCCGGCGGCCCGCAGGCCCGCCCCTTCCCGGCAAGTCGCGGCCCGGCGTCCGGTTTCAAGGCGGAAAAAGAATCCTCGCGCCAGATTCATCGGACTGGCGCTTATTGTGTTGGCCATCGCCATCCTTTGGTTCGCCATCGATACCATGGTAGTCCTGGGGCTGGGCGATAATCAATATTACAATGTCTATGTCAACGGGATTTCCCTCAAGGGCATGAGCCGCCTGGAAGCCTCGGAGATGTTTAAAACCCTGGAAGAGAATTGGAGCACGCGCTCTCTTACCCTGGAATACGGCGATTCGCAATGGGAATTTTCTCCGAATATGGTCAATGCGCAGCTGGACATTCAGACCCAGCTGGATCTGGCTTGGAATTACGGACATGTGGGCAATCTCTTTACCCG
>DVMU01000214.1 GCA_018714825.1 Candidatus Pullichristensenella excrementigallinarum
AGCCGGCGCAAAGACCTTTATCGATATCATCGACGAGGCCACCGATAGTACACAGGACGGAAACATCGGTTCCGGAAGCCGCATCGGCATTGTCAGCTTTGCCAGCGCCGCCGTGGCCAATACGCAGCTGATCACATCGGTAGACACTCTGAAAACCGCAGTGGACAGCCTGATTGCGGACGGTTCCACCAACCATGCGGATGCCTTTGCCAAGGCGTCGCAGTTATTTGACCCGCTTTCTACAAATGCAAAGGTCATCGTAATGTTTACCGACGGGAAAACCACCGCCGGTCCCCCGCCTGCCCCGGTTGCCGCAGCTGCGCGCGCATCCGGAATCATCATTTACTGCATCGGCCTGATCGGGTCGGACGGCATCGACGTCAGCGTGCTCAACAACTGGGCGACTGATCCAGATGCCTCCCATGTCGCCGTGACGCCAAACGACGCGGATCTGGAAAACCTCTTTGAGGATTTGGCCGCCAACATCTCCAAAACCGGCGCTACCAATATCGTAATTGACGAGGTGGTAAATTCCGACTTCACCATCACGAGCGTCGTTCCCCCTACAAAGGGAACCGCAATGACGCTGAATGCAAATACCCTGCAATGGAAAATCCCGGAACTGGGCGTTTCCGCAAACGAGGGAGCTTCTCTGGAATTCTATATCAAGCATATTGCGCAGAACTCCGGAGAGAAACTTGTGAATCAATCCATCAGCTATTCCGATGATGAACAGAATTCCGTCACCTTCCCCGCTCCCACCGTGATGGTGGAATGCGCCGTCATCGTCCATCCCGAGCCTTGTCCGATTCCCGTGGATCTGACCATGGAAGGGTGTCAAGATTCCGTGCTCATCGATATGGGCGAGGCTTCTTTAGAGTCCCTGGGGCGCATTTTGCAATTGGACCTGACCATGAAAAACGTCTGCCCTAGAAGACGAGTCGCCCTTGCTGTGGTTCTTTCGGAAGTTGATGCAAACGGATTGGAATATCCGCGTGGAATGAAAACCATGACCCTTCCTGCACACAGCTATCCTACTTGCCGAAATATCCGGGTTAAGCGCATTCACTTTGTGCTTCCGGAGGATTTGGATGTCTCCGGGGGAAGTCTGACATCGATTTGCAATCCCCGTAATTTTAAGGCGCGCGTGCTTGCAAACTATATCGATACCGATTTCCAATGCAATGATGAGGAAGATTCCTCGCTACAAAGCGAGGCGTAGGCCGAATAAAAAGGGGCTGTTGCAACAAATTTGCTTTTGCAACAGCCCCTCCATTCTCGTTTGCCCATGGATCGGCGAAGGCGCCGTATCCTTTAAACCATCGATCTTCAAAAAGAAAAGGGGAAAACGCCGCCTATTTCGGATGAACATTTTCCACCAAATACCGCACGACCCGTTCAATCAATGGACGGCAAACGGTTTCATGCGTATCGCACAGGCGCGAATCCCTGTACTTTTCGGGATTTGCAGGATCCTGGTGAATCAATTCCCCGCAATCGTGCGTGCCGTATTCTGCGTTCATCCATCGCAAAAACGCCTGCGCTGCGGAATAAGCGGGCTCACGATCCCCGCCGGGTATCCGCCCCAGAGCGATGCCGATGGCCATCAGCGCGCCGGTACACGCGCCACAAGTGGAACGCATGGCCCCCATTCCGCCGCCAAAGGGCGTGGCAATCCGGGGAACAAAGGGAACTTCCAATCCCCATGCCTCCAGCGTGGTCGAAAGCACAGTTTCCGCACAGTTGAGCGCACCCGCGGAAAACAGGGCTTTGTTGCGCCAAAGCGCGCGCTCCAGGGGGCTGAAATCGTGAGAAGCCGCTTGCTCGAAAAGCTCGTGCATCCGCCGCAACACATCCTCATCTTCGCTTGAGGAAAGGAGCTCAACCGTTCCTTCGCCTTGCACGCACAGATCGCCGCGCAAGGTCCGACACAGATTGCTCAACAGTCGCTCGTTCCCATCCAGGAGCGGCGTGCCGGGCATCGCCCGGGAGATCGCTTTTTTCAGGAAGGGAAAATGCGTACATCCCAGAACGATCGCGCCGATCTCTTCGCCGGCGTACGGCGCAAATTTTTCCGAGAAGTACGCCTCGGGCTCTCTTCCCTCCAATGCCCCGCGTTCCACCATCAGGACAGCTTCCGGCGCGGGAATTCCCACGGCTTCCGGGCAATAGCGTTCCAACGCCCGACGATACAGCGCGCCGCGCAGCGTGCCCTCTGTCGCCAGAACCAATACGCCCTTTTCTCCGGCAATTTCCTTGGCCTTGCGCAATTCTGGCTCAAGCCCAAATACCGGGATAGGCAATTCTTCCTTCAAGATTTCCATAGATGCGGAACTGGCCGTATTGCAGGCAATAACCAGTGCCTTGATCCCGCGTTCCATGAGCTTTTGGGCGGCGAGCCGCGAAAGACAAACGACTTCCTCCGCCTCCCGAGGTCCGTAAGGCGCGTGGGCGTTGTCCCCATAATACACAAAGTGCTCCGACGGCAGCGCCGCTCGCAGAGCGCTCAATACGCTCAATCCTCCCATACCGGAGTCAAACACGCCGATGGGAGCGGTATTCATGCCTAATCCTCCTCCTCTTCCTCCGGGAGGTCTGCGTCATGGAAGACGTTCTGCACGTCGTCATAATCCTCCAACCAATCCAGAAGTTTCTGAATTTTGGCGACCGTTTCCGCATCGGAAATCTCGGTCGTGGTAGTGGGTACCATCTCGCGTTCCGCAGACAAGAAAGTGCAACCTGCGCTTTCCAAATTATCGCGCACGGAAGAGAAATCGTTGGGGTCCGTATAAATTACCGCTACGTCCTCAGCGGCTTCCACATCCGACGCGCCCGCGTCGAGCGCCAGCATCATCAATTCGTCCTCGTCCAAACCCTTCGCGTTGTCGATCTCGATGACGCCCTTGCGCTCAAATTTCCAGGATACGCATCCGGACGCGCCCAAAGAACCGCCGCACTTGTCAAAGATATGCCGGATTTCCGAAGCCGTACGATTGAGATTGTCGGTAAGCACCTCGACAATCACCGCGACGCCGCCGGGAGCATATCCCTCATATGTAATTTCCTTATATTGCGCGGCGTCTCCTTCGCCGGAAGCCTTTTTAATGGAGCGCTGGATATTCTCATTGGGCATATTCGCGGCCTTGGCCTTGGCGATCACGTCCTTGAGCTTGCTGTTGGAGTTGGGATCCGGGCCTCCCTCTCGCACGGCGATGGCAATCTCGCGGCCAATCTTGGTAAATACCTTGCCGCGCTGCGCGTCGGTTTTTTCCTTCTTGTGCTTGATGGTAGACCATTTGTTGTGTCCGGACATGGACAATCCCTCCCAATTGCATATGAATATCCATTATCATAGCACAATTTGCCCGCGCGCGTCAAGAACGGGACGCAGCTTCGAAAAAGTTTTGCGCCGGAGTTCGAGATTTGACGGAAAATCCAAAATGTGCTATTCTACCTCGCGGAAGGTGAGAGAATGGCAACGGTCGTTTCGGTGGAAATTCGGCGCGGCATTGCGCAAGTGCTGACGGACGCGGGCGAAAAGCTCCAGATTCGCCAAAAACACTTTTTTCTGCGGCCGCTGCAGCCGGGAGATTGTTTGGAAACGGAATCCTATCTGGACTCGATCGCCGCTTTGCAGAGCAAAGAGGCCTATGAGGCCGCGCTGTGCGCGCTGGACATTTCCGCGCGTACCCGCAATGAGCTTGCAAAAATCCTGTCGCGCAAGGGATATGTCCTTCCGGCAGTGGAGGCTGTGCTTGCGCGCCTGACGGAGATCGGTCTGATCGATGATCGACGTTACGCGCAGCGCCAGGTGGAATTGGCGATCGACCGACCGGTCGGCGCCTATTCGCTCAAAAGAAAATTGCGCGGCAAAGGAATTTCCGAAGAGGATCTCTCCATGGCCCTTGATCCCTTGGACGAGCAACAGCAGCTTTCTGCTGCGCAGCGTGCGGTCGGGGCGCTGCGTCGCCGTTACGAAAAACTTCCCCCGCGCGAAGCCCGGCAAAAACTCTCGCAAGCGCTTGCCCGGCGCGGCTTTGGATGGGACACGATCGCGCAGGCGGTCGAGGGGGTTTTCCCCGAGGAGGATTGGGAATAATGCGCATGTCAAAAAAGGATTTCGATACGCTCCATGAAAACCTGCGGATTTTTATGGAAGAGGGAGAAGCCTGCGGAAATCTTCGGATTTTCCGGGTGGTTCCTGAGGCAAGGCTTTGAGATAGTCCGGAATAATTTTCCCGTTTTTTTTAGAAAGGTGCAACCATTTCCGCAAAGGTTGCGTCAGAACAACGATATGAACAACTGGGAGGAATGGGAATGCTCGAAGTACGAGACGTCGTCAAACGATATCAGGGAAAGACGGCGGTCAATCATATGACTTTGTCCATGGAAGAGGGCCAGCTAATTGCCTTGTTGGGCCCCAACGGAAGCGGAAAGACGACCTTGATGAAGATGATCGCGGGACTTGTCAAGCCCACTTCCGGGGAAATTCTACTTGAGGGCAATCCGGTGGGCGCAAGGGAGAAACGTCGGATTGCCTATATGCCGACAGAGGCGTATTTTTACAATTACATGACCGCTCTGGACGCGGGGAAATACTATC
>DVMU01000215.1 GCA_018714825.1 Candidatus Pullichristensenella excrementigallinarum
CGTAGAATGGCCAACAACTTCGAATTTGAGAAGTTGCGCGTTCATGCCGAGGATGTCGTTATACACGCTGTAACTGGAGAGGGGAGATTTCTCATCCGGGGTAATCTGGTATTTACCCGCAGGAATCTGGCGGCCTACCCAGTAACCGCCTTCACCGGCAGAATTTTCCGCATCCAACCCGCAGGCAGGCGCCGAATCAAAGGGATAGGCAGTTACATCTGTAAAGGTCACATAGCGCCCCGCAGTGAGATTGATTACGGCGCAATGAATCACAAGATCATAGGAGATCAGCTCCGAATCTTCCTCTATGCCCGCGCGCACCAGGACGCTGGGGAACAAAGCGTACCCCTTTTCCTGCAAAAGGTAGATCCCGGCGGGAATTTCTTCGCCGACTAGGTAGGTACCGCTCTCATAGACGGGCAGCGACTGCTCTTCCTCCAACAGGGCGATTCGCTCGTCGATCGCGCCGCGCAGGGAATAGAGCTGATCCAGCGTGTATTCCGATAAATCTACTTCGCCCAATGCTGTAATGGGGAACATCAGGACGCACAGCACGAAGGCCATCAACTTGCGCATGAACCTTTCCTCCTATATAGATAGGAACATTATAAGGAATCCTTCAGCGCAAGTCAAGCCGGACAAAGAAAGGGGGATAGGCGATTTTTGTGGGAAGAAAGCTATGCGTAAGAGAAAGCAAAAAGGAGGGACAAACTGGGATGGGGAGTTTAACTCCAAGAGACTGATATATTGACAAAAAGCAAAAAAACATGGTATAATCACACGCAAGGAGGTGAACAAGCGCGATGGAAGGAAGCGAAAACAGGGCGAACTCGAGTTCGGAGTACATCCTGGAATTCCGCCACGTATCCAAAAGCTTCCCGGGCGTCAAGGCGCTTTCCGACGTCAGCTTTGGCATTCGCAAGGGCTGTGTCCATGTGCTTGTGGGAGAAAACGGCGCGGGGAAGTCGACGCTGTTTAAGGTAATCAATGGCCTGTACAAGGCCGATAAGGGCGAAATTCTCTTTGACGGCGCGCCTTTGCATGTTAACGGTCCGTCTGATGCTTTGCAGACGGGCATTGCCATGATTTATCAGGAATTGAATATCATTCCCGAGATGACGGTGCTGGAAAACCTCTATCTCGGACATGAGATTCGCGGGAAGAAGGGCCCGTTTCTCGACAGCAAAAAGATGATGCGTCAGGCGCGCGAGTATTTGGAGGAACAGGGGCTTTCTTTTAATTTAAAGAGCAAGATGAAGGCTCTTTCGGTTGCCGAAGCGCAGATGCTGGAGATTGTCAAGGCCATTTCCTCCAACGCGAAAGTCATTCTGATGGACGAGCCGACGTCCTCTTTGACAGAAACGGAAATTGAATTTTTATTCAAAAAAATCAATGAATTGCGCGATCGCGGGATTACGGTCATATACGTCAGCCACAAGATGGACGAGATCTTCCGCATCGCGGATTATATAACGGTCTTGCGCGACGGTCAGCATATCCGCACCGTAGAGGCCAAGGACACCTCCATTCCCGATATTATCGAGATGATGGTGGGCCGCAAGATGACGGAAGTGTATCCGGCCAAGACCTGCGAAATCGGAGATGTGCGCTTTCGGGTGGAGAATTTCAACCGTCCGGGCGTTTTCCGGGATATATCGTTTGAACTCAGGAGCGGGGAAATCCTCGGCGTCGCGGGCCTGATTGGCGCGGGGCGCACGGAAATCGCGCGCTCGATTATGGCCATGGACCCCAAGCAGTCCGGCGAAGTGTATCTGGATGGAAAACAGCTCAAGATCCGCGATGTCAACGACGCCATTACCAATGGAATTGTGTTGGTTCCCGAGGATCGGCGCCGTCAGGGTTTGACGTTGATCCATTCTGTGGCGGACAACATCGCCTTGGTTTCCTATCAACACATCTTCAAAAGCGCCTGGCTCAAGCATCGCGCGATTCGGGAATTGGTGGATAAGATGATCCGCCTGTTCGCGGTGAAAGTCCCCTCGCCCAGCACAAAGGCGGAGACGCTTTCCGGCGGCAACCAGCAAAAGGTGGTTTTGAGCAAGTGGATGTCCGTGGAACCGAGCGTGCTGATCCTCGATGAGCCGACCAAGGGCATCGACGTGGGAACCAAGTATGAGATTTATAAGATGATGCACCAGATGTGCGACAGGGGCGTATCGATTCTTCTGATCGATTCGGATATGGAGGAGCTGATCGGCATGAGCGATCGGGTGATCGTCGTGCATGAAGGCAGAATCCGCGGCGAGTTGCAGAAGGGCGAAATCAGCTCCCAAGCCATCATGAATTATGCGGTAGGAGGGGCATAAGAGAATGAACGCGAATCAGCAGGAGACCTTGAAAAAGCGGCCATCCTTTGCCGAGGTGTACAACAAGGTCGGCATATTCTTCATTTTGATCATATTTGTCATCCTCAGCGCGTGCATGTCGAGGGTGTTTCTCACGCAGGCAAATATCATCAACCTCCTTACCCAGACTTCGGTGGTGACGATCATCGCCTGCGGCATTACCCTATTGATCATTACCGGCAATACCGACCTGTCGGCCGGTTCCATGGTGGCGTTCGGCGGATGCTTTATCCTGGGAACGTTTAAGCAATTGACCCAGAATATGGGGCTTCCGGATGTCTTGGGCGGAGTTCTGGCCATCCTCGCGGGAGTTGTATTGTGCGTGGCCATGTATGGAGCCGCCGCGTTGGTCATCACGATTTTCAATGCTCCGGCCTTTATCGTGACGTTGGCCATTTCCACGGCCGCGCGCGGCTTGGCGCTGATGTATACGGACGGCAAGGTTATCAAGCAGTGCGGTAACATCGTCAAGATCGGGCAGGCAAAGCTGTTCGGCGTAGTGCCTTTCCCGGTGCTGTTCATGATCGTGTTTTTGATCATCACATGGGTGTTGCTCACCCAGACGCGATTCGGGAAACATGTCTATGCGGTGGGCGGCAACATGGAATCCGCGCGCGCAGCCGGTATCCATACCGGATCGGTGATCATGCGCACATACCTGTACCACGCAATCTGTGTGGCCTTTGCGGGTGCGCTGTTCATGGCCAGGCTCAATTCCGGTCAGCCTGCGGAAGCCGTCGGCCTGGAGTTCGACGCCATTACAGCGGCCATCATCGGCGGCGCTTCTCTGGCAGGCGGTTTGGGAACCATCAGCGGAACGTTGGTCGGTTCGATGATCATCGGAATCCTGGCCAACGTGTTTACGCTGATGCATGTGCAATCCTACTACCAGCAAATTATCACGGGCCTGATCATCGTGCTGGCTGTGGTTGTGGATATCAAGACCAAGGGCGGCAAGCGCACCTGATTTTGTCGCTCCAATATGCTGAAACAAAACGCGTCCTATAAGAGATGCGATTTGTAAATTAACTTGCGGGAGGAATTTTCAACATGAAGAAACTGCTGAGTATCCTGTTGGCGCTTATGCTCGTTCTGGGCATGTCCTTCGGCGCGGTCGCGGAGGAACTGCCGCGCGTGGCCTTTATCTGCAAGGGCTATTCGGATACCTACACCTACCTCGTCGGCCAGATTTTCATGGAGTACTGGGAGGAGAATTACAGCGACCTGTATACTGTGGAAATGTTTGACGGCGAGATCGACAACAACGTCATCAACGAGCTGCTGGAAACCTGCGTGGTCGATGGATTTGACGCCATCATCCTCCAGCAGAATGACCCCGATTCGCCCGTGCCGATCATTCAGGATGCGGTTTCCAAGGGCATCTATGTCATCGTGACCGTCGGCAGCGTCAATGACGACGGGGCGAGCTACTACCTCGACGCGGATCCCGTGCAGCAGGGCTCCTTGCTGGTGGATTACGCCGTGGAGCAGGGCATGGTCACCGAAGGCACCAACTGCGTGATCCTGCGCGGTATTGACGGAACCTTCCACGCGGACGGCCGTCACGAAGGCTTCATCACTGGATTGGAGGCTGCGGGCGCGAACATCATCGACGACCAGACCGCCAACTGGACCACTTCCGAGGCGCAGCCCATTGTGGAAGCCTGGCTGGTCTCCAACCCCGAGATCGAGTGCATCTTCGCTGCCAACGACGATATGGCGCTGGGCGCGATCAATGCCATGGAGATGGCCGACAGGATGGACATCAAGGTCTTCAGCGTGGACGCCAATGAGCTCGGCTGCATCGCCCTCAAGGAAGGCAAGCTGACCGCGACCGTCGCGCAGGACACCTTCGGATACGCGCATGGCGCTGCGGACTATGCCGCGAAGCTCCTCCAGGGCGAGGAAGTTGAGAGCCAGCGTCTGGACAGCCAGCTGATCCTGTTGGACCAGGTGGATGATATTCTCTCCCAGGTGCACGGCTATACCGAGGAAGAAATTGCCGCGATCGGCTAATTTCTGAAAATTCCAAAAGAGGGGGGCCGTCCGAAAATCGGACGGCCCCCATTTTTTAAGATTAAGCGGGCTTGCAAAGGGATTCGACTCCAACAGCTATTGCAATTCGCCCATAAACTCGGCCATGCGGCGAATCCCCTCTTGGATGCGCTCGCGGCTGGTGGCATAGGAAAGGCGGACATGACCGGGCTCCCCAAAGGCCTCGCCCGGCACGACGGCCACATGCTTTTCCTCCAGAAGCAGGGCGGCAAAGTCTGTGGAGGATTGGATGAGCTTGCCTCCATGGGATTTGCCGAAGGCGCTCTTGACATTGACCATCATATAAAACGCGCCCTTGGGAAGATTGGCAGACAGCCCGGGCGCCGCGGCAACCAGATCGTACAGAAGCGTCCTGCGCGCGTCGAATTCACGAACCATTTCCGCGAGATAATCTTCGCCGCCGGAGAGCGCGGCTTCGGTTGCATACTGCGCGATGGAGTTGGCGTTGCTGGAAGCGTGGCTCTGGAAGGCCGACATGCGCTTGATAATTTCCTTGGGACCGGCAGCATAACCGATTCGCCAGCCGGTCATGGCATAGGTCTTGCTCACGCCGTTGACGACGATGGTCTGCGCATAAATGTCTTCCCCCAGGGAGGCGATGGAGACGTGCTCCTCGCCATCGTAGATGAGCTTTTCATAGATTTCATCGGAGACGACGTAAAATTGCTTCTCCACAGCCAGGCGCGCGATCCCCTCGAGCGCGTCGCGGGAGAGTGCGAAGCCGTTGGGATTATTGGGGCTATTGAGGATGAGCGCCTTTGTGCGCGCGGTTACAAAGGGTTCGAGGGTCTTTGCAGTGAAGCGGAAGCCTTCCTCCGCAGGAGTTGCGACGAAAACGGGCACCCCGCCGACCATCTTGACCATTTCCGGATAACTGACCCAATACGGTTGCGGGATAAGGACTTCGTCCCCCTCGTTGAGCAAGACGCTGAACGCATTAAACAGCGATTGCTTTGCGCCGCTGGAGACGAGAATTTGATCCGGGGTATAGGAAAGCCCGTTGTCCCGAAGAAATTTTTCGGCAATTTTTTTGCGCAGCGAAAGCGTGCCGGCGACGGGCGTATAGCGGGTTTTGCCTTCGTCGATAGCGCGCTTTGCCGCCTCGCGGATATATTCGGGCGTATCAAAGTCCGGTTCTCCGGCTCCGAAACCGACGACATCCATGCCCTGCGCGCGCAATTCTTTGGCGCGCGCGTCAATGGAAAGCGTCGCCGAAGGCGCGATGCCCAATGCCCGGCGGGAAAGACCTAACATGCGATTACCTCCCTTTTTTTAAATGCCGCACAGCCCTTTGGGGGTGTTCCGGCAGGCCCAATAGAATGGCGGCCGGAGGATTTTGCGTTTCCTACGGCCCGTTTCATTATATCGTGTTCCCGAAAAAAAGGCAAGAAGCCAAGAAAAGTTTGTTGGTCGCTTGCGGGTTTGCCGAGGCGGAAGGAGCGAGGGCGGGCGCGGCAATCGCGAAAAATGCAAAAATTCCAGCGAGCATTTTCTCGCTGGAATCAGAGCGCCGACAAACCATGCGCCCGCAAATCGTCTTCCCAAATAAAGGAAGCGAGCGCTTTTCTTCAACCTTAGGGCCTACGGTTGGAAGCTGCTTAAGGAACCTCCACCGGTTCCTTTGCCGGAAGGGAAAGCAACTGGGGATTCTGCAAAAGGTGCTTGACCAGTTGAATGGTCTTGGAATAATAGTATCCGTCGGCAATGCGCTCGTCCAGAGTAATGCCCAGATTGAGCATTTCGCGCATTCCGGTTACGTTGCCATTATCATCGTACCGAGGGGCCTTGTACTTTTCGCCGATCACGACAAAGAGCGAATTGGTGCCCCAGTTGTTTAGATGATGATATGCTGCATTGAGCTTGATGGAGCCGAGATTGCTGACAAAAATGGAGGCATAATTCGGGTCGGTCTTGACCAGGGAATAGGGAACCTTCCCCCGATAATCCAACGCGAAGAGAATCTTCATCACCAGCCGCAGGATCGGACGGGGGCATTTGAGCAGCATGGCCATGCCGTCGGTGGAATTATCGGTCTTGTTTTCCTCGCGGAAGGTGTGGATTTCATTGTAGATGGACTGATGAATGCTTTCCAAAGTGGAATTCTCGTCGAATTTCAGATACGCCAGCGATTCCTCGGCATTCTCGTGAAATTGCTTTTTGACCACAAAGGCGGCGGTCAGCTCCTTGCGCTGATAGACGCGGTTTCCGGCAATAAAGCGGTTCATGCGCGGCTTGAGCGTCAGGGCTTTGACGATGGAAGCAAGAATGATGTGAAAATAGGTGTACTTAAAATCCGGGTGTTCTTGGTTCTTCTCGGCCAGAAAGGCGTTGATGGCGGTCAGATCGATGGACTCTTCAATGAAAGCCTCGTTGTCTGCGCGATTGGGATAGAGGTAGGGCGTGAAGCCGTGCATCGGGTCCAGATCCTTGAGCCAGATGCCGTCCCGGCGATCGCCGCGCTTGCGCTTATACGGGGTTTGGGACATGCGAATCACTCCTTGTGGGATCGGTTAACCGCCGGGAGTTTCCCTGGCGGCAGGAACAGCGATATTTCTATGCCAAGTATAATACAGGGAAGAAATTTTGTCAAATTTATGGTGGTTTTAAGGCGAAAGACTAGGAACGCCGGCGCACGGCGAGCAGTTCCGGCGGATGATTGGGTTGATTGAGATAGTGGCGATGCAGCACATCGAAGCGGGGGTCAACGCTCTGCGCCCAACGCAGTAGGGCGTCTCGCTCCTCAAGCCCCTCTTCATGCCCGGGATAGATACACACGGTGAGAATTCCGCCCGGGCGAAGCAAGTCGATTGCCTGCGCCACGGCCGCGAGCGTGGTCTGCGCGCGCGTGGTAACGCGATGCTGTGCGCCGGGCAGCCATCCCAGATTGAAGACGATAGCGTCCACGGCCTCTTTCACCATTTCGGCCATGTGTTCATGCCCCATGAGGAAAAGGCGTGCGCGGGAAAGAAGTCCAGCTGCGTCCAGGCGCTCTTTGGAGCGCAAGAGCGCTTCAGGCTGGACGTCAAAGCCGTAGACCAGACCGCCTTCTCCCACCCGTTCGCACAGCCAAAGCGCATCGTGCCCATTGCCGAGCGTCGCATCTACGGCCCGCGCGCCGGGAAAGAGCGCGTCCTCGATGAGTTCCCGCGCCCAGTGCCGGGCGCTTTGAAAATCCCTGGACATGAAGCCTCCCAATAGCTGTTTTTGCAAATATCCGCATCAGCCGCGCATAGAATAAAGAGGACTGCCGCCAAGTGCTGGGAGCAGTCCCGGATCTATGCGTTGTATGCGGTATGCTCAGCCGTTGATCAAATGCAGCCAGCGGCTCTCAATCTTTTCGAGAAGATCGCGATCTACCGGGCGAAACTCCCAAACGAAATTGGGATTTCCGCGGCGACGCTTGGGGCTGAACAGCGCGGCCTTGGTTCCTTCCGATTCCAGATAGGTCGAAAGCCCGGAGAGCACGACCAATTCGAAGGGCTCTTCCCCTTCGACATGGTCGATCAACAATTTAAAGCCCAGGCCGCCCTTCTTGCCAAAACCCAGAAGACCGCCAAGACCTTCCGATTTGATCCGTATCGGCTCGGTGCGGGCGCGCGCCTGTTTTACGCGCAAGAGGGAAAAATCCTCCTCCGCCCCGGGAGCGGGACCGGTAATGAGCAAAAATTCATCTCCCGCGACGGCAACGGCCGCAAAGCCTCCGTCGCGCTGGGTAAACAAAATATTTTCCGGAACGATCTTCTGCTCCGCAAACATCTGCGCAAAGCGAAGCCGCTTGTCTTCCAAATCCTTGAGATTCTGCTTGCGCTGGCGTTCCGCCTCACTCGAAAAAAGACCCATGCGTGTCTGCTCCTTTCCGTTTGTACCATTATAGCAGACTTTTTCTTTGTACGCAAGCAGGCAAATGTATTTAATACGCGAACGAAATGTCTGTATTTCACGGACAGGTTGCGGAAAAAAACTGATGAAAGAATATAAACGAAGGATAAAAATGAGGAAATTGCAATTTTTGTCCGCGAACGGAGGACAACGGCGAAATTTTGGTTACTTTGCAATATGGACTTGCATATTTACCCCAAAAACGTTATAATGATAACGGTAAATTTGAATTCGGGAGGGGTTTCCATGAAGAAATTGTTTGCCCTTTTGCTGACTTTGGCGCTGCTCTTATCGAGCGCAGCGTTGGCGGAGAACGTAGTCAAGATCGGCGTGTTCGAGCCGGCTTCGGGCGACAGCGGCGCCGGCGGAAAGCAGGAAATGCTGGGAATGCAATACGCCAACTACCTCGCGCCCACCGTCGAAATCGGCGGCGAGGAATACACGGTGGAGCTGGTCTATGCGGACAACGCTTCTTCGACCGATAAGGCGCCCTCCGCAGCGCAGCAGTTGGTCAGCGCGGGCGTTTCGCTGGTTCTGGGTTCCTATGGTTCGGGCGTCTCGATTGCAGGCTCTCCTTATTTTGAGGATGCGGGCATCCCGGCGATCGGCGTGACCTGCACCAACCCGGCGGTGACCGAGGGCAATACGCACTATTTCCGCATCTGCTTCCTGGACCCGTTCCAGGGAACGGTTCTGGCCAACTATGCGTACAACGAGTTGGGCGCGCGCACTGCGTACTGCCTGGCCGAATTGGGCAATGATTACGACGTGGGCCTGGCGTACTACTTCCAGCAGGCCTTCGAGGCGTTGGGCGGAACGGTCATTTCCGAGAACTTCCCCACCGGCAACGCGGACTTTACTTCCTATCTCTCCACCGCGACGGCCATGAACGCGGAAGTGTTCTTCGCGCCCTGCTCTCTGGCCTATACGACCCAGATCGTAGACCAGGCCGCGGCGCAGGCCGTAACCTTCCCGCTGCTGGGCAGCGATACTTGGGACAGCAACGTGATCATCAACGCGGCTTCCGGGAAAGATGTCAAGATCTATATCACTACCTTCTATCAGGAAGGTGCGTCGCCCGAGTTTGACCAGGGCATCAAGGATTGGATGAACGCCAACCCCGAAATGCTCACCAACAACGGCGGCAACGACATGGTCTCCGCCGTGACCGCCATGGGATACGATGCCTACTTTGTGGCGCTGGAGGCGCTCAAGGCTGCGGGTACGACTGATCCCGCCGCCGTCAACGAGGCGCTGTGGAATGTTACCTATGAGGGTGTTTCCGGGGCGATTTCCTTCAATGAGATCGGCGACGCGAACCGCGATTCCGCGTTTATCAAGACCGCGAACACGGCGGACAATTGCTGGGAGTTTGTGACCGTCCAGACCGTCGAATAGGTACCTGGCGGTTTGGAAGGCGAAAGCCTTCCGCTGACAACAAGCGATGCTGCCCGCGGATCGCGCCGAGGCCTCTTTCGGAAGCGGCGGGGCGACTGCGGGCGGCCCATGGCGGGAGGAAACCTCCCGCCGCGTTTGTCCGGATTTTTCCCACGGCAACGCGTTTTGCGGGCCGGACAGAGAAATTTTTCGCGGATATTCCGAATTTTTGGAGGAGTCAAAAGGGCGCCGCCCCGGAAGGGCATGGCTCATACCCTTCCGAAGCGGCGCAAAGCGAGGAGGATATTCCATTGAGTACGGTTTTGCCCTATCTGCTCTCCGGCATTTCTGTCGGTGGACAGTACGCGTTGATCGCGATCGGCTATACCATGGTATACGGAATTCTTCGGCTGATCAACTTTGCCCATGGCGACGTGTTCATGGTCGCGGGCATTCTGATGGTATATTTGAATGCCACGGGCCTGCCGCTGTATGTGACCTTGCCGCTGACCATGGTGATCACGGTGATCATCGGCTTCTTGATCGAGCGCGTGGCCTACAAACCCCTGCGAAACGCGCCGCGCATGTCGATCATGATTTCCGCGATTGGCGTGAGCTATTTTTTGCAGAATATGGTGCTGTATGTGACGGGTGGGCTGAACAAGGTCTATCCGACCATCCCGTGGATTTCTCAATCGGTCAATGTTTTTGGTGCGACGACGCGCATGGTCACGTTGATCACGCCGGTTCTGACGCTGATCCTCGTGGTGCTTTTGGTGCTGCTGATCAACCACACCAAGGTGGGCATGGCGATGCGCGCGGTTTCCAAGGATTTTGAAACCAGCCAGCTCATGGGCGTGAAGATCAATTCCGTAATATCTACCACCTTTGTCATAGGATCCTTCCTTGCGGCGGTGGGCTCCATTCTCTATTTCACCAATTACAATACCGTCATCCAGACCTCCGGAGCCATGCCCGGATTGAAGGCGTTTGTCGCGGCGGTGTTTGGGGGAATCGGATCGATTCCCGGCGCCGTGGTAGGGGCGTTTATCATCGGCATCTGCGAAAACCTGATTAAGGGATTGGATCTGATCCTTCTCAAAGCGGGCGTGATCCGGCAGACACTGGATTTGACGACCTTTTCGGATGCCTTTACCTTCGCGCTTTTGATCGTCATCCTCATCGTCAAGCCGACGGGGCTGTTCGGCGAAAAGACGACGGATAAGGTTTAGGGGGCGGAACGATGCAAAAAGGATGGACAGTATCCCAAAAGAAGCGCCCGGATGCCGCAACCTGGATCGCAGCAGGCATTATTTTGGCGGTGTATGTGGCTGTGTTTGTGCTCGAGCAGATTATTCCGCCGACCACCATGCTCTTTACGGTGCTCAAAAAGGGCGCGACATACGCGCTGGTCGCGGTTTCGATGAACTTGCTCAACGGCTTTACCGGGCTTTTTTCCCTTGGGCAGGCCGGGTTTATGCTGATCGGCGCGTATGTATACGCCATTTTCAGCATGTCTTCGGAGGTGCGCGATCGGGTATATCAGTATTTCGACTGCGCGATCGGCATCACGCTTCCCGTGATCCCGGCGATTTTATTGGCGGGTTTGGTCGCGGCCGCGTTCGCATTTCTGATCGGCCTTCCGGTGTTGCGCCTGAAAAGCGACTATTTGGCCATCGCGACGCTTGGCTTTGCCGAGATCATTCGCGCCGTGTTCCAATGGAAGAAGCTCGGGCCGGTGACCAATGGGTCCAACATGCTCAAGGACTATCCCACATTCAACGATTTCAACATTGTCAATGCCGAGGGCAAGGTGGTTTTGTATCTTTCCACGCTGGTGCCCTTCCTGATCGCGGGCGTGTGCATCGCGGCGATTGTCCTTTTGATCAATTCGACCTACGGCCGCTCGTTCAAGGCGATTCGTGACGACGAGGTGGCCGCCGAGGCCATGGGCATCAATCTGGCGCGGCACAAGCAACTGGCGTTCTGCATCAGTTCCTTCTTTGCGGGCGTGGGCGGCGCGATGCTCGCCATGTTTACCAATACAATTCAGGCCAAGAGCTTTACTTCGGCCATGACGTATGAGATCCTCCTGATCGTGGTGATCGGCGGCATCGGTTCGGTCACGGGAAGCTGCATCGGTTCGTTCTTGTTTGTGGCCTGTTCCGAGTGGTGGCTGCGCTTCCTCGATCAGAAACAGTATATCGGAACCTGGGAAGTGCCGCTTCTGCGCAACGGATTCCGGTTGGTGGTATTTTCGGTGATCATCATGGTCGTGGTGCTGTTCTATCGCCAGGGCCTGATGGGAATGCGGGAACTTCCGGATCTGTTCCGGAAGAAAAAACGCTCCGCTAAACCCGGAAAGGAGGCCGCGCAATGAGCGAAAACGTATTGCGGTTGCAGGATGTGACGATGCAGTTTGGCGGCGTGGTCGCGGTCAACAACCTGTCGATGCGGGTGGACGAAGGCGAAATCGTCGCGCTCATCGGTCCCAACGGGGCGGGAAAGACTACGGCGTTCAACTGCGTGACCGGCGTCTATGAGCCGACCAACGGCGAGATTTGGTTTCAGGGGAAGCGCATCGCTTCCAATCATCCTTCCGGGAAGATGAAGAAGCTCTATGCCGGCGAGAACATGGGGAAGTATCGCCACGTCGTGCGCTATACGCCGGATCGGATTACCAAGATGGGCATCGCCCGCACGTTTCAGAATATCCGCTTGTTTAAGACACAGAGCGTGTTTGAAAACGTCCTGATCGCTACGCACTTGCGGAAAACCAGCAATCCCTTCACCGCGACGTTTCGCATCAATGCGCGCGAGGAAAGGAAGATGCGCGAGGAGGCCATGGAGCTTTTGCGCATCGTGGGGCTGGATGCGGTGGCCGAGGAGGCGGCGACCTCGCTTCCTTACGGCAAGCAGCGGCGCCTGGAGATCGCGCGCGCGTTGGCAACGAAGCCGAAACTCTTGCTCCTGGATGAGCCTGCCGCGGGCATGAATCCCCAGGAGACCGATGAATTGGGAGAATTCATCCGGCAGATCAAGGAGCATTTCCAATTGACGGTGTTTATGATCGAGCATCACATGAACCTCGTCATGGATATTTCGGATAGAATCTATGTGATCGACTTTGGCAAACTCATCGCCGAGGGAACCCCCGCGCGGGTGCGGGACAATCCGGAAGTCATTCAGGCGTATCTGGGGGTGGATGAGGAATGAGCCTTTTGAAAGTCACCGATCTGAAGGTATCCTATGGCGGCATCGAGGCGCTCCGGGGGATTTCCTTTGAGGTAGAACAGGGAGATATTGTCACGCTGATCGGCGCCAACGGCGCGGGGAAGAGCACGACCTTGCGGTCCATTAGCGGCATTGTGCCCATCAAGGCGGGAAAGATCGAATTTAACGGCGAGGACATCACCGGCAAGGATCCCCAGAAGATCGTCTCCCGGGGGATCGCGTTGGTGCCGGAGGGACGGCGCGTGTTCCCGAACCTCACGGTTGCGGAGAATCTCAAGATCGGCGCGTATTTGCGCAAGGACGACGCGGGCATCCGCAAGGATATGGAACACGTCTACGAGGTTTTCCCCCGGCTCAAGGAGCGATCCTGGCAGATGGCCGGAACTCTTTCCGGCGGCGAGCAGCAGATGTTGGCTGTGGGGCGCGCCATGATGACCCGGCCCAAGTTGATGATGATGGACGAGCCTTCTCTGGGCTTGGCGCCGCTGGTGGTGCGGGATATCTTCCATATCATCCGGCAGCTCAGCAAAGAGGGAATTACCATTCTCCTCATCGAGCAAAACGCCAACGCCGCCCTTAAATGCGCCAAGTACGGATATGTCTTGGAAACAGGAAAGATCACCATGCAGGGCGAAGGCGCGAGCCTTTTGGAAGATCCCAGGGTTCGGGACGCATATCTTGGACAGACAAAAAAATAAGCGGAAGATTTCGGTTCCCTTCGGCAATACGCCGAAGGGAATTTTTATCATGCGACAAGCACGGTCAGAAAATAGGAATCTATATTATTGCATCTAAATATTGACAAACTATTTCAAATGTGATAGAATTGCAACATATTCGGCGGATACAAACTTTATTCCGCAATAATTACGCAATACAAATGGGAAAGGAGACCCTATGAACAGGAAGGGAATTCGATCCATAGCACTTTTGATCGCGCTTGTGTTGACGCTTCTTTCGTCCGTTACGGCGCTGGCGGAAACAGAGGCCATCGTCTTGCAGGATACGCGCATCTATGCCGCGCCCACGACAAGGAGCCAATCTGCCACGTTGCGCCAGGGCTGGAAAGTCAACATCCTTGAAACCGGGAACGGAGCTGCAAAGGTCGAAATCAACGGCGTAATGGGATACACCTATCTCGGGGCCCTGGCACAGTTGGATGAGAACGGGGCGGCAAAGGACGGTACGGTCTTTAAAACGATTACCGTGGAAGTTGCGATTGACAACCTGCCGGTATACAACAATTTTTCGACGGCCGCAAAGAAAATCTGCACGCTGCCGAAGGGAACGCAGATTACCTGCCACGCGTACAACAGCATCTGGGCAATCCTGGAGAGCAACGGGGTCTACGGCGCGTGCCTGTCTGCGGGACTGAAACTTCCGGGAACCGATGCGGGCGCGCAGGAGGAACAGACCGGCGGGCAGACAGAGGATGAAGCGGTA
>DVMU01000216.1 GCA_018714825.1 Candidatus Pullichristensenella excrementigallinarum
CGATTCCGCCGGAGAATCGACAGTTCGATGCCAAAGAGGTGAATACCATGAAGGAAAACATCCACCCGAATTACGGCAAGGCAGTGGTTCGCTGCGTGTGCGGCGAGACCTTTGAGACGGGTTCCGTGAAAAAGGAGATGCGCGTGGATATCTGCTCCAAGTGCCATCCTTTCTATACGGGCAAGCAGAAGCTGGTTGACAGCGGCGGACGTGTGGATCGCTTCAAGAAGCGCTACGGCATGTAGATTCGCGAAAACGCCGGGAGAGGAATGTCCTCCTCCGGCGTTTTGCTATGTCTTGGAAAGAATTTTGGTCGGGCGATTTCCTCGATTTTGAAACGGGGAAGCGCTATGGAGGAGTCAAGAAGACGAGATGACGGTCGGCCAGTGGAAATGGAGCGCGATCAAGCGCCTGTGCGATGCGGAAAATCCGGACGCAAAAGTGGATGTTCGCATCCTTTTGGAGGAAATTCTCGGCCTCAAAAGCCTGAATCTTTCCGCAAACCGTGCGGTATCGGAAACGGAAATTTCCCAATTGGAGGCGGCGCTCTCGCGCAGGATCGCGGGCGAGCCCTTGCAGTATATTCTGGGAAAGGCATGGTGGATGGGGCTGTGCCTGCGGGTGGATGAGCGGGTGTTGATCCCTCGGCAGGATACGGAGACATTGGCCGAACTCGCGTTGCAATTCTTGCGGCCGATTCCCTCCCCCCGGGTGCTGGATCTGTGCACGGGCAGCGGCGCGATCGGGCTGTGCATCGCGCACGACCGCTCCGACGCGCGCGTGACGCTCGCGGACATCAGTTCGGAAGCGCTGGAGGTTGCGCGGGAAAACGCGCGGCTTCTGGGCGCGCAGGTGGAAACGGCGCAGGGGGATCTGTTTGCGCCGCTTGCGGGGCGGGAGTTTGACCTGATTGCCTGCAATCCGCCCTATATTCCCACGGGGGAGATCGGGGGCTTACAGGCCGAAGTACAAAAGGAGCCGCGCCTGGCGTTGGACGGCGGGGCGGACGGATTGGATTTTTATCGCAGAATCGCAGAGGAAGCGCCGAGATACCTCGCCGGGGGAGGATATCTTCTTCTGGAGGTGGGAATCGGACAGGCGGAGGCGGTGGTCGCGCTCGTAGGCGGCGAGGCTGTCCGGGATCTCAACGGCGTGGAGCGCGTGGTGTGGACAAGGAGGAAATGCGCCAATGCAGGGGAATTTTGACGAACGAGCGAGGATTCTTTCTCAACTCGAGACGGTGGAGAGCCGATATGAGGAACTTTCCATCCGCATCACGCTTCCGGAAGTGATCGCGGATACCAAGCTCTTCGCGCAGCTGATGCGTGAGCACAGCGAGATGGAGGAGCTCAACGCCATCGCCAAGCGCTGCCGCGCGCTGGCCGAAGAGATCGACCAGGCCACGGAGATGCTTTCCGATCCGGAGATGGCGCAGATGGCGCGCGAGGAATTGGAGAGATTGGAGCCGGAAATGGATCAGGCGTTGCACCAGGCGCGCCTGGCGCTGTTGCCGCGCGATCCGGACGATCACAAAAACGCGGTGCTGGAGGTGCGCGCGGGCGCGGGCGGCGACGAGGCCGGCCTGTTCGGCGCGGAGCTTTTGCGCATGTACGAGCACTATGCCCAAAGGCAGGGTTGGAAATGGGAACTGATTGAGGACGGCTCCACGGAACTGGGCGGGATCAAGGAGAGCGTGGCGCTGATCCAGGGAAAAAACGTGTTCCAGAAACTGAAATTTGAATCGGGCGTCCATCGCGTGCAGAGAGTTCCGGTGACGGAGAGCTCGGGACGCATTCACACGTCCACGGCCACGGTCGCGGTGCTGCCCGAGGCGGAGGACGTGGAGGTAGAGATCAATCCCAACGACCTGCGCATCGACACTTACAGGGCCTCCGGCGCGGGAGGACAGCATGTAAACCGCACGGATTCCGCCGTGCGCATCACGCACATTCCCACCGGATTGGTCGTGACCTCGCAGGATCAGCGCTCGCAGATTCAGAATCGCGAGAAGGCCATGCGGGTGCTCAAATCGCGCCTGTACGAGCAGATGCGCGAGGCGCAGGAGGGCGCGTATTCCGATCGCCGCCGCCTGCAGGTAGGAACCGGCGATCGCTCCGAGCGCATCCGCACCTACAATTTTCCGCAGGGGCGCGTGACCGATCACCGCATCGGCCTGACGCTGTACAAGATTGATGAAATTTTGGATGGAAACCTCGAGGAGATTATCTCGGCATTGACGCTGGCCGAGCAGGAGAAATTGATGGAGTTGGAGAAATGAAGACGCAGCTGTTGCCGCCTACGGGCGAGGCGCTTTCCCGGGCCGCCGCGCTTTTGCGGGAAGGGGAGGTCGTGGGATTTCCGACGGAGACGGTCTACGGCCTGGGCGCGAACGCTCTGGACGCGGATGCCGCGGAGAAAATTTTCCAGGCAAAGGGACGCCCTGGGGACAATCCCCTGATTGTGCACATTTCTTCCGAAGAAGAGCTGGCACCGCTGATTGCGGGAGAACCCTGCGAGGCGGCCCGACGCCTGATGGCGGCGTATTGGCCGGGGCCGATGACGCTGATTTTCCCCAAATCCCCGCGGGTGCCCGAGCGGGTCACGGCAGGACTTGCCACTGTGGCGATCCGGATGCCCGCGCATCCCGTGGCGCGTCGGTTGATCGAATTGGCGAAAGTGCCGGTGGCCGCGCCCTCGGCCAACCGTTCGGGCAGACCCAGCCCGACCACGGCGGAGGATGTCTTTGAGGATATGAACGGCCGGATTCCGCTGATCCTGGATGGCGGCGCGTGCGGAGTGGGCCTGGAATCGACGGTGATCGATCTGACGGGATCGGCGCCGCGCGTGCTGCGTCCCGGCGGCATTACGCAGGCGCAGATCGAGGCCGTGACCCAAACCTGCGAGGTAGACCCGGCGGTGCTCCATCCCTTGGGAGAGGGCGAACGGCCGCGTTCCCCGGGCATGAAGTACAAGCACTACGCGCCTCGGGGCGAAGTGACGATCTTTCACGGCCCGGGAACCGTGCGGGAAATCTGCAACCGCTATGACCGGAGCGAGGATGCGCTGATTCTGGCCCTGGAAGGGAATCTCTCGCAATACGGGGACAGACGCATAATTTCGCTGGGACCCGACGCGCGGGCCATGGCGCAGAATTTGTTCGGCGCGCTGCGAGAGGCCGACCGCATGGGCGCGAAGGTCATTTTCTGCGAGGCCGTGGAGCCCACGGGCGTGGGCCTTGCGGTGATGAACCGGCTTTTGCGCGCGGCGGCGTTTCGCGTGGTGGAAACGTAAGGAAGGCGGCGGAGGATGCCGAAGAGGAAAAAGAGATGCGGCTGATTTGCGTCTGTACGGGGAACACTTGTCGAAGCCCCATGGCCGCCGCGCTGTTGCGGCGCGAGCTTCCGGAAGAGGAGATCCTTTCCTGCGGCCTGTTCGCGCGCCCGGGCGCTCCGGCCAGCCGATATGCGGCGGCGGCAATGCGGGAAATGGGAATCGATCTTTCGGAACATCGAGCCCGCCCGTTTTCCAGGGAACTTGCGCAGGACAGCTTGTTCCTTGCCATGACCCAAGCGCATGTCGAGGGAATCCTCCGGATATGTCCGGAGGCGCGCGTTCGGCGCTTTCTGAAAGACGCGGACGTGCCCGACCCGTTTGGAGGAGATTTGCAGACCTACCGGCGAATCGCGCGCCTGCTCGAACGCGGAGCCGGGGATCTGGCGGAAGAACTGCGGCGCGCATAGGGAAGAACTGAGGCAAAAATCACCGGGGGGAACCGAATGTTTGTCAGATTGCTTTTAGAAATACCGGCGTTTTTCGGGATCGTCTTGCGCTTCGGGCTGATCTGTGCAGTGATGGGCGTGATCAATTTCTGCATAGGCGAATCCATGCCGCGCAAGAATTTCGATTATCATGCCTTTCCCTATCGCACGTTTTCCTGGGAGAAAGGCGGCATGATCTATCAGAAACTGCGGATTCAGAAATGGAAGGACAGGGTTCCGGACATGAGCCGCTACATGCCCAAGACCTTCCGCAAGAAGCTGACGATTATGCGCAGTCCTGATTTTTTGGAGGGGTTGATTGCCGAAACCTGCGTAGCGGAAATGGTGCACTGGGTTTTGACGCTGCTCAGCCCGATCTTTTTGATCCTGATGCCCAGGGTTTGGAATTGGATCAGCATGGTGCTGTATGTGCTGGTGGGCAATTTGCCCTTTATCATCATCCAGCGCTACAATCGGCCCAGGTTGGTGATGATTTTGGAACGTCAGCTCGCGCTCGAGCGCCAAAAGGCTCGGGCCGAGGGATGAACAGGCCCAAGGCCGCGAAGCCTTGGGTTTTCTCTTGCGCAAAAGGGAAATGTACGATATACTGATAGAGGTTCGTCCGACGTCCGGGTGATTCCGGAAACGGAAAGTAAAGAGGGAACGCGGTGCAAATCCGCGGCAGCCCCCGCTACTGTGAGGCGGAGCGCGCGTCGAGGGCCACTGTTCGAAAAGAGCGGGAAGGCGGCGCAAGCGAGGAAGCCGAGCCAGGAAACCTGCCCGGGCGAGCCGAAAGGCGGGACGGATACATCGCTTCGCGGCGGAGGGCCGCGAGAAGGAGAAACACATGAGACGTTGTTGGATGTGGTTGATGGCATTGGTGATCGCGCTGACGCCCATGGCGCTGGCGGAGGACGCTTCGATCGGCATCATCGGAGGCGCGGACGGACCCACGGCGATTTATGTGACCGGAACGGTGCAGGATGGCTTGGGAAGGCAAATCGAAATTTCGCAGGTACCCGAGCGCATTATCTCACTTTCCGCGGCGAATACGGAGATCCTCTATGCCCTGGGCGCAGGGGACAAGATCGTCGGCGTGGACGCATACAGCGATTATCCCGAAGAGGCGCTTTCCCTGGAACAGGTCGGGGACTATTCCGGGCCGAATGTGGAATTGATTGCCTCGCTGGAGCCGGACGTGATCTTTGCCTCTACGACGTTGCAGATCGAAGTTGTGGAAAAATTGGAAGAATTGGGCTTTACGGTGGTCTGCAACGAGCCGACCGGCTATGAGCAGATCTACGAGGGAATCATGCTGGTCGCGGCAGTCGTGGGCGCGGATCCCACTTCCCTGATCGAGCAGATGCGCGCGCAGGAGCAGGCCGCGCTGGCGAGGGTGCCCGAGGATCAGGAGCCGCTGAAGGTGTATTATGCGCTGTCCTTCGGCGAATACGGCGATTATTCCGCCGGACCGGGAACCTTTATTGACGATATGCTGACCATGGCGGGCGCGGAAAATGTGGCGGGCGATTCGGAGTATGCCTGGCCGATGTATTCCGGGGAAGCGATTCTCGCGGCAGACCCGGATGTGGTTCTGGTTTCCGATTACATGCATGACGGATCGCTGGTGGAGGCATTTAAGACTACCGCTCCGTACAGCGGACTGCGCTGCGTGGAGGAGGGGCGCGTGTACGCGGTCAACGATTCGCTGACCGGTCGCCCCGGACCGCGCATTGTGGACGGCCTGGAGGAGATTGTGGACGCGCTGTACGGCGAGGAATAGGACCGGATAAAGAGGATTCCCCGGGGATACGGTTCCCCAGGGAATCTGCGTGTGAAAAAGGATTTTGACACGCACCATGAAAATCTGCGGATTTTCATGGAAGGGGAAGAGGGCTGCGGAAATCTGAAAATCTCACGATTTTCCGGGCGATTTCCTGACCGAAGGAATTGTTTTTCCTGCGCTTGTGCTCCGGAAAAACCGAGCGCGAGGTACATGCCGCCGCGCCCCTGCGTGTCAAAAAAGGATTTTGACACGCACCATGAAAATCTGTGGATTTTCATGGAAGGGGAAGAGGCCAGCGGAAATCTGAAAATCTGCGGATTTTCCGGGCGATTTCCTGACGGGAGGAATTGTTTTTCCTGCGCTTGCGCTCCGGAAAAACCGAGCGCGACGTACACGCCGCCGCGCTCGATTTGGAAGGGGTTTACCCACAGAGTTTTTTTGACAGTTTGCTTCCCCGGGGATACGGTTCTCCGGGGGAGCATTGCTTTCAGGAGGGACGGATGCGCTCAGTGCGCGCGATAGCCTCCGAAAAGGAACAGACGCGATAATTTTCGCGATAGTGCGCGGCTTCCGGGGAATAGGCAAAGCCCCCAAAGGCGCGGCGCAGGATGGAAAGATTACCGAAGAGGCGCAAGAGGGGATTGAATGTGCGGGGGAAAAACATGCGTCGGCCATGCGCGCGCGCGATTTCGCGCACGAAATCGGCGGTAGAATGCGCGCTTTCATCCTGCGCGCAAAACGCGCCGGACGCCCGATCCTCGATCAATAGCCGCAAAAGTTCCGCCAAATGCTCCACATAGACCGCGCCGTGCGCGTTGGGAAAATCCGGGAACAGGGGCAGCGACCGCGCGAATTTGCTCAGCAGGCGGTAGTTTCCCCGCCCGTTCGCACCGTAGACCATCATCGGGCGCACGCGGGCGATCCGGAAAGACTCCGCCTCCATTTGCATCAGCGCCTGTTCGGCCTCCCATTTGGTGCGGGCATAGGCATCCCCGGGCGCGGGAAGCGCGTCCGGCCCGATGACAAAATTCCGGCCGGGGCGCGCGGCGGGGCCGTAGATATTGGCGCTTGAAAGAAAAATGAACTGCCCGACGCCTGCCTCGCGCGCCTTTTTCGCGCATTCCACGGCAAGATCCCGGTTGACGCGGGCATAGATCGGTTCCATGGATTTCTTGTGCGAGACGTGCGCGACGCCCGCGACATGCACCACGCAATCGAAGGAAGAAAAGTCCGCGTCGCGCCACGCGGGATCGCGCAGATCCATTTCCCGTGCTTCGAACCGATCGGGAAACGCGCGCAGGCGCGCAAGCAGCGCCGTGCCGATAAAGCTGCCCTTCCCGGCAATCAGCACCCGGATCATGGACGACGCCCCGTTCCGCCCTCTTTGACGCCGTCCGCGCTCAAAACCGAGGTAAAGGAACGCAGAAGACATTTCAAATCAAAGCGAAGACTTAGATTTTCGACATATTCGCGATCATAGGCAACTTTTTCGGGGATCGACAGCAGATCCCGGCCGTTGACCTGCGCCCATCCCGTCAACCCGGGACGCACTCGGTTGACGCCCGCTTCCTCGCGCAGACGGATCAGGTCGTATTGATTGAAGAGCGCAGGGCGCGGGCCAATGAGCGACATATCCCCCCGGAGCACGTTGAACAGCTGAGGCAATTCGTCCAGGCTGGTCTTGCGCAAGAGGCGACCGATGGGCGTAATGAAGCTCTCCGGATTGGAAAGCAGATGCGTGGCAAGGTTGGAAGGCGTATCCCTGCGCATGGTGCGGAACTTATAAATGGTGAAGATCTTTCCGTTCCGGCCCGCGCGCTTTTGGGTAAAGACCGCCGGACCGGGCGAAGTCAGGCGCACCAAGAGCGCCGTTAGGAGCAATAGCGGCGAGAATACCACCAGCGAAACCGCACTGATGCAGATGTCCAGAAACCGCTTGACGGTCGGATACATGGCTTTGGCCCCTATTCAGATGGTTTTATCGTCGATCAGGGCGATGCGGCGCGCGTGCCGGCCGCCCTCAAACGGGGTCTGCAAAAAGGTGTCCAGCAGGAATTTCGCCTCTTCTTCTCCAATGACGCGCGCGCCCAGGGAAATCATGTTGGAATTGTTGTGCAGCCGCGAAAGACGCACGGTCAGCGCGTCCGTGGCGTTGACGCAGCGGATTCCCTCCAGCCGGTTGGCCGAAAGCGAGATGCCGAAACCCGTTCCGCAGACAAGAACCCCACGCTCGCATTCGCCGGATTGCACTGCGCGCGCGGCCCGGCGGCCAAAGGTGGGATAATCGCAGGAGGACTTATCCGGGCAACCGAAATCTTCCACTTCGTGTCCCAGACTGAGCAGATATTCTTTAAGCATTTGCCGGTAATCATATCCGGCGTGATCGCTTGCGACGGCGATTTTCATACTGGTCCTTCCCTTCCATGGCAGGCGGCGGGCAAATGCCCGCGCGCAGAGCTGCAAAAGTAATTTCATTT
>DVMU01000217.1 GCA_018714825.1 Candidatus Pullichristensenella excrementigallinarum
ATGGAATTGTCCCATCTATGAAACTGGTGTGATCAAGATGCACCTGCTCCTCAAATGTGATAAATTGTTCAGGATGTTCCACCCCATAGACATCACGAAGCAGCGAAAGCCAAAATGCCTGACTTTCTCCCTTTTCATAGCCTTTATTTTTCCAATATACAGCAAATTGTTTTGCCGCAGCTTTTTGTCGTGTATCGTTCATCTTAACCTCCACCACGCCATGCATATTAAATCACCCCGAAGAACTTCAATGCCTCTCTAATCGCTACTTCCTTCTCTGGTGGGCACTGCGGCACTTTTGCATCCTTCTTCTTTTTTGACAGGTTATAATTCTGTCCCACATCCAGCCCGCATTTCCGCTTGACCTGGGAGATATACAGGCTGGACAACTTCAAACCATACTTCTCCAGCACATACGCCTTAATCTACTCATAGGGCGCACCCTGCTGGAATCCGGACATATCCATATCCTCCAGCGAGAACTCTACCCGAACCTTCTTCGAGTTGATTTCTCCCTTGGAAAGCAAGACTACCGTCTCCACGTGTCCCGTGAAGGGAAACATATCAACCGGTTGCGCCCACACAAGGCGATAGCCGTTCGCGCAGAGGAACTTGAGATCGCGCGCGAGGGTGGCGGGATCACAGGATACATAGGAAATGCGCGGAACATCAGCACGCAAGATTGCGCGCAAGACCCGCTCGTCCGCGCCTTTGCGCGGCGGGTCGAGGAGAGCCGCGTCAAAGCGCATTCCCTCCGAAACGAGTTTGGGCACCTGCGTAGCGGCGTCCCCGAGAAAGAATTGCGCGGAATTTTCTAGCCCGTTGCGGCGCGCATTCTCTTGCGCGTCGAGAACAGCGGGGCGCACAATTTCTACTCCCACCGCCCTTTTGCAGCGCCGGGCTGCGGCCAGCGTAATGGTGCCGGCGCCGCAATATGCGTCGAGCACGGTTTCGCTTCCCGTAAGTTCCAGAGCATCCAGAGCCGCGGCATAGAGGCGCTCCGCCTGCAAGGAGTTGACCTGAAAAAAACTCTGCGGGGAGATGGAGAATTCCAATCCGCTCAGGTGCTCGCAAAGCGTCTTTTCTCCGGCGATGTGCTGACAAACGCCGTCCAATGCGTGCGCGGGATGCGGACGAAGGCGGCAGTAATAGAACGAATCGCAATCCGGAAAAGCAGAAACGGGGGAGTGGGGGAGGGCCCCGCACAGGATCACCATCAACTGCCCCGCGCGATTGACACGCGTTACCAGATACGAAAGGCCCTTAAGGTTTTGGCCGGAAAGCCAAATGAGCGCTTGAACGCTTCGGGGATGCTGCAACAAACAATCTTGAAGCGGGACAATCCGGCGGCTTGCAAGCTGAAATGCGCCGATTTTTCCGGAAACAATGGGATATTCGGCCTTGTTGCGCTGCCGCAGCGGATCTTCCAGACCGATCGCCGGCAGGACTTTCGGGGCGGCAAATCCACCGATGCGTTCCAGCGCGTCGATAACCTTCTGCCGCTTCAATTCCAAGGAATAGGCATAGCGCATGTGCCGCGCCTGACAGCCGCCGCATTGCCCGTAATACGGGCAATCGGCAACGACACGCTGCGGGGAAGGGGAGAGCACTCGAAGCAGGCGCGCGCGCACGAAGCGACCGGCATCCTTCTCGATCGCAATTTCCACCTCTTCTCCGGGAAGCGCGAAAGGGACGAACGCACAGCGTCCGTCCGCCAATCTGCCGACACCCTCCAATTGCGCGCCGGTTCCCGTAATGCGAAGAACTTCTCCCATCGCGTTGATCACGACTTTGTCATGACAGCCATGACGTTGATCAATTGCGAGAGCTCCGTATCGGCCGCGTGCGTGCCGTTTTGCACTTCCGAGAGCGGAACTTCGATGATCTTGTTGCCGCGAATGCCGACTGCCAGCCCTCCCTGATCATCGCGCAAAAGCTCCGCGGCACGCGCTCCTAAGCGGCTGGCGAGAATGCGATCCTGCGCAGAAGGACTGCCGCCGCGCTGGATATAGCCCAATACCGTCGCGCGAGTCTCCTGGCCGGAAAGATGCTCGATGATCATAGCTACTTGAGAACTGCTGATATGGTGCACGGAAATATCCTTCAGATCGGGATGTTCCTTGCAAAGGGCGGGGATATCGCTGGTCAGGGATTGCAACGCGCCCTCGGCAAATACGATGATCATCGAGCGTTTTCCACGCATGACGCCCCATTTTACCCGCTCCGCGATGTCCTCAATGCTCCAAGGAATTTCTGGAACCATGAACAATTCCGCGCCGCAGGCAAATGCAGTATGCAGAGCAATGTCGCCGCAGTTCCGCCCCATCACGGTAATCAAACTGACGCGCTCATGCGAATCGCTTGTCTCGCGGACCTTGTTGATGCATTCGCAGGCCGTATTGAGCGCGGTATCAAAGCCAATCGTATAGTCGGTATAGGCCAAATCGTTGTCAATGGTACCCGGAATGCCAATCGTGGGAATGCCCAGGCGATTGAGTGCTTCCGCGCCTTTGTAGGTTCCGTCTCCGCCGATGCAAACCAGGCCTTCGACGCCTAGCATTTTCAAATTGCGAACCGCCTGCATCTGAAAACGCTCTTCTTTGAAATCCAGGCAGCGCGCTGTCATCAAGAAGGTTCCGCCGCGATGGATCTTGTCCGAAACGCTGCGCGTCGTGAGGATTTCGAAATCCTCGTGTTCATTCTCGCTGCGCATCAAAAGACCGTTATATCCCCTTTTGAAACCAATGACCGACATTTCGTTCTGGATACAGGTGCGCACGACCGCGCGAATGGCCGCGTTCATTCCAGGTGCGTCTCCGCCGGAGGTCAAAACCCCAATTCGCTTCATGCCCGTTCCCCCTAAAGGTTGTTGTCCATCAAAACATTTTGCGCTTCCCGCGCTTCCGAATGCAATACCCGGATCTCAAAGGCACAGTCCGGCTGCGTCTCCTGACCGCTCACGAGCTTTCGCCGAACCAAAAATCCCTCTTTGGAGAGCAGCTTTTCCACTTCGTCCGCCTGTGTCGTTCCTCGCGCCATGTAAATGACGACCCACATCGCAGCATCCGTTTTCATGCCGCACCTCCTTAGTGAAATTGCCCGCATTTATTATATAACGGCGCTGCCCGGAAGTCAAACTTCGCTCTGTAAACCGATAGAGAAACTTCTCAAAAATCCTGTACGCTCTTTTCCACGATTGTTAAATATTTCTCCGCCGCTTCGGATCTCTGGACAAAAGCAGTGCTTCTGTGCTATAATTTCAAACTGTCAGCGGGAGATTTGCCAATGTAGCTCAGCTGGTAGAGCAGCGGTTTCGTAAACC
>DVMU01000019.1 GCA_018714825.1 Candidatus Pullichristensenella excrementigallinarum
GGAAATTGTCCGGCTCACAGTGCAAAACGCGGCCGGAGGTTTTGAGGTGTATTTGGAGGGAGACGGCTATGTGGTGGACGACATCCCGTCCGAATATGTGGATCTGGAGAGCTTTGTCGCCTTCATGACCCGCGCAGGCGCCGTAAGCGCCCTCAAACAAATCGACCGTCCGGGGGATTTCTCCCTATACGGTCTGGACGCGCCGCAGGCGCAGGCCGTGATCGAATATGAGGATGGAAAATCCCTCTCCCTGAACATCGGCAATCAGGATCCCGTATCGGGAAATTACTATTTACAGGCCGATGGGAAGGACGCGGTCTACCTGCTTTCCAAAGAAGTGGCCGAGGGGTTCCTGGTCGATAAGCGCGCGTATATGGATCACCATGTGACGCCGCAGCTCACCGTCACAAGCCCACTTTCCGCCATCCGCGACGTGACGCTCACCGGAAAGGACTGGGAAGAGCCGATCGTCATCACCGCGGTCTCGGGCGCGGACGAGGACGTTCAATTGCAGGCCCTCTCCTTCGGCGCCGTGACGCATTTGGTTTCCGGGGAGGGCGTCTACGAACTGGATCAAACCTACGGCATCGAAATTCTGGGTTCGATTTTGGATATCGTCGCTTTGGAAATCGTCGATTACAATGTCACCGACGAGCAGTTTGCCGCCTACGGCTTCGAACAGCCCGATCTGCAGGTGCAATTTACCCTATCCGGCGGCGAGGAATACCTGCTTCGCCTGGTGGAGGACGGGGACGGTTTCCTGTCCAATATCACCGGCAAAAACGTGATCTACCGCATCGCGCGCCCGGCCTTCGCGGATGTGCAATACGAAAAGCTCATGCTGCGCTATTTCCTCTCTCCGCTTCTGCTCGATATCACGGGCGTGACGGTGGAATTCGATGGGGAAATCTTTGAAATCGACTACCAACGCATTTCCAACAGCGAGCAGAGCGCCACTCTCAACGGCCAGGATGTGGAGATTGACCAGTTCCAGGCCTTCTACCGGCTGATCACCTCCGCCGCGGCCGACGGAGAATACCTCCCCGGGACCGATCCCTCCGGAGAGCCGGTCTTGAGCATCACCTACCATTACGCAAACGCCCAGAAGAAGGACGACGTACTCCGCCTCTATCCAGGTTCCACGCGGAGACTGCTCGTCGAAGTCAACGGCGCGTGCGAGTTCGACATTCGGGAAAACTTTGCGACCCGCGTCCGCGAAGGAATTGCCAGCCTGGAAAGCGGAAACGCGGTCGAAGAAACCTGGTAAGCGCATTCTACGACAGCAAGGAGGAAATCGCATGAAGGAAAGCAAACTGCGCGTGGCCATTATCAGCGCCGGCATGATCACAAACGCCGCGCACATTCCCGCCTATCAAAACCTCAAAGATCGCGCCGAGCTGGTGGCCGTGTGCGATCTGAATCCCGTATCGGCTGAAGGAACCGCCCAGCGGCATGGAATTCCGCACTGGTATACCGACGCGGAAACCATGCTCCAGGAATGCAAGCCGGATCTGGTGAGCGTGTGCACGCCCAACGCCTCCCACAAGGCCATGGCCATGCTCGCGCTCGAGCACGGCTGTCACGTCGCCTGTGAAAAGCCTTTGGCGCTGACCTATCGCGATACCCAGGAGCTGTTTGACTTCGCCCGGGAAAAAGGCCGCGTGCTCATTGCCTGCCAGACGCTTCGCTACAACGACGAATACCAGTTCGCGCGGGAAATGGCAAAAGAAGGCCGTCTGGGAGAAATCTACTATTCCGAATTCTCCATCCTGCGCCGCCGCGGCATTCCCAAATGGGGCACCTTCCATCGCATGGACGCCAACGGCGGCGGATGCCTGTGCGATCTGGGCGTACATATGATCGACGCGGCGCTGTGGGTCATGGGCGGGCCCAAGTTCCAAGCCATCTCCGGCGCGAGCTTTGCGTATTTCGGCAACAGCGAAACCGACATCGTCACCTCCCTCAAGGAATCCGGCGCGCCCAAGGGCGTCCACAACGCCCGCCCGTACAGCCCGGAGGAATTTGAGGTGGAGGAATTCGCGGCCGGAACCATCCGGCTGGAAAACGGCTCTCAAATGAATTTCAAGACCTCCTGGGCCGTGAACCTGCCCGACGAATACTCCATGCGCTTTGCGGGCAGCAAGGCGGGACTCGCGCTTCCGAAAATGGAGATGTACTCTACCTTCGGCCGTTACCAGGCGGACATCCTCCCGCGCGTATTCCACGAGCGGAAATATGAGGGGCTGGACTTCTCCGGCCATTACTATCTGATGGAAGAACTGTTCGACCACCTGCAAAACGGCGCGCCGCTTCCCATCAAGCCGGAGGAAACGCTCAATGTCGCCAAGATCATCGACGCCTTCTACCTCTCCGCGCGCAATGGGCGCGAGGTGACTGCGCAGGAGGTCGTATAATACTGGGAGGGTATTTTATGGAAAAGAAAATTCGAGTCGTCTTAATCGGCGCCGCGCACATGCACGTTCTGTACCTGGCGCGCGAATGCCTGGAAAATCCGGATACGGAACTTCTCGGCCTGGCCGATACCAAACCCCTGCGCGATGAGTTCGCCGGGAATCCCCCGTTTACGCGGGGATGGAACATCGATTATGTCACCCGGCGGCTGGGCGTCGCGCTCTATGAAGATTACATAGAAATGCTCGATCGCACGCAGCCGGATCTCGCCATCGTCGCCACCGAAACCCCGCTGCATACCGAGGTCTTCGAACAGTGCGCCGCGCGGGGAATCGCCGTTTCCGTGGAAAAGCCCATGGCGGTCTCCTATGCGGACGGCCTGCGCATGGCGCGCATCGCCGAGCGCACGGGCGCGACGTTGATGGTCAACTGGCCCCTTGCCTGGCAGCCCTGCATGGCCCAGCTCAAGGAACTGATCGGTTCGGGGCGTTTGGGAAAGGTCGTCAAAATTCATCAATTGGTCGGACATTCCGGCCCTCTGGGGCGCGGAGTTCGGCATCCGCGCGTGGAAGAGACTTCCGACAATACCACAGGCGTGGAAAAGGCCGCAACCTGGTGGCACACGCACGCCACCGGCGGCGGCGCGATGCTGGATTTCTGCTGCTACGGCGCCATGGCCTGCAACTATCTGGCCGGGCAGAAAGCCGTCGGCGCAATGGGAATGCGTCTGAATTCCATGAGCCCCTGGGGCGACGCGGACGACAATGCGGCCATGCTCGTGCGCTATCCGGATCTGATGGCGGTGTTGGAAGGTTCCTGGACCACGCCCATCGGCGTCATGCGCCCCGCGCCCACGATTTTCGGAACAGAAGCCATGGCCGAGTGCCGCGATGTGGAAGGCGGCGTGGAAGTATCGGTGCGCGATTTCTTCGGCAAAGTGGAAACACTGCCCGTGCTTGCCCCGCATCCGCACTGGAAAAACATTTCCTGCGCCTATTCGCATCACAAAAAGACCGGCGAGCCGCTTCCCAAATTCCTCGATCTGTATGAAAATTTGGACGTGTTGGCGATTCTCGACGCGGGCGTGCGTTCCGCCGGGAGCGGCAAACTCGAACTGGTGCCCACCCGGGCCTGGCAAATCGGATGAAGACCGGGCGCGTCACCAGCATTCAGCGCGGTTCCTATCACGACGGCCCGGGGCTGCGCACAACGGTGTTTTTTAAGGGCTGCCAGTTGCATTGTCCCTGGTGCCACAATCCGGAAACCATTTCCCCGGAGATCGAAACCCTGTTCTATCCGGAAAAGTGCATCGGCTGCGGCGAATGCGAAAAGGGCTGTTTTGCCGGAGCGCGGGAAATCGTGGGAACGGACATGACGGCCCGCGAAATCCTTCGGGAAATCCAGGAAGATCAGCCCTTTTTCGGGGATACGGGCGGCGTCACCTTTTCCGGGGGCGAACCCCTGTTGCAGGCTGAATTCCTTCAGGAAATGATCGATCTGTGCCATGCGCACGGGATTTCCGTCGCCTTGGAATCCAACCTCTGCTTTCCCGAAGAGACAGTTCTGCCCGTGTTGGAAAAGATCGACCTTCTGATGGGCGACGTCAAGATCTGGGACAGCCGCCGTCATCGGGAAATTGTCGGCATGGAAAACACTTGGGCGCTGGAAAACTTCCGCTTGGCTGCGAAATGTGGAAAACCCATCATCCTGCGGACGCCGGTTGTTCCCGGAATCAACGCCACGACGGAAGAAATCGAACCGATCGCGCGATTCGCCGCTTCCCTGGATACCCTGCTCTATTACGAGCTCTTGGGCTATCATCCGCTGGGCGCAGGCAAGGCGCGGGCGCTGGGGATCGAACAACCCCAATACCAAAAACCGGACAAGGCGCTTCTCAACGCCCTTCGAGAAGCGGCGCTCCAATCGGGCGCGCGGGTGTTGATCAACGGCCGGGAGGGAGAATTGCGATGAAAGAATGGACCTATGCCGAGCGCATGGCGCTCCTGCGGGAAAAGAAAATCCGCCATACCCTGGAAAAGCGGCAGCAGCAGGGCTTTACCGATGCCGATGATTACGGCACCATTCCCGTGCCGGCGGATTTTTCCTTTACCCCGGTGACCGACGAGCGCGGCGGCATCTTCGGCGCGGAACTGTGCGCGGAAAATTTCAAGCGGCTTGTGGAGGCGCATCCGATCTATGTCGATCCCCTGGAAATTCTGTGCGGGCGCTGGTGCAAGATGCTTACCGAATATCGCATGGTCTACGGCGTTTGGGATGAGGAACGCTATCCCTACGACCATCTAAAGCCCCTGCAAGAAAAGTACGGCATCATTCACGGCATCGGTTCGGATTCGCATTGCGCGCCGGATTTCGCCATCGGATTGCAGCTGGGCTTCCCCGGATTCCTGGAAAAAATCGAGGCCTGCCGCGCGAAAAATCCGGGAAAGGACGCATTTTACAATGCGGAAAAGACCGTCGTCGAGGCTATGCTCCAAATGATTGAGCGGCATGTGGAGGAAATCAAGCGCCTGTTGCTTGAAGAAGAGCGCCCGGAAATTCTCCGCACGCTGCAAATGATGCTGCACGCCAACGAACACCTGCTTACCAGCCCGCCCGCGACCTTCTTGGAAGCCTGTCAATGGATCGGCTGGTACAATGTCTTTACCCGCATCTATGACCGGGACGGCGCGGGATGTCAATTGGATGTTCTGCTGCTTCCCTATTACGAGCGGGATTTGGCGGCGGGAATTCTCGATGACGATCTGGCGCGGTTTATCCTCGCGAATCTGCTTTTGGTGGAAACGCACTATTATCAGCTCTCCGGCGTGGATGAAAACGATCGTGATCAAACCAATCGCCTCAGCTGGCTGATTCTGGAAGCCGCGCACATGCTCAATTCCTCGGCCAACCTGACGGTGCGCGTGCATGAAAACGTCGATCGCGCCTATCTGGAGAAGGCCGTAGAATACCTGTTTGTGGATCGCAACGGCTGGCCGCGCTTCTGCGGAGACGAAAGCCTGGTTTCCGGCTACATGAAAAACGGAATCGACAAGGCGACCGCCCGGCGGCGCATTGCCGTGGGCTGCAACTGGATGAGCGTGCCCGGCGACGAATTTCCCATGCACGATTGCGTGAAGATCAACGTGGCCAAGGTCTTTGAAGTGGCCTTCTGGGAAATGATGGAAGAAGGCGAACGCTCTACGCAGCGGCTGTTCTCCCTCTATTGCGACCATCTGAAGCGCGCAGTGGAAGTGGTGGCCGAGGGAATCAACTTCCATCTCGAACATCAGCATGAGCAGCTCCCCGAACTGGTGATCAATCTGATGATGCGCGGGCCGCTCGAAAAGGGCCTGGATATCACCCAATGTGCTTCTCTGGGAACCATCGGGGTGGACGGTGCGGGACTTGCCGTAGCGGCGGATTCCTTTGCGGCCATCCAGCAGCGCGTAGAGGAGGAGGGCATCCTTTCCTGGGACGCGCTCGCGGAGGCGCTGCAATGCAATTTTGCCAATTCGGAGCGTACCCGGCGAATGCTCCTGGCCTCGCAGCGGTATTGCCAGGGCGCCTCGCTGGGCGATCAGTGGGCGCAGAAAATCACCCAGGCGTTTCGCGAAATGGTGCATACCCAGCCCATGCCCTTCGGCCGCAGGCTGATTCCGGGCTGGTTTTCCTGGTCCAATACCATTCTCTTCGGAGAGCAGGTAGGCGCGACGCCGAACGGCCGCCTTGCCCGAACGCCCATCTCGCACGGCGCGAATCCCAATCCCGGCTTCCGCAAGGACGGCGCCGTGACCGCACAGGCCCGGGGCATCGCGCTTGTCCAGCCCGCGTACGGCGCGACCGCGCCGCTGCAATTGGAATTCGATCCCAAGATGACCCTGGAAGAGGGCGGCGCGCAGCGCGTTTTGGAAATTCTCCTCGCGCACTTCCGCATGGGCGGCACGCTGATCAACATCAATGTCCTCGACGCGCAGACGCTCAAGGAGGCCAATGAAAATCCGGATTTGCATCCAGATCTAGTGGTACGTGTAACGGGATTCACGGCGTATTTCGTTTCCCTTTCGCCGGAATTTCGCCAGCTCGTGATGGATCGCTTCCTTGAGGGGATCTGATCGCGGAGAATCCTGCGCCTTCGCAAATCCGGAAACTGCAGAGCTTTAAGGCTATTGCCTTAAAAATAAAGGAGGAAGACAAACTATGAAGGTTGGACTGTATTCCATTTCCTGTTCCGGCGTCTGGTTCAACGATCGTCCGGCCCTGACTGTGGAAGAATTTATCGACATCGCGAAAAAATACGGCTATGAGGGCGTGGAAATCGATCTCAAGCGCCCGCACGGCTCTCCGATCGATTTGGATTCCAAGCGTTGTGCCGAAATCCGCGCCTATGCCGAAAAGCAGGGACTGCCGATTTGCGCAGTGGCGGCCAACAACAATTTCGCCATGCCGATTCCCGAACTGATCGAAAACGAATTGCTCATGGTGCGCGAGCAGATTCGCGTGGCTAAGGAACTGGGCGCGCCGGTCCTTCGGCTGTTCGCGGCCTGGCGCGGCATTGTGATGCGCGAAGGCATCGCCACCTATGAGGTGACCCGCACCCCGGAATATTACGGCGCGCTCAAATATCAGCAATTCCAGACCATCCTCGCCTGCTTCCGCGAGTGCGTAAAATGGGCGGAAGAGGCCGGCGTAGTCCTGGCGCTGCAAAATCACGAACCGATCATCAAAACTTATGAAGATATGCTGGAATTCGTGCGCCTGGTGGATTCCCCCTACTTCAAATGCTGCTTTGACGCGCCATGCCTGGGTTGGAACGAAAAGGTCCAGTCCGATGAATATATCTGGAAGGCCACACACGATGTGGGCGCTTTGCA
>DVMU01000218.1 GCA_018714825.1 Candidatus Pullichristensenella excrementigallinarum
AATAGGTTCGGGCGAGAATTCACAATTTGTTCACAATTTAGTTTTGCCGAAAGACGGGACAAATATACATGGCGAGAAACCATCAAAAGCCGCGAAAATCGCCGCGGAATACTTGTCATTTTGCGCGATCTGCGTTAAGATAGATTTGTGGAGCGTGATGGAGATGACCCACCGGTTGTATTATGAAGACGCATATTTAAAAGAGTTTGAGGCCACGGTACTCGAGTGCAAGCCCTGCGACGCACAGGCGCACAATTCCTTCAACCCCAAAGAACGGATCGGGCCGGACAGGTATTGCGTGCGGCTGGATCGGTCGGCCTTTTATCCCACGTCCGGCGGACAACCCTATGACACTGGAATATTGGGCGAACGGCGCGTGCTGGATGTATATGTAGATAATTCCGGCATGGTCTGGCATGTGCTGGACGGCACGTTGGAAGCGGGGAAGAAGGTCGTCGGCACGATTGATTGGCCGCGCCGCTTCGATCACATGCAGCAGCACGCGGGCGAACACATGCTTGCAGGACAGTTTTTCCATAGCCTGCACGGGCATACCATCGGCCTGCATCTGGGGGCGGAATTCTCCAGCATCGATGTGGAACTTCCGGGCGGGGAAATGCGCGTGGATGCGGAGACGCTGGAAGAAATCGAGCGCCAGGTGAACGAGAATATTCAGCGCGACGTGCCGATCGTCTGCAGTTTTCCGGATTCGCAGACGCTCGCGCAGATGCGTCTGCGCAAGCCGCCCACGGTGCGGGAGCATGTGCGCGTCGTGTCCATCGGGGATTTTGAGGCCGTGGCCTGTGGAGGCACGCATCCAAGTTCCACGGGACAGATTGGGCTTTTGAAGATCCTGGACGCGCGGCCGAGCCGCGGGAAGATGCGCGTTTGTTTTGTATGCGGAATGCGCGCGTACCGGGATTACCAGAGGCGCTTCGAAGTGATCAAAGAGGTAGCCGAAGGATTTTCGACGGGTTTTGAAGAGCTTCCCCGCTGCGTGGAGGGATTGAAGGAACGGCTCTATCAGGCGGAGCACGAACTGGTCGCGCTTAGGCGTCGCGCGCTGCTGGACGGAGCCGATCAGATGTTGCAAAACGCGCAGCCGGGCGCGGCGGGACAGGTGGTATGCGCTTTTGTGGAGGCGGATGCCGCGCTTTTGCGGGATCTCGCCACAAACCTGATCGAGCGGCCCGGAATTGTGGCTCTTTTGGGCGCGAAGGCGGGAGAGAATTGCCTGTATGTCTTTGCCCGATCCGCGGATGTGGAGGCGGATATGGGCGCCCTGATCAGGAGCGCCGCCGCGCAATGCGGAGGAAAGGGCGGAGGAAAGAAGGATTTCGCGCAGGGCGGCGGACCGGCGGAAATGCTGGAGATTGCGAAACTTTCCCTGATTTCCTGAGAAACGGCGTCCGGAATTTACAAAAATTGACTATATTATAGATATTCAACAAAATGAGGGCGGGGAGTAGGGGGAAATGGGCTGGTTACGAAAGTTTTTTAGTACGGAAAGTATGGTTCCGGAACGGCTGCGGGTAGGGGAATTGCTGCCAACGGAGGAGGCGTATCGCAATTTGATGCGCTTGGCGGTTCCGTCGGTGCTGGAAATGGTGTTGATGGCGTTGATCAGCATGGCGGATACGATGATGGTTTCCACGATGGGAACCAATGCCATCGCCGCGGTCGGGCTGGTGACGCAGCCGCGGCTGATCATGCTGTGCTTCTTCTACGCGCTCAACACGGGCGTCACGGCGATCGTTGCCCGGAGGCGGGGCGAGGGGAATCGCGATGCAGCCAATCTCACCCTGCGCAACGCCATTTTGGTGGCCCTGGTTATAATCGCAGGACTGATGGCGATTACGCTGCCTTTCTCCAAGCAGATCATTCGCATGGTGGGCGGCGTTCCGGGCGTTACCCTGGAGGACGGAACGACCTATTTCCGCATCATTGCCCTGGCGCTGCCGGCAAACGCGCTGTCGATGTGCATCTGTGCGGCGCAGCGCGGGGTGGGGAATACCAAGTTGACGATGTACGTCAACGTGATTTCCAACGCGGTAAACGTACTCTTTAACTGGCTTTTGATCAACGGCATCGGACCGTTCCCGCGCTGGGGCGTCAAGGGCGCGGCCGTGGCGACGGCGATCGGGCTGTGCGTGGGTTTGGTATTGAGCGTGTATTCTCTGTTCCATACCCATCGCCATACGGCGTTCCTCCGCCTATCGCTGCATGACAAATGGCGCTTTGATAAGTCCGCGCTCATGGCGATTTCGAAAGTGGGGAAATCTGCCCTGTTGGAGCAATTGTGCATTCGCGGCGGATTTCTCATATACGCGATGATCGTCGCCAATTTGGGAACCAACGAATACGCGGCGCACATCATCGGCATTCAGTTTTTGCAATTGTCCTTTTCCTTTGGCGACGGGGTGGGCGTTGCAAGTACGGCCCTGGTCGGGCAGATGCTGGGGAAAAAGCGCCCGGATCTCGCGCACATGTATGGAAAGATCGCCCAGAGGTTTGCGCTGATCCTCTCCATAGCGCTGGCGGTGGTCGTCGTTACCTGCCGGGCGGGATTGGTGAATCTGTTTATCTATTCGGATACGGCAAACGATCAATATGTACGGGAACTAGCGATGCGGGTGATGATTGTGGTGGCGGCGATGCAGCCGTTCCAGACGTCCGCCGTGGTCAGCACCGGCGCTCTGCGCGGAGCGGGAGATACAAGATACGTCGCTTTCTCGATGATTCTTACGGTGGTGGGAATGCGCCCGCTGCTCTCGTTTGGGGCGGTGACGCTGATCGGCAAGACCTTGGAGCTTCCGGAGCTTGCGCTGATCGGCGCCTGGTGCGTGGCGCTCCTGGATATGATCACCCGCATGGTTTTGATGCTCAGGAGATACAACGGAGGGAAATGGCATGCAATCAAGCTTTAAGTACGCGATCTTTGACAACGACGGAACGCTTTTGGATTCGATGAAGTACTGGCGGCTGGGGACGCTCGAGTACATCATGGCCAACAACATGGCCTTGCCGGAGGAGATGACCATTCGGGAGCTGTTGACCTCTTCCAGCCGGGAATCGACCACGCGCCTGGCCGAGCAGCGCGGGCTGACCTTTGAGGAAATCCTGCCCGAATTGGAGGAGCGCATGGATCGGCATTATCTGCACGATGTCCATCCCAAGCCGGGTTGCCTGGAATTTTTGGAAGCCCTCAAGGCAGACGGCGCCAAACTGTGCGTGGCCACGGCGGCGCGGGGAGAACCCTGCCGCAGGGCTTTGGAAAAATTGGATATGCTCAAATACTTTGATTTTGTCACGGACAGCTACGAAATCGGCGTCTACAAATCCAAGCCGGAATTCTTTCAGGCCGTGGCCGAGCGCATGGGAACCACGCCGGAAAACTGCTGGGTGTTCGAAGATGCGGTATACGCCATGCGCGGGGCAAAGCTCGCCGGGGCAAAGGTCTGCGCCATCGAGGACTATACGGCGCTGCGCAACCGCGAGGAGATTATGAAGATCGCGGATCGATATGTGAAGGACTATCGCGAATTGATGTGAGGAAAATCACACGTCGTAATTGGCGATGATGCTCAGGGCCACGTCGAGCTTGTGAACGCGGCGGTCCATCGCCTGCTTTTCGATATAGCGATGCGCCTGGCTCTCGGACATGTTCAGGTATTTTACCAGCGCGATCTTTGCGCGGCTTATGGTTTTTGCTTCGTAGAGTTCGTCCTTGAGCCGCTGCGTCTCTTCCCGGGATTGCGAAAGCCGGCAGTGCAGCGCCAGGGCGTTGTATGCGCTTGTTAGGAACTGCGCGCGGGAAAGCGGCTTCCCCAATACGAATACGCCCGATTTCGCGGCTTCGGGAACCAGCTCGCCCGCTTCGGCCTCCGGGACGAGCAACAGGATCGCCGCCCGGGTGCGGCGCGCCAGTTCGCCCAGCAGGGCCAGGGTAGACGGACCGGCGTGCGACGCGTTGAGCAGGATCAGGGCGCAGTCGTTTCCGGTCGCAAAAGCGTCCTTCGCGTTTTCGGTGCGAAGGATTTCCGCGAATCCGGCTTCGCGCAGGAGATCGGTAAATTTTTCCTCGCAGGGGGAGGAAATCAACAACGCCTTCATGCCTGGATTATAGGGGGCGGCGAGGGGCTATGTCAAGAGGTTTTCAAAAATTGCGTCGGAGAAGGCGGGATTTCCTGGAAATCAACAATTATCCCGTTGATATTTTACGATCGGCGCATTATAATACCCCTATCGATCGACAGCAAAGGCGCTGTGGACTTTGTCCACGGTGCCTTTGCGTTTGGCGGGAGCCTTTGCGCGTCGATTGAGAAAAACGACAAGGGCGTTCAAATCCAAAAACCGGGTCAGAGGAATGGAGGAACAAACGTGAACAAAATCGAAGGCATTTTTGGTTCAATGGTGTTCAATGATTCCGTTATGCGGGCAAGGCTGCCGCGCGCGACGTTTGAGGCGCTGCAAAAGACGATCCGCGAGGGTTTGGAACTGGATAGGAACATTGCGGACGTGGTGGCCAACGCGATGAAGGATTGGGCTCTGGAAAAGGGTGCGACGCATTTTACGCATTGGTTCCAGCCCATGACCGGCATTACCGCCGAAAAGCACGACGCATTTTTGACTCCTGTAAACGAAAGCTCCATGATTGCGGAGTTTTCCGGGAAGGAATTGATCAAGGGCGAGCCGGACGCGTCTTCTTTCCCTTCGGGCGGGTTGCGGGCGACGTTCGAGGCGCGCGGATACACGGCTTGGGATCCGACATCCTACGCCTTTATCAAGGACAATACGCTCTGTATTCCCACGGCGTTTTGTTCCTATACCGGCAATGTGCTGGATAAAAAGACGCCGCTTTTGCGTTCCGCGGAGGCGCTTTCCACACAGGCGCGGCGCATTCTCAAGCTCTTTGGCCATGAAGATGTCAAGCGCGTGTTTGCGACGGTGGGCCCGGAGCAGGAATACTTCTTGATTGACCAGAAGGTTTTTGAGAAGCGTCCGGATCTTCGATACGCCGGCCGCACGCTCTTTGGCGCCCGTCCCTCGAAGGGACAGGAATTGGAAGATCAGTACTTTGGCGCGCTGAAGACCCGTATTTCCGAATTTATGCGCGATTTGGACGAAGAATTGTGGAAATTGGGCGTGTTTGCCCGCACGGAGCACAATGAGGTCGCGCCTGCGCAGCACGAATTGGCCCCGGTATTTACCAATGTCAACGTGGCGACCGATCACAATCAGCTGACGATGGAAATGATGAAGAAGGTCGCGGCAAAGCACGGGCTGGCGTGCCTTTTGCATGAGAAGCCGTTTGCGGGCGTCAACGGTTCGGGCAAGCACAACAACTGGTCCATGTCCACGGACACGGGCGTCAATCTGCTCGATCCGGGCAAATCTCCTGCGGAAAACGTACAGTTTTTGCTGTTCCTGGTCGCTGTGATACGCGCGGTGGACGACTATCAGGATCTTCTGCGTATCTCCACGGCGAGCGCGGGAAACGACCACCGCCTGGGTGCGAGCGAGGCGCCTCCAGCCATCGTATCGATGTTCCTGGGCGACGAGCTTTCCGGCATCCTCGATGCAGTTATGCACAAGGAAAACTATCTGGGCGCGGGCAAGACATATATGGAGACGGGCCTTGGAATCCTTCCCAAGTTCCGCAAGGATACTACCGACCGCAACCGCACTTCGCCCTTTGCCTTTACGGGAAATAAATTCGAGTTCCGCATGGTCGGTTCCTCGCATTCCATCGCGGATGCCAATACCATGCTCAATACCATGGTGGCCGACGCGCTGCGCGCCTTTGCCGATGAATTGGAAAACGCCGAGGATTTGAAGGTCGCCGTGGGCAAGCTGATCCGGCGTACGCTGCGCGAGCATTCCCGCATCATCTTCAACGGCAACAACTATTCCGAGGATTGGGTGGCGGAGGCGGAAAAGCGCGGATTGTGCAATTATCGTTCCTCGGTGGATGCGATCGAGCACCTCGCCGATGAGAAGAATACCGCTCTGTTTGAGCGCATGGGGATCTTTACCGCGCAGGAAGTCCGCTCGCGCGAGGATATCATGCTCGAAAACTACGTCAAGGTCATTCATATTGAGGCGCTGACCATGCTCGACATGGTGCGCCGGGATATCCTTCCCGCGGTGGTCAAGTTTACCAGCGGGCTTGGCGAATCCGCCCTGCGCAAAAAGGAACTTGGCGTAAAGGGAGAATATGAAAAGAAAATGGTGGGGAATCTCTCCGCGCTGACCGATTCCATCGCTTCTTTGGCCGATGCGCTCGATCAGGCCGTGATCGACGCGCCGGAAGGGAAGGGGGCGCTTCCTTTGGCGCAGTACTATCGCGATAGCGTGTTCCCCGCAATGCAGGAACTGCGCTGCGTGGTGGATGAAACGGAATTGTTGGTTGCCAAGGATGTCTGGCCGTATCCGAGCTATGGACAGATGCTCTTCAGCGTCCTCTGAGGCGCGGGATCGTCCGGGCTGCGGGTTGGATTGCGGCGCCTTGCGGAGAAAGAAAACTTTGGAATTAAAGACTCTTTGCAGGGCGTGTTCCAAGTAATAGAATCTGGTCAAAGCGGCATCGACGGTGTTGGCGATGCCGCTTTGGCCATTGCTCTCTTGGAAGGATAATGCGATTGCATTTCCATAGTTGCGATGGATTTCTCTCTGACCGACGCGCTTCTTGCGTTTTGCGTTTTTTGCGCAAACGCCGGCATGTTTTTTTGAGGGACAATACCGTACAAGAGAGACAATAGAAAGTTTTCGACCTATGTGGAGGGACAATATGCTGGAGACGATACCGAATGAAGAAGAAATGACGGCGTTGGTTGGGAAATCTCTGCATGACGTATGGAATGCGTTACGCGCTCTCATTGAGGAAAAATACGATATGGATTGTTTGTGGAACAGAGGCGGCAAAGCATGGAAATATGAATACAAGT
>DVMU01000219.1 GCA_018714825.1 Candidatus Pullichristensenella excrementigallinarum
TTCTCGGCGGCCTGAAGAACCGTATATCCCATGACCGAATGATTTTCCACTGCGATTCCGGCTTCCCGCTTGAGACGCGCCGCCAAGTTCTCCCGGCAAATAGCATAGCGTCCCCGCTCTTCGTCGTACACGATTCCCTTGCCGATAGAATCGCCCCAAATGCTCACGCTCCACACTTTTTCCATGCCTCGACCACCTTTCCCGACGGCATTCCAATTCCCCTTGCTTGCCGGTACGCGCTTTTCCCCGATCGCGCCTCTTGCCTCGATGGCGCGTCCTTTCCTCGCATATGGGGTATTTTTCCACATCCTTCGGAAAATATCCCGTGTGCCTTTCCCCCGGTTCCACCCCGTATCACTGAATTGTCGTGATATCGTACGGCGTTGTCTGATAGACAAAGTAGTTCAGCCAGTTGGAATAGAGAAGGTGCGCGTGGCTGCGCCAGGTCGCCACGGGTTCGCGCGTCTCGTCGTCCTCCGGAAAATAGTTGACCGGTTTCTCAATGGGCTTGCCCGCCGATTTATCGCGCAGGTATTCGCGCTTGAGCGTATCCGGATCGTATTCGGGATGCCCGGTGATAAAGATCTGTCGGCCGCGATTGGTGGAAATGATGTATACGCCCGCCTCCGGAGAGGAGGCAAGGATCTTCAACTGCTCCACCTCGTCGATATCCGAACGCCACACGGTGGTATGCCGCGAATGCGGCACCATGAAGCAATCGTCAAACCCGCGCAGGAGAATGGAGGTCTTGCGCTCGCGCACATGCGGAAATACGCCGAACAGCTTCTTTTCCAGCGGCCTTTTCGGGATTCCGTAATGATAATACAGCCCCGCCTGCGCGCCCCAGCAGATGTGGAACGTGCTGGTCACATGCGATTTGGACCATTCCATGATCTCGCACAATTCCCGCCAGTATTCCACCTCTTCAAATTCCAAATGCTCCACCGGCGCGCCGGTGATGATCAGCCCGTCGAAGCGTTCGTCCTTGATCTCCTCAAAGGTCTTGTAAAACGCGAGCATGTGATCGAAGGAAGTGTTCCTGGCTTCGTGCGTCCGGGTGTGCAAAAGCGTCAGTTCCACCTGCAGGGGCGTGTTTCCCAACACCCTGGCAAGCTGCGTCTCGGTGACGATTTTCGTGGGCATCAGGTTCAAAACCGCGATCTGCAGGGGACGGATGTCCTGCGTGAGCGCGCGCGTCTCGGTAATGACAAAGATATTTTCGCTCAAAAGCGTTTCCGTGGCCGGAAGCGCGTTGGGAATTTTAATCGGCATGGCAGATCTCCTTACAGCTTATTGAACGCCTGTTCGATGTCCTCGAGGATGTCCTCGACATTTTCGATGCCAATGGACATGCGCACCATTTCCGGACCAATGCCCGCAGCCAGAAGCTGTTCATCGGTAAGCTGACGGTGCGTGGTGCTGGCCGGGTGCAGAATCGACGTGCGCGCGTCCGCCACATGCACCACAATCTGCGCAAGGCGAAGCGCATCCATGAATTTCATGGCCGCTTCCCTGCCGCCCCGGACGCCAAAGGAGATCACGCCGCACACCCCGTTGGGCAGATACTTTTGCGCAAGGGCGTACTGGCTGGAAGAGGGGAGCCCTGGATAATTGACCCATTCGACTTTCTCGTGCTTTTCCAAATACGCGGCCACCTTTTCGGCGTTTCTGCAATGCCGCTCCATGCGAAGCGCCAATGTCTCCAACCCAAGATTGAGAAGGAACATAGCCATGGGTTGCGGCGTAGAGCCGAAATCCCGCATCAGCTGCGTGCGCGCCTTGGTGATATAGGCGGCCTTCCCGAATTTTTCGGTATAGACAATGCCGTGATAGCTCTCGTCCGGCTCCGTCAATTCCGGGTATTTTCCGGCCGCGGCCCAATCGAAATTCCCGCTGTCGATAATGCAGCCGCCCACCACCGAGGCGTGGCCGTCCATGTACTTGGTCGTGGAGTGCGTCACGATGTCGCATCCAAACTCAAACGGGCGGCAGAGGATGGGCGTAGGAAAGGTATTGTCTATGATCAGCGGCACATTGTGGCTGTGCGCGATGCGGGCAAAGCGCTCGATATCGCACACCTCCAGGGCAGGATTGGCCACGGTCTCTCCAAAGACCAGGCGTGTATTTTCATCAAACTGCTGGTGAATCTGCGCGTCCGTCATCTCCTGGGTGACAAAACGCGCCTCGATGCCGAGCTTTTTGAGCGTAAAGGCATAGAGATTGATCGTTCCCCCATAAATCGCGGAAGCGCATACGAAATTCTGCCCCGCGGAACAGATATTCAAAATTGCCAACAAATTGGCGGCCTGCCCGGACGAAGTGCACATCGCACCCACGCCACCTTCGAGCGAGGCGATTTTCTTTTCCACCATTTCCACCGTAGGGTTGGAAATGCGGGTGTACATGTGCCCCTCCACCTCGAGATCAAACAACTTCCCCAAATGTTCGGCGGAATCAAATTTGTATGTCGTGCTCTGGTAAATCGGCAAAATTCTCGGCTGACCGTTTTCCGGGCGATAGCCCTCCTGCACGCATTTGGTTTCGATACGCATATTTATTCTTCCTCCCAAA
>DVMU01000220.1 GCA_018714825.1 Candidatus Pullichristensenella excrementigallinarum
CCATGAAAGATACAGGAGTTAGATGGATGGAGATGGCGCGTGGCGATTTGGCCGCGGCTTTTTCTCCCTATTTTCGGGAGAAGTACCCGGGCAAAGGAAGGAAAAAATATGGGAAATTATTTGGTAGGATGCGACATAGGAACCAGCGGAACCAAATCCGTTGTAATGCGCGAAGACGGGTGCATTCTGGGAAGCGCGTATATCGAATATCCGCTGATCACGCCTCGCCCCGGCTGGGCGGAACATGAGCCGGATTGGTATTGGAACGCCGTGGCGGATACGATGCGGGATTCCATCGCACAGGCGGGAATCGATGCGGGGGAAATCCGAGGGGTTTCCATCAGCGCGTTTTCTCCTGCGTGCATCTTGGTGGACCGGGATCTCAGGCCCCTGCAAAACAGCCATATTTGGATGGACCGGCGCGCGACCAGGCAGGCCGATTGGGTGCGGGAACACATTGGGGAGCAGCGCGCGAGTGAAAAATGCGCCAATCCCATCGATCCCTATTACGCGAGCATCAAACTGATGTGGGAGCGGGACAACCGCCCGGAACTGTATCAGAAGACCTATAAAATTCTGACCGCCGCGGATTATGCGACGATGCGGCTGACCGGCAAGGCGGTGACGGACTATTCCAACGCTTGCCTGTTTGGGGCCGGCTTTGACATTGTGCGCCGGGCGTGGGACACAGAACTGATCGAGCAAATGGGCCTGGACCCCGAGAAATATCCGGACATCTATCCCTGCGACGAGGTCATCGGCGAAGTGACGCAGGAAGCCGCGGAGAGGACGGGACTGAAAAAGGGCACGCCGGTTGTGGCGGGCACGGTGGACTGCAACGCGGCCTATGTCGCCAACGGCGCCATCCATTCGGGGGACATCTCCATCGCCATGGGCACCGCGGGCTGCATCGGCTATCTGCACAAGGAACCCCGCTTCAGCAAGAACATGATCACGCTGATTCATACCTCCGATTGCCGCGAGATGTACTGCACGCTCGGCGCCACGGTCTCCTGCGGCGCGCTGACCCGCTATTTCCGGGATACTTTTGCGCAGGTGGAGAAGCATACGGCGGGAATGTTGGGCATGGATGCCTATGAAATCATGAATCTGGAAGCAGAAAAAGTGCCGGTGGGCAGCGATGGGTTGATTGTGCTTCCTTATTTCATGGGCGAGCGCACGCCTTTCTGGAATCCCCTGGCGCGCGGCGTGCTGTTCGGTTTGTCGTTGGCGCACACGCGCGGGCACATCTATCGGGCCTTTATCGAGGGCGCGACGTACGCGCTGTATCAGAACTTCCGGCAAATGCGCTCCAGCGGCGCAAAGCTCAATTTCCCCATGATTCTCGTCGAGGGCGGGGCAAAGAGCGCGCTGTGGCGGCAGATTGTCTCGGATGTGTTCGATATTCCCGTGGCCTATATGGAAGAGAGCAAGGGCGCGCCGGTGGGCAACGCGGTTTTGGCCGGAGTCGGCGTCGGGCTGTATCCGGACTTCTCGGTGGTGGAAGATTGGGTGCAGTTCTCGGATCATCATGAACCCAATCCCCAGGCACACGAGGAATACATGAAGTATTACGAGATCTTCTGCCGGCTGTATGGCGAGGTGGAAGGCGAATATAAGGAACTGGCGAAGGCGACCGGGTATTGCTGAGCGCGCAATGCGGCTGTCGGGCGGAGAGGAGAGCGTTCCTGCCGCCCAAGGCGGATTCTCCCGCAAGGGGGAATCCGCTTTTTTTGGGAAGGAAAAATGCGGGGCTTGTCACCGACCGGGCGAAAATGATATAATAGAAAGAGAGGACGATGGGAATCTTGCAGATCCTTCGGAGGATAGAGTGAAACGATTAAAGGGATTGCTGGTTTTTTTCGTACAATGGATTGTACTTTTAGGACTGTATTTTCTGCTTCACCAATTGTACTGGTTTTCCGGACCTTGGCATGGAATCGCCTCCTGGGGATTGATGCCGGTGATGGGGATGATCAGCGCGTACATGGCGACGGTTCGGGGCGTCAACAACTATTTGGCGTGGCCGGCGCCGCCAGTGTGTGCGTTCGTCGCGTATTGGTTGGCGCTTGGATATACGCCCGAGGGAACGGGCCCGACGCTCCTGTGCGCGCTGTTGGCGATTTTCGGCGCTGCGGCGGGAGAAGTGGTCAAGCGAGGTCCCAAACGGGATTCGCAACAGGATTCTCGCAAACAGGCGCCGCGCGGACGCGAGTGATGCGGAGAAAATTACGTTCCGAAAAGGATTGAAAGAGCGGAGGGCTGGGATGCGGCAGGCAACGGAAGAGCTTCGTGCCTATTTCGCGCGAATTCGCCCCTTGTGCCGGGAACTTTTCGGCATGGCGCACGCGATTTGCGGAAATTATGAATTGGCGGAATATGCCATGCAGCGCGCGATTCTCGAAGGGTTTCATCGCACGGGAAGGAGCAAAAGCCGCATAGGGATTCGCGAAAACATGCGGGGATTGGTGCGGCGCATCGCTTATGAGCAGACGCTCCTGATCGACGATGCGGAATTGACATGGGACGGGTTCCAGGCCGATAAGATCGACGGCGCGGGGGAAGACCAGGTCCTGCGCCTGGCGGCTTTGGAAGAAGTGGATGTGCGGCGCATACTGATGCTGCGCTATGGCTGTCAAATGCGCGTGCGCGAAATCGCGCGCCTGACAGGCGCAACGCCCAAGCAGGTGGCCTCGCTGCTGGACCGGTTTGAAAAGCGCGTAGGGCGTAAATTGTCCAGCAGACAGCGCATGAGGGTGGAAGGCTTGATTTCCCGTTCGGCGCGGGAGGCGCTTTCCCGCGAACCCAACGCTCCGGACGCAGGAGCGGTCTTCCGCAGCTTTGAGGCCGAGGCTTCGCAGCCGGAGGGGCGGCCCAGAGTGGCCCTGCGCGCGCTGAACGGAGTGCTGGCGATCGTATTGGCGCTGGTGTGCGTGGTGATCTTTTGGGTGGTCGCGGTATTGATTCAGTCGCCGGAGTCCCGTTTGGAAGAAGCGCCGACCGCGACTGCAGCGGTGGGGGAATTCTCCCCGGCACAGACTGTGGCGCCTACGCAGGAGCCGTTTTTGGCCATTGATTTGTAAAAGAAGGCGTGGCTGCGAAGCGACGCACGGGCGGAAAGTTGTCAGCTTCGGAGGGTCGCCTGTTGTCTAGGAAAACGGAGCCTGCTTTTGGTGGAAGGATCCACAAAAGCAGGCTCCGTTTGATGATTTCGTCTATTTTTTCGCCGATCCTTTACAGAGGAATGCCGCGTTGCCGGCAAGCCGATGCGCGGCGTTCAGACGGGCGTAGCGGAGATTTTCACCTAGGCACGCATCCCGTCCGGACCCCACACCCAGACATGGTCCCCCGGCGCCGAGGAGATGGGAATGTTGAAATAATCGTATGTCGTTCCGCTCTCCTGATCATCCAAGGTCACATCCACCAACCGCCAATCGCCATTCACCCGCACCCAGTTCCAGGCGTGGTTTCCGCGCGAAGAGTTTCCCTCGGCAGATACCGTGCCGGTCTGTATGCGCACATCCAAGCCGCACAGCGTGCCGATCAGATAAAAGGTATCCACATAGCCTTCGCACACGCACGCGCCCTCGAGCAGCGCGCCCAGGCAACTGTGCCGCTGGTCGAAATCCAGTTCCTTGTCCCAATCATAGCGCACGCGCGCGCAGATCATGTCGTGGATTTGCCGCATCACATCCTCCGCATTGCCCGGAGCGATCTCCGCGGCCCATGCCTGCGCGGTTTCAAGCGCCCGTTGCTCTTCGGCGGAAAGCGAAGATGTATTGCCGGTCTCAAGCGCGCGGAGAAGGAGATAGCTTTCGTGATAGCTGGGCGAGGGGACGCAAAGCACCGGAAGAATTCCCATCGTGCAGTAGGAACCCAACATCGCCATGCCCGTCATGCCGCAGCCTTCAATGCACAGCCACTGCATCTCCGTCCACAAATCGCCGGAAATCTGCTTAAGAAGCGCATCGCCGCATACGACGTAGATCTTATCCCGGCATTCGCGCGCGCCCTGGATCAGCGCGGCCTGCAGGGACGAAAGATCCTCTGCATAGAAAGCCTCGTCGTCAAACACGCAGTTGCGATAGCGGATCAGCACGCCCGAGGTCGATCCCTCGTGGGCCTCCACCATGCCCGACTGCAGTTCCAGCTGATGCTGGAGGGCATAGTTGTCGGCATATAAGGCGTCCAGGAGCTCTTCGCTCACCCGGATTTCAAAACTTACGAAGCTGCGCGGCTCCGCGCTCTGTTTTGCCGCGATCAGCGCCGCGAGATATTCCTCCTCCGTCGCACAAAAGACTTCCTCCGGAAATGCGGGAACCGGTATGGCGCAAAGCAGCGCCAGGATCAAAAAGCACAAAATCCAACGCTTCATCCTGTTCCTTCCCCTCTTTGGCGATTCCTGTTTCCCGCGTTGGGCGGCCCAATGCAATGCGGCCAAAGTCTGACGGTGGCATTGTCGAGCGATCAAAATGCTCTTTCAGAGGCGAAAGCGCGGGTGCTTTGTTTAGAGAGCTTTAAATATTGTACAACGAATTCAAAAGCATGTCAATGTCGGGTACGGGAGGTTTTGGGAGGCTCTGGAAGCGTTCGGGAGAAGTTTTAAACGTTCAAAACAGGATTCCAATACCGTTTGCATCGAACATGTTGCAAAGTGGC
>DVMU01000221.1 GCA_018714825.1 Candidatus Pullichristensenella excrementigallinarum
CGCAGGTTGAATGGACGTCCGCCGCCAATATCTTTACCGAAAACAACCAGGGAAAATAAAAGATCCGCAAGCGCGTTTCTCGATCAAGACATTCGCGCTTGCGGATTTTTTCAGAAATCATTCGGGATCTCCGCACAATCGATCGGTCGATCCCTTTTCCATGCGCTCAACAGGCTGGAGAGTCCGTCGCGGCCTGCGTGAGCAAAAATTCCACATCGCCCCGGCGCTTGAGAAGCGTCGCGGGCAGGCTTTGGGTGGGCGGCGAATCGAAAATGCTCCGAACGATTCCCCGCTTTTCAGGGGAATTGGCCACAAGCGTCACCTTTCCGGCCTGCATGGCTTCCCGCATTCCCAGAGTAATTCCGCGCTGGAGCGTCGCGCCGGAGCCGCCGAAATACTTTTGGCCAACTTTGGCCGTTGTCGGCGAAACCTCCACCACCCGAATCGATCCGTCTTCCGGACAGCCGGGCTCGTTGAGCGCCACATGTCCGTTGACGCCGATGCCGAAGAGGATGTAGTCCAGGGGCCTTTCCCCGAGGAATTCCCTCGCGCGGAGAATCTCCTTTTCCGGTTCGGCCGTCCCGTCAAAGAGAAAGACCTCACGAAAGCCCGCCTGGGAAAGAAAGTTCCGGGTCAGGAAGTCATACATGCTGCCTTCCCTCTCCCGAGGGATGTCCAGCCATTCGTCCATGGCAAAAAACCGCGCGCGCGCAAAGGAAATTTCCCCTGCCCGGATCTTTTCCAACAGCGCGCGAAACGCCGGGAGCGAACTGGTGCCGGCTGCGAGGGAAATCGTCGCTTCCGGATTTCCCTCCAGCACCGCCCGCACTTCCCGCGCGATCGCCTCGCCCAGCGCGCGATCATCCGGAAAGACGCGTTGCAGAAATTCTCTTTCCATAGATCTTGCTAAATGAACTGCCGCATGAAACGATAGCTCTGTTCGATGCCGCTTTTGACATCTTCAATGCAGCCCTCAAAGGCCTTGTCCTCGACCTCGATGCACGCATAGCCCTGATAGCGGATATCGTTGAGCGCGGAGACAAAGGCCCCGAAATCCACGCCGCCCAGTCCGGGAAGCTTGGGCGAATGCCACAGCGCCGGATAGGAAAACGCGCCGTATTCATAGAGCTTTTCGGGATAGATCTTGATATCCTTGAAATGGATATGGAAGATCTTATCCTTGAAATCGTAGACGGGCTTTATGTAGTCCGCGTGCTGCAAATAGGGGTGCGAGGGGTCGTAATTGAGGCCGAGATTGTCCGAAGGCACGCGCCGGAACATCTCGCGCCAAATGTACGGGGCGCAGGCCAGGTTGTTGCCGCCCGGCCATTCGTCCTTGGTATAGAGCATGGGGCAGTTTTCAATGCCGATCTTTACGCCCATTTCTTCCGCATAGCGGACAATCGGCGTCCAAATCTCTTCAAAGAGATCGAGATTCTGTTCCACGCTCTTGGTCTTATCGCGCCCGATGAAGGTGGTGACCATGTTGACCCCCATCTTCTTGGAAGCCTCAATCAATCGCCGGATATGTCTTCCGGCAACCTCGCGCGCCTCCTCGTTGGCGTCCAGGGGGTTGGGATAGTATGCCAGGGAGGAGATTTTGACTCCCCGGCTCTCGGCATAATCGCGGTAATAGGCAAGTTTTTGATCATCCGATTGGTCCAGATCAATGTGGGTAATGCCCGCATACCTGCGCACCGCCTTGCCCTTGGGCCAGCAGCACACCTCCACGCATTCAAAGCCGACCTTGGCCGCGTAATCAATGACCTGTTCAAACGTTTCGTCGGGCAGAATGGCCGAGACCAGACCCAGTTTCATCATAGGGTTTCCCTCCTTAATATCCCAATTTGAGAAGCCAGTTTCTCAGGAAGCCCACTGCCATGCGGATATCTTCCGCGCCGTTTTTCACCTCGCGTTCGATGGTGAGAAACCCGTCGTACCCAATCTGATGGAGCGCCTGAAGGTATCTCTCCCAATCGACCGCGCCTTCTCCCAGCGGAGTCTCCCGGCAGGTCGCGCGCTCGCGCATCCCTTCCAGGCCGTATTCGGCAAACCAATGATAGTGCACCGCCGGATCGTTGGGTTCCAGGCACAGGCCGTCCTTGGCGTGCGTGTGTACGATGCGCTTTCCGGCATCGAACACTCCGGGCACCGGATCCTCTCCGCTGACCATGACGATGTTTGCCGGATCGTAATTGATGGCAACGCCCTTTCCGCAATCATCCACAAAGGCGGCCAGCCGAGAGATCTTTTCCGGCCCCGTTTCTACGGCGATATATGCGCCGCGCGCGGCCGCATAGGCCCCGACTTCCTGCATGGCTTCCAGCATCACCTGGTATGTGGGATCGCTCTTGCTTGCCGGAACCACGCCGATATGCGTGGTCACCACGCCGCAATCCAGCTCTCCCGCCAGATCGATCACGCTCTTGAGATAGGCGATCTTTTCGGGATTGTCCTCGCTCTTTTCAAATCCATATCCGCCCAGTTCGCCGCACAGCGCCGAAACCTGCTGGTGACAATCGCGCGCGGTGCGCTTGACCAGTTCCAGCTTCTCCCGGGTCAAATCCTTCGGATGCAATTCCCCGGCCGCGTACACCTGCACGCCCTGCGCGCCGCAGCGCTCGCTTTCGCGGATCCCTTCGATCAGGCCCACGCCAAACCAATCGGCAAGCGTTCCGATTTTCATGAATTCTCCTCCCTGCTAGGGTCGTTGCGGGGATTTACAGCTTGACCCAGCGGCGCTCCTTCGCGCTCTTGACTACGGCCTCCAACAGCCGCATCTCGTGCAGGCCGTCCTCAAAGCGGGCAAAGTCGTGCGCGGAGGTGTCGTGCTGCGCGATGGCGCTGTAAATCTGACGGAAATTCTGCTTGAAAGTATCCGGGAAACCTTCGACATGTCCGCCCGGATACGAGGAGCACTGCGCGGCTTCCGGATGCAGCAGCGAGGGGTCCTTGACAATTTTGCAATTGTAGCCTTCGCGCTTGCCCATCCACATTTCGTTGGAATCCTCGCTATCCCAGAACAGCGAAGCCTTGCTGCCTGCCACGGCGACCTGAATCTGGTTCTTTCTACCCGCCATGACCTGGGAAACGGTCACCGAACCGTGCGCGCCGTTGTCAAAGTGGAACAAAACCTCGGCGTAATCCTCGGTACGAATCGGAATCTCCTCATAATCCTCCGGACGCAGCGCCATGCCCGAGAACGTATCGATGGCCTTGAGCGGCTTTTTGCGCGTCTTGTGGAAAATGGCGAAATCGGCCAAAAGCTCCGTGACTTTCAGACCTGTGGCGGATTCGACCATATCGATCCAGTGCGACCCAATATCCGCAAAGGCGCGGGAAGGTCCGGACAGTTCCGGTTCGAGGCGCCAGCTGTAATCCGTTTCCAAAAGCAGCCAATCCTGCTGATAGGCGCCATTGACGGTAAAAATCTCGCCGAGTTCGCCGCGCTTTACCATCTGCTTGAGCTGCATGATCATCGGATAGAAGCGGCAATTGAGATTGACGCCGTTGACGATATTGTGCTCCTTGGCATAGGCGACCAGCTTCTCCGCTTCCTCGACAGTGGTCGTCAACGGCTTTTCCATCACAACCGCGGCGCCGTTTTCCATCGCGCACATCGCCACTTCGAAATGCAGGTTGTTGGGCGTACAGACATGCACCACATCCGGTTTTTCCTTTTCGATCATTTCCCGGAAACTCTCATATCCCCGCTCGACGCCGTTTTGCTCGGCCTTTTTCTCCCAATCGATCGGATCCGCCAGGGCCACGACTTCCACATTGGTCAAACGATGCAATGCCTCGATATGCGCAGCGCCGATGAACCC
>DVMU01000222.1 GCA_018714825.1 Candidatus Pullichristensenella excrementigallinarum
GGCGCATGTCTGGTCAGTGGGCTAAAACTGCCGGAAGAGAATTCGGGCGCACAGGAAGGGCAGAACGGCGCGCAGTCCGGGGGCGAAGCGGTGTACAAGACGTTTACCGTGGAAGTCGCGACGGACAACCTGCCGGTATACAACAACTTCTCCCTCAATTCCAAGCAGATCTGTACCTTGCCGAAGGGAACGCAGATCACCTGCCGCGCCTATAACAGCACTTGGGCGGTGTTGGAGAGCAATGGCATCTACGGCGCGTGCCTGGTCAGCGGTTTGACGTTGCCGAGCCAGAGTCAGCAGACGCCCGATGCCGAGCCGGAAACGCCGCAGGAAGATTCCTCTTCCCAGGGAAACTCCTCTACGGTCACGCTCGCGGGCATGATTGCCAGCGGCAAGTATTCCAATGAAGAAATCATCTACTATTTCCTTACCCAGGAAATGAAGCTGAATACCGCGGCTGCCTGCGGAATTTTGGCCAACATCAAAAACGAATCCTCCTTCCGCCCGACGGCATACAATTCTAACGGCGGATCATATGGGATTTGCCAGTGGACCGGCTCGCGCTATACGCGGCTGAAGAATTTCTGCTCGGACCACGGATATGATTACAAGACGCTGGAGGCGCAGCTGTGGTTCCTCGAATACGAACTGGAGAACCACTACACCAAGACGCTCAAATATATGCGCGCGGTGGAGAACACAGCTTCGGGAGCGTACGACGCGGGATACTATTGGTGCTATAATTTCGAGGTTCCCGCAAATCGGTCTTCGGTCTCGGTCAAGCGCGGAAACCTGGCAAAAGACACCTATTGGGAAAAATACGCATAATATCATTGAGCAAAGAAAGAGGGCCGCTCCTCGTAAGGGGGCGGCCCTCTCTGCGTGTCAAAAGAGGATTGACACGATCCATGAAAATTGCGCCATTTTCCGGACGGATTACGGAGCGATCACGCGCATTTCACGGGGAAGTTCGTTGAGCGTCTCCGCGCCGTCCTCCGTGATGGCGACGAGATCTTCCACGCGCACGCCGAATTGCCCGGGAAGATAGACGCCCGGCTCCACAGAGAAGACCATGCCCGGCCGCGCGATGGTTTCGTCGGTCGCGCTGGCGTTGGGCGGCTCATGCACTTCCAGGCCCACGCCGTGCCCGGTGCGATGGAGGAAATATTGCCCGTATCCCGCGTCTTCAATGACCTTGCGCGCGGCAAAGTCGATTTCCCGCATGGGAACGCCCGGACGCGCCGCGGCGCGGCCCGCGCAATTTGCCTTGAGAACGAGATCGTACACGCGCTTCTGTTCATCGGTGGGATTTCCGAAGAAAACCGTGCGCGTCATATCGCTGCAATAATGCCGCCAGAGAAGGCCCACATCGAGGATGACCGAATCTCCGGAACGCAGCGGGGTATCGTCGGTAGCGTGATGCGGTTCCGCACAATTCGCGCCGAAGCAGATCAGCGGGGGAAAACTCGCATCTTCGGCGCCCAAATCCCGGGTCGCCTGCTGATAGGCGCGGGCGACATCCGATTCCCGGACGCCCGGACGGATCGCCGCCATGGCGCGGACGATGGCCTCGTCATTCTTTCGAGAACTTTCGCGAAGCAGAGAAAGTTCCGCTTCGTCTTTGCACATGCGGGCGTCGTCCACGGGCTTGGAGCCGAGAACTGGACACACATCGGATCGGTATTCCATGAGGCGGATGGTGAACTGACTGGGCCAGGTCTTGTCAATTCCCAACCGGCCGGGGCGCACGCTTTCTGCGAGAAGCGGAATGGGATCCTCGGTATCGTCAAATTCCGTCAACGGAATGTCTACATTGCCCCGCAGCGCGAACAGCCGGTTGGCAAACAGCCGGATTTCTCCGCTTTTATGCAGATGGAGGGCAAACATGCGCTCTCCGGGATCGACCCACGCTCCGGTGAGATAGAATACGGAAGCCGGAGCGGACACGAGGATCTGCTCCAAACCCAGAGCGTCCATGCCCTGCAGGACCCGAACCAGACGATGCTTTTGCATAGAGATTCCTCCTTAAAATTCCGGGGATTGTCCCTTTTGCGGGACAAGAAGGTTTTTTGAGCATTCAGAGAAGATCCGCGGATTTTTATCGGGAATGCGAAAAACCGCGAAGGCTAAAAGACGCACCTGTCGCTAGACTGCGGATTCCGCCGGAACGCCTTTCTTTTCGCGCATCTTTCCGTCAGGCAGCGCATCGGGAGCGGAATAAATATAGGAAAGATGGAATTCCCTCGCGTATTGTTCGGCATAGGAATCCTGTTTTACCACCAGCGTCAGGGCGCGGCAACTGTAGAATGCGTTCTCGTCGATGAAGGTCAGGCCCTCCGGCAGCGCGATCTCTTTCAGCCCATAACAATAGGAGAACGCATACCCATCGATTGTAGACAAACTCTCCGGCAGAGAGACTTCCTGGAGAAGAGTACACAGGGAAAACGCGTATCTGCCAATCGAGATCAATCCTTCCGGCAGCGCAATTTTTTTAAGGGGGCACGTAAGAAACGCATATTCGTCGATGGAGATCAATCCTTCCGGCAGTAAGACGTCCTCAAGCGAGGAACAATTGGAAAACGCGTACTTGCCGATCGAAGTCAATCCCTCCGAAAGAGCGATTTCCCGAAGCGAAGAGCAATTGGAAAACGCGTATTTGCGGATTTCGGAGACGCCCTCCGGCAACGCGATCTGCTGAATCGTTTCACAATTGGAAAACGCATACGCACCGATGGCTGTTGTCCCCTCGGGAACGGTAAAGGAAATTTCCTGACGGCCGCCGGGATAGGCAACCAGCGTATGGGTATTTTTCTCATACAGCACGCCGTCGATCGTCGCAAACGTCTCATGCTCCGGAGAAACCACAAATCCCAAAAGCGAATCGCATCCGTTGAATGCGGTTCCTGCGATGGCCGTCAGGCTGTCGGGGAGCGCAATTTCCTTCAGCGAAGAGCAATAGGAAAACGCGTTATCGCCGATGGCGGTCAGGCTCTCCGGCAGCGTGACCTCCTCGAGAAGATTACACGCGCAGAATGCTCCCGCACCGATGGCCGTCGTCCCCTCGGGGACGGCAAAAGAGGTCACTTTCAGACCACAGGGATAGGCAATCAGCGTATGGGTATTTTTCTCATACAGAGCCTCGTCGGCTGTCGCAAAAGTTTCATGATCCGGAGAAACTGCAAATCGCAAAAGTGAAGCGCATCTCATGAACGCGTTTTCCCCGATCGAGGTCAGATTCGTCGGCAGGGCGATCTCCCGGAGCGAAAGACAATAGGAAAACGCGCTATCGCCGATGGTGGTCAGGCTCTCCGGCAACGCGATTTCTTCAAAAGTGGAATAGAAAAATGCGCCCGTGCCGAGGACCTGTGTTCCCTCGGGGACGGCAAAGGAGGTCGCTTTCAGTCCAGCGGGATAGGCGACCAGCGTATGGGTGTTTTTTTCATACAACGCGCCGTCGATCGTCGCAAAGGTTTCGTGATCCGGAGAAACGATAAATTTCGAAAGCGACTGGCACCCGCCAAACGCTAAGTCGCCGATGGTGGTC
>DVMU01000223.1 GCA_018714825.1 Candidatus Pullichristensenella excrementigallinarum
GATGCGCTCTACCGACTGAGCTACATCAGCACATTCAACGACGCGAGTGTTATTATACAGGATTTTCATCCAAAAAGCAATAGGGACAGACAAATGTTTTTTGAAAAATTTTGCGAAAGGATCCGGAGGGCAATGGCGCACGGGCAGTGAGGAGGATTGGGAAGGAGGATGGAAAAGTATATGGGAGGACAATCTGCAAGAAAAGAAGGCGGAGGGGAGTAAAGAATGTAAGAAGAGGAGGGAGAAAACGCGGGGAAAAGCGGAGAAGATCGCAAAAGGCGAAGCGGCAAGGGATGGAGGGAAAGGATCAGTGTGGGGCTTCCAGATGGAGAGGGTTCCCATTGACAGGGAGATGCGGGAAAAGGTATAATATCGGTAATGAAATCCTGATTCTGGAGGCGGAGATGAACAATCCGATTTCCCGGCAGGCATTGCGGAGAATGCCGGGGTATGTATTGGCGCTGGAGGAGATGCGCGGGGAAGGCGTGGAATATGTGTCCGCGCCGGTATTGGCCAAAAAATTTGGATTAAATGAGGAGCAGGTGCGCAAGGATCTCTCTTCGGTCAGCAGCGTTCGGGGAAAGCCCCGCGCAGGATTTCCAGTAGCGGCGCTACTAAAGGACATGCGCGAATTCTTGGGATATGACAACGTGGACGACGCGGTATTGGTCGGCGCGGGATCGCTGGGACACGCGCTTTTAAATTATCAGGGGTTTGACGGATACGGCGTGCGCATTATCGCGGCGTTCGACATTCGCGCGATGGGGGAAGTGGGAGGAAAGAGCGTGTTGCCCATGGAGAAACTGGGCAATGTATGCCGCAGGTTGGGGGTAAAGATCGGTATCTTGACCGTGCCCGCACAGGCGGCGCAAGCTGCGGCGGATCAATTGGTGGAAGCGGGAATTTTGGCGATCTGGAATTTTGCGCCGGTGGTTCTGCGCGTGCCCGAGAACATCCTGGTGCAGAACGAAAACATGGCGAATTCGCTGGTGGTATTGTCCATGCATCTGCGCGAGCAGCTCAGGCGGGAGGAGGCGCGGAGATGAACACGCAGCATTTGAAATACGCGCTGGAGATTGAAAGGACGGGCTCGATTTCGCAGGCGGCGGAGAATCTCTATACCGCGCAGCCCAATTTGAGCAAGGCCATCAAGGAACTTGAAGAGGGCATGGGATATGCGATCTTTGAACGCAGTTCGCGAGGGATGATTCCGACCGCCCAAGGAGAGAGGTTTTTGTCCCTGGCGCGGGAGATGCTTTTGCAAGAACATGAGATGGAATCCCTGGGCAGGGATAAGCGGCCGGGAGTGCAGGCCTTTAGCCTGTGTATGCCCAGAGGAGGATATATTGCGGAGGGCGTAACGCGATTTGTCAACGGCTTGGACGCGCAAAAGGATATGCTGATCAACCTCAAGGAATCCAATTCCGTGCAGACGATCAACAATGTCCTCAGCAGCCGTTTCCACTTGGGCGTGATTCGCTATCGCGTGCAGCACGAGGCGTATTTCATGGATTTTTTGGATGAAAAGCAACTGTGTTTTGAACCGCTATGGGAATACGATTATCTCGTGCTCTTTTCCAGACGCCATCCGCTGGCGGAGGCAGAAGCGTTGGAAGCGCGGGATTTGGAACGCTATATTGAAATGATCCATGGGGACAATTCCGTTCCGCACCTTCCGTCCATTCCCGGAGAAAAGCATCGCGCAGGGGACAGCGAAAAACGTCGCATTTTGGTTTACGAGCGCTCTACACAGTTCGAGGTTCTCAGCGAGGTTCCCACGACCTATATGTGGGTTTCTCCGGAGCCGGAACGGATGGTGGAACGATGGAATTTGGTGCAGCGGCGTTGCCGGGATGAACGCCGACGCTATCGGGATCTTTTGATATACGCAAAAAACTATCATCTGAGCGATTGCGATCGCAGCTTTATCGATTGTCTGTTCGAGGCGAGAAACGATGTCGCCTTCCGGGAATACTCCTGAACAAAAAATCGGTAAAAAAATACTGATAGAGCAAAATGGGATGTACATTTCGCAAAATGGGTGGTATAATAGAATACGGGAGTATGTGTTCGACGTGCTGTCGAAAAATCGGCGTCAGCGCCGAGGGAAATAGGAGGAAGAGTCATGAAAATCACGATCTGCATTGGAAGTTCCTGCCATCTGAAGGGTTCGCACCAAATCGTGGAACAGCTCGAGTCGCTGATCAAGGCAAACAACCTGGGCGACAAGGTCGAAATGGCGGGCCGCTTCTGCATGGGCGACTGCATGAACGGCGTTTGCGTTACGCTGGATGAGGAGAAGTTTTCCCTGAAGCCCGAAGATGTGAATACCTTCTTTGAGAAGGAAGTGCTGCCGCGCGTATAAGCGGCTGCCGAAAAGGGAAGGCGCTCGCGCCGCACGGGCGCGGCGAAATCCCGCGATGGGGCTGAACAGGAGCGGGGAGCAGAGCACATTTTATCTTTCTTCAAATGGCCGTGAGAGGGCGTCGGCCCTCCCGGAAGCGGCGCTGTCCGTCGAAGAATTGTTTTGCCGGGCGCGTTATGCATCCTCGTTTGCAAGGCTTGGAGAGAACCGAAAGGCGGTCGGAACATGATTAGCAAGGACTATTTGAAACTCAACGAGGCGAAATGCAAGGACTGCTATGCCTGCATTCGCCATTGCCCGGTAAAGGCAATCAGCTTCAGCAATGGCCAGGCCAATATCATTGCCGACGAGTGCGTGCTCTGCGGCCAGTGCTATGTGGTGTGCCCGCAAAATGCCAAGCGCATCCGCAACGATGTGGATGTGGTGCGCGAGGCGATGCGGCAGGGGAAACGGGTGATCGCTTCGGTCGCGCCGTCGTTCCTGGTGGCGTTTGATGTCGATACCATCGAGGATATGAGCCTAACGCTGAAAAAGCTCGGCTTTGCCGACGCGGAAGAGACGGCAATTGGCGCGGAATTGGTGTCCAAAGCCTATGAGAAGTACATGGAGAAGGATACCGGCGCGATGATTTCCAGCTGCTGCCCGGCGGTGAATTCCCTGATTGAGAAATACTATCCGGATTTGATCGGGCATCTGCTTCCCGTAAAGTCCCCGATGCGCGCGCACTGCGATACCATCAAGGCCAGAGATAAGGATGCCTTTACGGTCTTTATCGGGCCTTGCATTGCAAAGAAGCGGGAGACCGACGAATCCAAGAGCGTGGACGCATGTCTCACCTTCGAGGAACTCTCGATGTGGATGGGGGAGGCGGGCGTGACGCCGGTGCGCAAGGCGGGAGACGTGGCCGATCACAAGAAATCGCGCTATTATCCCACGACCGGCGGTATCCTCAAGACGCTCAATCCGGACATTGCGTGCGAGCGCATTACCGTGGACGGCATGGAGAATTGCCGCCGCGTGTTGGATGAGCTGCGCGACGATGGAAGCGCGCATGTGTTTATCGAGATGTCGGCCTGCGAAGGCAGCTGCATCAACGGCCCGGTCATGCGCGAACACCACAAAAAGCGCATGATGGGCGCGGTCAAGATTGAGAGATACGCGGGCGAGGGCGCATTCGGCAAGGAAGTCGGCGCGCCGATCGAGACGACGTATCAGGCGGGTGGACTGAAGCGCGTCATGCCCGGCAACGACGCCATTCAGCAGGTGCTCAATCGCATGGGCAAGACCACGCCGGACAAGGAATTCAATTGCGGTTGCTGCGGATATCCCACTTGCCGGGACAAGGCCATTGCCGTGTGCCAGGGCAAGGCGGAAATCGAGATGTGCCTGCCGTATCTCAAGGAAAAGGCGGAGAGCTTCTCCGACAAGATTATTCAGAACACGCCCAACGCGATTTTGGTCATGGACGAGGATCTGATCGTCAAGCAGATCAACCAGTCCGCGGTGCGGCTGTTCAATCTTTCCAGCGCGTCGGACATCGTGGGCGCTCCGGTCGTGCGGCTGTTGGATCCGTCCGACTACCTCAAGGTGGTTACGACGGGACGCGGCATTTCCAGCAAGCGGCACTATATCGCGGAATACAAGCTGTTTGTGGACGAGACCGTTCTCTATGACCGGCAGTACAAGATCCTCATCTCCATCATGCGCGATGTCACCGAACAGGAGATGCGCCGCGCGCAGGAGAAGGATCTGCACAAGCACACCGTGGAGGTCACGGACCAGGTAATCGATAAACAGATGCGGGTGGTGCAGGAGATCGCCTCGCTCCTGGGCGAGACGACCGCCGAAACCAAGATCGCGCTGACCAAGTTAAAGGAAGCGATTTCCCATGACGAATAATCTTTGCACAGAGGCGGGTTATATCTCGCTCAATAAGCATGGAGAGCAGCTTTGCGGGGACCGCGTGGAAATCGTGGATAAGGACGACGCGTGCATTTTGGTGCTGGCGGACGGCCTGGGCAGCGGTGTAAAAGCCAATATCCTCTCCACCCTCACCAGCAAGATCATCTCCACCATGGTCGCGGGCGGTATGCCCATCGAGGAGTGCATCAACACCATTGCCAGCACGCTTCCGGTGTGCAAGGTGCGGCAGGTCGCCTATTCCACGTTTTCCGTGGTGCGCATTCTCAACAACACCCTGGCGGAACTGATCCAATTCGACAATCCGGATGTGATCGTTCTGCGTGACGGACAGCGCTTCCAGTATCCCGTGACCACGCGCGTGGTTTCCGGGAAGACCATCCACGAGAGCCGTTTCCCCGTGCAGGAAAACGACGTCTTCATTGCCATGAGCGACGGAGCGCCGTTTGCGGGCGTGGGCGTGGAATTCAACTATGGCTGGCAGCGCGACAACATCATCGACTTTGCAGAGGCCAACTATCATCCGGACAATTCGGCCAAGTATGTGGCGGCGAACATCGTCGATGAATGCAATCGGCTCTATCACGGGGAACCGGGAGACGATACGACCGTCGCGGTCGTGCGTATCCGCGCGCGGCAGAGCGTCAATTTGGTCATCGGTCCTCCGGCGGATCCCGCCAACGACGTGAAGATGATGAACCTGTTCTTCTCCAAAGAGGGCGAGAAGATCGTGTGTGGAGGCACCACTTCCAATATCGCTTCGCGCTATCTGGGCAAGCCCATCATCCCCACGCTCGATTATCCAGATCCCGAAGTGCCGCCGATTTCCAAGATCGAGGGCGTGGATTTGGTCACCGAGGGCGTGGTCACGCTCTCCAAGGTGCTCAAGCTCGGCCAGGCCTTTCTCGACGGGACGGATACTTCCGCCGATTGGACCAGCAAGAAGGACGGCGCCTCCCTCATCGCCAAAGAGCTATTTGAAAAGGCGACGGATATCAACTTCTTTGTGGGGCGCGCGATCAATCCCGCGCACCAGAACCCCGATTTGCCCATTACCTTCGGCATTAAGATCCAGCTGATCAACTCGCTGGCGGAATGCCTGAAAAAGATGGGCAAGAGGATTAAGGTCAGCTTTTTCTAGACCGCTTGGCCAGAACTTGGTTCCATGCGGCGTTTGCCGCGTGGAGGGAATCCGGCGATGCTCCATCTCCGGAGAGGAACGCAAGCACACCCGATCACGGGAGAAGGGATTGGAGTCCAATGCGCATCTTTGATACCAATGTCCAAAAACTCAAATACGAGGTGCTGCGCGAAGTCGCACGGCACGCGTTTGAGGACAGGCTCCAGGATTGTTATCTCGACATTCCCAAGACCATCGCCCCCGGCCCGGAACCGACGATGCGCTGCTGCATCTATAAGGAGCGCGCCATCGCCGCCGAACGCGTGAAGCTGGCCATGGGTGGGGATAAAAAAAACCCGAACATCGTCGAGGTGATCGACATTGCCTGCGATGAGTGTCCGGTCAGCTGCTATCAGGTTACCGATTCCTGCCGGGGCTGCATTGCCCATCGCTGTGAGGCCGCCTGCCCGCGCGGCGCAGTGAGCTTTGACAAATCCCAGAAGGCGCATATCGATCCCAATAAGTGCATCGAGTGCGGCCGTTGCGCATCGGTATGTCCGTACAGCGCGATCATCAGCAGGAAACGTCCGTGCGAATTGGCCTGCAAAGTCAAGGCCATTCACATGGACGAGCGCAAGATCGCCCATATCGACAACGAAAAGTGCACCAATTGCGGCGCTTGCGTGTACCAGTGCCCGTTCGGCGCGCCGGTGGATAAGTCGTTTATGCTGGACGCGATTCGCTTCCTGCGCGAGAGCGAAGGCAACAGCAAATATCGAGTTTACGCGGTGGTCGCGCCGTCCATTACCAGCCAGTTCCGCTATGCCAAGGTGGGGCAGGTCATCACCGCGATGAAGAAGTTGGGTTTCTTCTCGGTGGTGGAGGCCGCCATGGGCGCGGACATGGTCGCCTGGTATGAGGCGAGGGAACTTGCCGAAAAGGGCGTGCTCACCAGCTCCTGTTGCCCGGCCTTTGTGCGCTATATCGAGACGCAGTTCCCCAAATTGAAGGAACATATCTCTTCCAATCTCTCGCCGATGGCCATGATCGCGCGCTATATCAAGTCCACGGACCCGGATTGCAAGATCATCTTCGTCGGGCCCTGCACGGCCAAGAAGGCGGAAATCCAGCGCGAGGAAGTCAAGCCGTATGTCGATTGCGTTCTGACGTTCGAAGAGTTGCAGGCCCTGATCGACAGCCGCGATTTTGATGTATCGCAATTGGAAGAGGATGTATTGGACAACGCCAGCTATTTCGGCCGTATCTTCGCGCGCAGCGGAGGATTGGCAGATGCGGTCAAGCAGGCGCTGACGGAACAGAATATCGAATTTGATCTCAAGCCCGAGGTATGCGACGGCATCGAACAGTGCCGCATGGCGCTCCTCAAATTGAGCAAGAACGCGCTGGGCAAGAACTTCATCGAGGGCATGGCCTGCGTGGGCGGGTGCATCGGCGGCGCGGGCTGCCTGACGCACGGGCCCAAGGATAAGTCCGAGATTGATCGCTACGGCATGGAGGCGTTCGAAAAGCGCATTTCCGACACCATGAAGGTCGTGCGCGGCGATCGCAAGGAAGAAGAGTAGCTCCATCAGCTTTCGCAAATACGCGGGATCTTATGGGAACACGCAGAAAGAACGAAAAAGCCGGGCGCAAAGATTTTTGCGCCCGGTATAGTTTTGTCAATCACGTTACAGGCTGGCGACAAATTCGCCGATGCGATGCACGGCCTTCAAAATATTTTCATTGGAGGCCGCATAGGAACAGCGGAAGAAATTCTTGCCCGTGATTCCAAAGGCGTCTCCCGGAACGGCCGCGACCTTTTTCTCCCACAAGAGTTTTTCGCAGAAGGTCTGCGAATCCATTCCCGCGGGAGTGGCCGGAAAGGCATAGAACGCGCCCTTGGGCTCGTGGCAGGAAAGTCCGGCTTCCCGCAGGCCGTTCACAATCAGACGCCTGCGGCGATCGTAGGATTCCACCATGCGGCGAACGTCCTGATACTCGTTTTGTGTGCCGCTGTTGAGCGCTTCCAGGGCCGCATACTGGGCGGGGGTGGAGGCGCACAGCATGGTATACTGATGAATTTTGCAAAGGACTTCCATCAATTCCCGAGGCCCGCAGGCGTATCCCAGGCGCCAGCCGGTCATCGCGAAGGCCTTGGAGAAGCCGTTGAGCGTGATGGTGCGTTCCCACATGCCGGGGATTTCAGCAAAACTCACATGCTTTCCTTCATAGGTCAATTCCGCATAGATTTCATCCGAGATGACCATGATTTCCGTATCCCGCAAGACGGCGGCGATTCCTTCCAGATCTTTCCGGGTCATGACCGCGCCGGTGGGATTGTTGGGGTAGGGGAGAATGAGTGCCTTGGTTTTGGGCGTGATCGCGCGGCGCAAGGCATCGGGAGTCAATTTAAATTCGTTTGCCGCGTCCGTGGGCACGGGCACGCATATTCCGGCCGCAAAGCGGATGTTGGGCATGTAGCTGACATAACTGGGGTCAGGGACCAAAACTTCGTCACCCGGTTCCACCAATGCGCGCAGCGCCAGGTCAATGCCTTCGCTCGCGCCGACGGTGACGAGAATTTCCTTGACAGGGTCGTATTCCACATGGAAACGCTCGGCCATATAATGCGCGATGGCGCGGCGAAGTTCGAGCAATCCCCAATTGCTGGTATAATGCGTGTGGCCCTTGCGCAGGGAATAGATGGCCGCGTCGGAATAACTCCAGGGGGTATGGAAGTCCGGTTCGCCCACGCCCAGGGAAACCACGTCTTTCATTTCACTGACGATGTCGAAAAATTTCCGAATCCCGGACGGGGGAATTTCGCTCACGCGCCTGCAAAGAACATGTTCGTAATTCACGGAGACACCTGCAACCTTCTGTCCTCTGTGCGTTCATCCATGATGACGCCTTGCGATTTGTAGCGCTTGAGGACGAAATGGGTGGCGGTCGAGAGGACGCCGTCGATCGTGGAGAGTTTTTCCGCAACAAAGAGGGCCAGCTTTTTGAGCGTCTGCGATTTGAGCATGACCAGCAGATCGTATCCGCCCGACATGAGATAGACGTTGCGGACTTCTTCAAAACGATAGATCTGTTCCGCGATCGCGTCAAAACCGTGATCGCGCTGCGGCGTTACGCGCACTTCGATCAGAGCTTCTACTTCGTCTACATCGACCCGCTGCCAGTTGATCAGCGCAGGATATTTGAGGATGATGCGTTGCTCTTCCAGGCGCCGGATGGTTTCGCGGATTTCCTCTTCGCTCTTGCCGAGCATGATCGCAATTTGATCCGCGGGCGTACGCGCGTCTTCGGTAAGAATTTGCAGGATGCTCATTTCCAACTTGCGCATGGGTACACCTCCATAAAAAATCTGTATGGTTATCAGTATAGAGCGTTTTTACGGAGAAGTCAATTACAGGGGCGTAAAATGGAAACCGGCGGAGAAAAAGGCGATCTTCCGCGGCAGGAAATGGGCCATGTCGCATCTGTCAGGCGGGCGACGGATTGACCTTGTCGATGCGATTTGTCCAGACATAGCCCGTATAGCCGGAAGGAATGGCATCCAGGGATTGCAGGGTATCGAAACCTTCGGACCATTTTCCACTGCCTGCAACGAGGACAACCTTTGTGTTTACCGAAGCCATGCGTTCGACAAATTTTGTGGGCCAGCCCCAGAGAAATTTGGCGTATCGAAGGGGAATATGCAATTCCATATTTTGAATTTCTTGGGGAATGTATCCCGTCCATCCCAACAGTTCGTACTGCAACAGGGCAGATTTCAGGCGGCTTGCGGAAAGCACCCGAATTTCGCCATTGTGTTCGCGCAGGTATTGCAATCCCGCTTCGTCGCCATAGACGGTAATTTGCCAGAGCCGACTCTCAGGCAGGTCTTGCAAATATTGCCAGAGCACTTCTGCGGTTTTCAAATCGCCGTCCCGCAAATGAATCAGCAGTTCCTTATCCGGAAAGGCCGCCAATACTTCCGAGAATTCCGGCATAAGGCCCACGCCCTTGCCCCGGAACGGATAGGTTTGACCGCCGTCCGCAGTATAGCCATAGCCGATATCCAAACGCTTCAATTCTTCCATAGTCCAATCGCTTACGGATCCGGCCCCGTTTGTTCTCATCTGCAAGTCGCTATCGTGAAACACGGCAAGAAGGTTGTCTTTTGTCCGTTGAATATCCAATTCGACGCATTGTGCACCGCAATCAAAGGCAACCTGCATGGATTCAAGGGTATTTTCCAAATACGGATGCTCCGGCGGATCAATAATTTCCGCGGTGTTGGTATCCCATTCTACCTGGGACACATCAAAGGTTTGTCCCAAGCCTCGATGGGCCAGAAAACAATACGTTCCCGATTTGTTTGCAAACAGATTGGTATTGTTGAGCCACATAAAAAGGACGATCAAGGCGAGAATGCAAAATAGAAGATGGCGCTTGCGGAATTTCAAAGGAAGTTCCTCCTCTTTTTGCCATAAAAATGGGAGAACGCAAGGCTCTCCCATTTTTTTCGGGAAAAGAATCTTCAGAAATTTTCCGGGAAAAATTCGATGTCGGCTTCGTCGAGCCATTGTTCGACCTGGGTATTGTAGTATTCCCGGCGGGCGTTTTCCGCCACGCTCTGCCGCAATTCCTCGCTGGTGAGGAATTCCTCAAACGGAACCGCACCGGAGGGAACGTCGCTTTCATAGCGCAGGATGTAAATTCCGTCCTGGCACCGGAGAGGTTCGGAAATATCGCCAATGCTCTCCAGAGCCATGGCCGCGTCGCGCATTTCGGCATCGATCAGTTGACTGTCTGATGAGACATAGTAGCCCGATTCGCGCCCGTAATCCGTCTTCATGTATTCATCCGCGCCATATTCGTCGATCAGGAGATTGAAATCGTCTCCCGATTCCATGCGCGAGCACACCTCGTCCACGATTGGCGTCAGGCGATCATAGAGCGCGTCCTGTTCGGCAAGCAATTCGGCAATGCGGGTCTGGTCGGTTTCCTGGGCGATTTCCTGAGCGATTTCCTCGACGCGCTGACGGGAGGTTTCATCCAGGCCAATAAGGATGCGCTTGACCGTGCGATAGCCTTCCGGGTTCCACAGGACGCTTTCGCCGTTCATGCGACTGGTTTCGTAGCTGGTTGGATCTGCGGAATAGGAAAGCTCCGCCGATTCGCATGCCTGGACGTAGTAGGCCTCGAGATCTTCATCGGTAAAGGTCAAATCCCCGGTGACCGCTTCATAGAGGCGATCGAGCCAGGCCTGCGAGGAAGCCGATTCGATCAGGCTTTCCAGAGTGGTATCCTCCCCGGCCAGGTACGCAAGCACGGCTTCGCGGTTTTCCTCCTCGCTCTTTTCCGGATCGCTGATGTAGGGGAGATAGTATTCCACCATCTCTTCCAGGCTCTGCCGGGCACGCTCTTCGATCTGCGCGCGCTGTTCCTCGGTAGGCTCGTAGACGCCCAATTCCTGGGCCTTGATCTTCAGAATGGCGTTCTCGGTGAGGTTTTCGAGCACTTCCTGCTTGACGATATCCTCGTATTCCGATTCATCGACGTATAATTGCTCATAGAAATAGGCGGTATAATCATATTCAGCCTTGGCTTCACTGACGGTGATCACGCCGCCGTTGAACCGAGCGGCCACCAGAACCTGGACATCCTCCTCGGAGAGCATCCGCCGCAGCTCGTCGTTCTCCGCCGAAAGCTCGGCGTTTTCCTCTTCCAGCAGCTCGATGCGCGAGAGCAATTCGTCCACATCAATTTCTTCATCGGGCAAGCCTTCGGCCAAAGCGCCGCTCCAAAGCAACAGCATCGCCAGAAGCGCCGCCAGAATTCGATTGTGCAAATCTTCCACCTCCCTGATAAGGAATGCAATGTCATTCGCATTATAACACAAACCGCCCCGCAATGGGGCGGTTGCCGCAAAATCGTCGGAATAATGCCGGAAAGGGCGGGGGAAAGCGCATGCATTTCCCGGATTTGCCGCACGCGGCGGGGATCAGGCCAACCCCTCCCCGACCAACATGCAAAGATACGCCGCAGCCGCGTCAAAGCGCGCGTCATGATAGTGATCGCCGCCGCCAAACCATTTGCGGCACTTCTTGGTCACCAATTCGGGCGTGATGCCGAAATGGTGCATCAATTCTTCCAGGCGCGGCGGCTTGAGCTTGTTGGGGTTTTGCTTGAGGGGAATGTGCGTCTCTTCGGTATAATGCTTGAGGGTGCAGAACTGCTCGATTTCGGGGAATTGCACGCCGATGCGTCGAAATTCCTCGCGCAGGTAGCGCATATCTCCCGCAACGTCATGCCCGATGACCAGGCTGCATTTGGAAAAATCGCGATAGATTTCATCCGCGTGATGCGCGAACAGATCCCCTCCCGAGAGCCTGCGCAATTGGCCGATTCCCAGGCCGTGCACTTTGCGCGCATGGCGATTGATGGCTTCCACCGAAAAATACATGTTTTTTCCCTTGATGCGTCGTCCGTCGATGATCAGATACGAAAGCTGGATGATCCGGCTGGGATGCATTCCATCCAGTTCGGCGTCCACGGCGATCATGCGTTTTTTTTCTCGCAAGGCGATGCCTCCGTTTATAGCGTGTTGATCGCGCGCTCGATGCCTTCGAGACCGCGCAGGAGTATTTCCGTTTGGATGGCCAGGTTAAGGCGAAAGTGCTTTCTCCCCGCTTCGCCGAAAAACAGGCCGTCGTTAAGCCCCACGTTTCCCACTTCGACCAGGCGGCGGAAGAGCGCCTCGTGCGAAAGCGGAATGCCGCGCAGATCCAGCCACATCAGATACGTTCCCTCCAACGGGTGGAATTGGATGCGGGGCACACGCTCCGAGAAGAATTTTTCGGCAATGTCGCGGTTATGCTGAATATATCCCACGCAGGCATCCAGCCAGGCGTCGCCCTTATCATAGGCCGTGCGCTGCGCGAGCGCGCCGAAGAGATTGGGACGGTCGGCATTGACCGAATGCGTTTCGCAAAGCAGTTTTTCGCGCAGGCGCGCGTCCGGAACCAGCATCGACGAATGCCGCAATCCTGCGAGGTTAAACGCCTTGGTCGCCGAAGTCAGCATGATCGCGCGCTGGGAAAGGCGCAAAAACGGGAAGTTTTTGCGGCCGTCAAAGGTAAAGGAGGCGTGGATCTCATCCGAAACCACCGTAACGCCATAACGCTCGGTCAAATCGTTGAGCGCAGAGAGCTCCTCCCGCGTCCAAACCCTTCCCACGGGATTGTGCGGGCTGCACAGAAACAGCATTTTCGCGCCCGCGCGGAAGATTTGCTCCAAGCCTTGCAAATCCATTTTCCAGCCCTGCGGCGTTTCCAAAAGCGGATTTTCCGCCAGCTTTCGGCCCGTGCGCAGGACGGTTTCGCGAAACGGCCCGTAGACCGGCGTCTGAATCACAATGAGATCCTCCGGCTGGGTCAGCGCGCGCAGGCAGAAGAGCATACTATCTACCACGCTGGGACTAAAGAGGATCCATTCCGGCTCCACATGCAGATGGAAGCGACGATAAAGCCAGTCCACTTCCGCCAATTTGTCGCGAGGGTTCTCTTCGGTGTATCCGTAAATCGGGTGCCGGGCGCGGTCGGTCATGGCCTGCACGATCTCTTCAGCGCAGGGAAGATCCATGTCCGCTACCCAGAGCGGGATGACGTCCGCCTTGTGGAATACGCTTTCGCGCGCGTCCCATTTCTCGCAATCCGTGCCGGTGCGATCCGGAACGAAATCGAAATATTTCCAATCCATCCGTTGCCCTCCGAGGGAATCAAAATGTCCAAGAATGATTATATAACGTTTCCGGGGAATATGCAACACAACAACTCTGTAAATAATGTTTACATAAATGAAAAAATATGTTCGAATCTTTGCCATACTTATACGCTAAAATATTCGTATCAGCGGTGGATTATCCCTCATCCCATTCCCCAACCCCTCCACCGTCGATCGGGCGGCCCCTCATATGAGGAGCCGCTTTGCTGTACGCGACTCAAACCCGATGGACTGCGATGGAGGTAATAGCATTATGAACCGAATCAATCCGGCCATGCTCTGCGACTTTTATGAATTCACCATGGGAAACGGCTATTGGAAAAACGGTTTTGCCCAAAAACGCACCTGTTTTGATCTGTTTTTTCGCCGTGTGCCCGATGAGGGCGGGTTTGCCATTGCCGCGGGGTTGGAACAGTTGATTGAGTATGTGGAGAATCTGCATTTTGAAACGCGCGATATCGAATACCTGCGTTCCAAGGGCGGGTTTGACGAGGGGTTTTTGCGCTATCTTTCGGAATTCCGCTTTACCGGCGATCTCTATGCCGTTCCGGAAGGGACGCCCGTATTTCCCAATGAGCCGATTGTGACGGTACGCGCTCCGGCAATCGAAGCGCAGATTTTGGAAACATACGCACTGCTGACCATCAATCACCAATCGCTGATCGCGACCAAGGCCAACCGCATCGTGCGCGCGGCCAAGGGACGGCCGGTATTGGAATTCGGGTCCCGGCGCGCGCAGGGGGCGGATGGCGCTGTGCTCGGCGCTCGGGCCGCCTATATCGGCGGATGTGCGGGGACGGCCTGTGCGGTGACGGATGAGCTTTATCAGGTGCCGGCGGGCGGAACCATGGCGCATTCCTGGGTGCAGATGTTCCCTTCGGAATACGAGGCGTTTAAAACCTATTGCGAGATCTATCCCCAATCCGCGACGCTGTTGGTGGATACCTATAATACCCTCAAAAGCGGCGTTCCCAATGCTATCCGCGCCTTCAAGGAGATTCTTTGG
>DVMU01000224.1 GCA_018714825.1 Candidatus Pullichristensenella excrementigallinarum
AAGCGAGAATAAACGTAAAATATGAGAATTTTCGGCTATTTATTATTCAAATCTTGCATTTTCAGAAATAGGATCCTGCATTTTGAAGGATTTGGTGCAAACCCGCTTGAACGGCTGTCCTTTGTATAAAGTTGCAAGATGATACTGTTTTTTTGTCAAAAAGCAAAATTGTGCTATTAATAGCCGGATATGCTATTGATTTTTTGACGGAACAAACGCATAATAAAGATAGAAAAATATTATGAACGGGAGGTCATATAAAATGAGTATCTGCCAGGAGATTTCCACCAATTTGCAGCGCGGCAAGGCCAAAATCGTCTCCGAATTGGTCACCCGGGCGCTTGAAGAAGGCGTTTCCGCGCAGGAAATCCTCAGCGACGGGCTGATCAGCGGAATGAACGTGGTTGGAGAGAAGTTCAAAAACAACGAAGTGTTTGTTCCGGAAGTCCTGGTCGCGGCGCGCGCGATGAACGCCGGCACCAAGGTTTTGCGCCCGGCGCTGATCTCCGAAGGCGTGGAGCCGATTGGCAAAGCGGTCATTTGCACCGTCCAGGGAGATATGCACGATATCGGCAAGAACCTTGTAAAGATGATGATCGAGGGACAGGGCATTGAGTGCGTGGATCTGGGCGTTGATGTGGCCCCGCAGAGGATTGTGGACGCGGTTCGCGAAAGCGGCGCGAAGATCGTCTGCCTTTCCGCGCTTTTGACGACGACCATGTATCATCAGAAGGATGTCATCGATTCTTTGCGCGAAGCGGGATTGCGCGATCAGGTAAAGGTCATGGTCGGCGGTGCCCCCGTGACCCAACAGTTTGCCGATGAAATCGGCGCGGATTGCTATACGCTGGATGCTGCTTCCGCCGCGCAGGCCGCCCGTTCCTTTTTTGAATGATCGAGGATCTTTCCCGGCTTCTTGACCGCGAAGAGCTCTCGGAGATTTTCCGGAATTTTTCCGATCTTACGGGATTGAATGTATCCCTGCGGGATCTGAGCGGACAGGATATCGTCTCCTTCTTTCGGGATGAGGGCGATTGTATCTGCAAGATGATCGGGAATTGCGAGATGTGCCTGGAAAACATCCGCTTCGGGGCAAACAAGGCGGCGGAGCTGGGGGAGCCTTACATTTTCATTTGCGGTTGCGGACTGGTGATGTGCGCTTCGGCGGTAGTCCTGGAGGATGCGTTGATCGGCGCGGTCTTTTGCGGGCCGGCCATGCTCTGGGATGCGGACGACTATGCCTTGGCCGAATTGCGCAACAATACCAGCCGCACCGCGCTCACGGATTCGGATCGACAGCGCATCGCGCAGAACACGCCTCAATTTTCCTGTGAACAGATCACAAGCGCGTCGCGCATTCTCTTTCGCCTGGTCAACTACATGTGCAGGAGCCGCAACGACGTGCTCTTGCAGCGGCAAAAGATCATGTCGCAGCAGGCGACGATCTCCGTTCTTCTTGCGGAGAGCAAGCAGTTGGCACCGTCTCGCCAGGGATTTTACTCGCAGGAGAATGAGAAGCGCCTTTTGAATTCCGTACGTTTGGGGGATCGCCAGGCCGCGACCAAGATCCTCAACAGCATTTTGACGGATATCTTCCTCTATTCTGGGGGAAAGCTTTCCGCCATTCAGGCCAAGCTATTCGAATTGAGCGGGTTTTTGTTTCGTACCGCCTCGGAAGCGGGAGCGCCGGAAGACGAGTTGATCAAAATTGCGCAGGAAGCGCAGAGAATCTTGGACAGCGGCCTCAGCTTCGAAGATCTGTGCTATCAGACAAGCCGGATTCTCGAAAAGTATAGCGACGCAATTTATAAAAGCGGCCCGAGGATTGCGGGAATCCGCTATCTTCGCGCTGCCTCGACCTATCTTCTCGAGCATTTTACCCAGGATATCTCCCTGGCCTCTGTGGCCGAAGCCATCGGCATCAGCGCGAGTTACCTCTCGCACCTGTTCAAGAGCGGATTGTCCGTTACCTTCACCGAATATCTTGCGGGCATTCGCGTGGATTTCGCAAAGCAACTTCTGCAAAACGGCGAGGCCCCCGTTTCAGACATTGCCCGCCGGGTGGGCTACGAGGATGTCAATTACTTTATCCGCATCTTTAAAAAGACAATCGGCTTAACGCCGAAGCAATATCGGCAACTCACCGGCGCAAATTCCGGAACGGTCGGGCAGAAATATCTGATGAAAGGAAAATTCGTATGAACATGCAATCCTGGTTGCAGGGCCTTCCAGTCGCCAAAGGGGGAAAGCCCCTGCCGCTTTTGTCGTTTCCCTCCGTTTCCCTGTTGGGCGTATCCGTCTATGACCTCACGCACAGCGCCGATTTGCAGGTTTCCGGCATGGTCGAAGTGGCCAAAAGAACGGACGCTGCGGCCTCGGTCAGCATGATGGATCTCTCCGTGGAAGCGGAAGCGTTTGGGTGCCGCATCGTGACCTCGGAAAACGAGGTGCCGACCGTGACAGGCGCTCTAATCAGCGATTTGGAGGAAGCGGAAGCCCTTGCGGTTCCGCAGGTGGGTTCCGGCCGCACCTCGATTTATCTCGAGGCGGCGGCAGGCGCAAAGGCGAGGATTTCCGACCGGCCGGTTTTGGCGGGAATCATCGGCCCATTTTCCCTTGCGGGGCGCCTGATGGACGTCTCTGAAGCGCTGACCAATTGCATCGCGGAACCGGAATTCGTACATGCGACCCTGGAGAAGACCACGCAGTTCCTGCTGCGCTACGCGCAGGCCTATCGGGAAGCGGGTGTGGACGGAGTGGTCGTCGCGGAACCTCTGGCAGGCCTCCTTTCGCCCGCTCTGGAAGAGGAGTTCTCCGCTCCGTATCTCCGCAGAATGACGCAGGAGCTGCTTGGCGAGGAATTTGCTGTACTCTATCATGATTGCGGCCCCAACGTGCATTTGATGACGCAATCGATTTCGGGAATCGGCGCAAGCGCCTATCATTTCGGAGACGCATCGGACATGACCGTCATGCTGGAGAAAATGCCTCGGGATTGCCTTGTTTGCGGGAATATTTCTCCGTCACAATTCTTCCTTAACGGCACGCCGGAAAGTATTTATCGCGCGACCAGAGAACTCTTAGACCGCGTATCAGGATATGAGAATTTTGTTCTCTCCTCCGGTTGCGATATTCCTCCGGCATCGCCCTGGGAGAATATCGACGCGTTCTTCCGCGCCGCACGCGGCGAATGATTTTGGTGAATAAAATGTATTGCAAATTGTATTCTTTGAAGGCGAGTGGCGCTGACTTCGCACAATCCCTTCCATGCAATGCAATTTCAGGAGAAGGAACGCAAAATGGCGCAGATCAAAATTGTCATTCCTCCGCAAGCTGCGGGTGAAAACCTTTTAAAATGGTTGGTTGGAAGGGGATATGCGCTTCCGGCGGATTGCGGAGGGCGCGGCAGCTGCGGAAAATGCCGCGTGACGGTTGTGAAGGGGAAATTCTATTCGCAGATTTCTCCGGAAGAAGAACTCATTCCGGATCAGCAGGGCCAAATTCTTTCCTGTCGCGCGCTTTGTCCTGCAGAAGAAACGATAATCTATTTGGAAGACAGCGAAGGGGATGGTCTGACCGGTTTTTCCGATCGCGCGAGTTTTTCGTTCGGTGTGGAAAAGGGCTTTGCCGTTGCATTGGATATCGGCACGACGACCCTGGCTGCTGCGCTGGTGGATAGGTCTTGCGGCCGCGTCGTTTCTACACAATCCTGCTTAAATCCCCAGAGAAGCTTTGGCGCCGACGTCATCAGCCGGATAGACGCTTGTGGTCGGGGGCAGCTGAAAGATCTCTCCTCGTGCGTTCGGGAAAAAACGCAGGAAATGCTCGATATCTTTTTTAAAAACTTCCCGCAAGCTCGACCGGAAACTCTCTGGGTTTCCGGAAATACTACGATGCTGCATCTATTCGCGGGAATTTCACCGCAAGGGATGGGGATGTATCCCTTTACGCCCGCTTTCACGGCTGCTTTGAAAGGAACGGGAGCGGAATTCGGTCTTTCCGTTCCGCGCGTACAACTGTTGCCATCGGCTTCTGCCTTTATCGGCAGCGATGTCGTGGGAGGAATTCTCACCAGTGGCATGTTGGAGGCAGATGCGCCTTCCGTGATTATGGATATCGGCACCAACGGCGAGATGGCGTTATTTACGGGGAAGCGGCATGGCGCGAAGTTGTTTGCAGCCTCCACGGCGGCGGGACCGGCTCTGGAAGGCGCGCAGATTTCCTGCGGGATTGGCGGGATTCCGGGCGCGGTGCATCGCGTTTTTCGGGATGGTTGCAATTTGAAATATGCCACGATTGGGGATCAACCGCCCAGGGGAATTTGTGGGTGCGGGCTGCTGGATCTGGTTGCAGCTCTGCTAAAGGGTGGGGAGATCGATGAGAGCGGATATCTCGAAGAAGGGGAGTATGTCCTGGAGGGAACCCATGTCGGCACGGAGAACCGCGTGCCCCTGGGAACGCCCCAAAGTCATCTGCGCCTTGCCCTGACCCAGCAGGACGTGCGCGAATTACAGCTTGCCAAGAGCGCCATGCGCGCGGGATTGGAAGCGCTCGTGGCGCACGCGGGTTTGGAACTGTCGGGCATTGAAAAGGTCTTTATCGCGGGCGGACTCGGCGTGCATCTGGATCCTGTCAGCGCCGTGCGAGTCGGTCTTTTGCCTCCGGAAGTCGAAGGGCGGATCGTGCCGATCGGCAATTCGTCGCTGGCCGGAGCCGTCCGCTGCGCCCTTTCGCATTCGGCGCTTTCGCGGATGGAGGAGATCGCCAATGTCTGTAAGGTGGTGGAACTCAATACATCTTCCGTCTTTAACGAAGCGTTTGTGGAACACATGTGTTTCCCGGAAGAAAGCGATGAATGACCCTTCCGGTGTATCCCGGAAGTAAAAGGAGCTGATTTTTTGTCCATCTCTGCTCGATTAAAGGATTTTCTGAACGCGCCGCCTGAGAGCTTCCCGGTACACGAAAGCGCCTTCCTCAAGCCGCAGCAGATAGTGTTTTCCGCCGAAGTGCGAAAGGCCTGCGAGGCAAACCAGTGCGGGCGATATGGGACCTGCTGGACTTGTCCGCCCGGCGCGGGGGATTGGGAAAAGCTGCGCGATCATTTTCTGGAGTATGAAAACGCCTTTGTCTTTACCACATGCCATCCGCTGGAAGATTCCTTTGATTTTGAAGGGATGGAGGAAGGAGCGCGCGTGCACGCGCTGGCGGACAAGGCGCTGATGGATGCCTTTGAGGATTGCGCGGAGCCGCACGAGTTGGCGGGTGCGGGGAGCTGCTCGCTGTGTGCGAAGTGTACCTATCCGGACGCGCCCTGTCGGCATCCCTCTCTGGCACGGCGCTCGATGGAGGCGTGCGGAATCGATGTGGTGACGCTCGCGCGTGATGCCGGATTGCATTACATGAACGGGCCTAATACGACGACATACTTTTCCATTTTTTTCTTCTAAAGCTTTTTGTATGCGGCTTCTGAGACGGAAGCCGCAGTTTTTCTGGAAAAGCTCGATGATTTTGCGGGTTTTTTCTCAAATTTCTCGTCTGATTTGTCAAATTCTTTTTTTCTTTTGAAAAATACAGAAA
>DVMU01000225.1 GCA_018714825.1 Candidatus Pullichristensenella excrementigallinarum
CGCGCAACAGCCTCAGCACGGGATTCCTCGCGAGTTCGCTTCTCTGGGTGCGGGAAAACGAACCGGAGATCTATGCGGCGTGTCGATATGTGCTGCTCCCCAAGGATTATATCCGGCTGAAGATGTGCGGAGAAATCGGGACGGATTTTTCCGATGCTTCGGGAACGCTTTTGTTCGATACGGCCAAGCGCGATTGGGCTTGGGAAATGATCGAGAATCTGGGATTGGATCGGGCGATTTTTCCGGAATTGCACGAATCATACGCCAAAGCGGGCAAGATAACCGCCGAGTGCGCCGCGCAGACGGGACTGAGGGAAGGAACGACCGTGGCCTATGGCGGCGGCGATACGCTCATGCACGAGGTGGGTACCGGTCTGATTGCTGAGGACAGCCCCTGGGTTTCCAATATCGGAACTTCCTGTCAGGTTTCCTGTGCTTCGGCCGCGCCGCCTTTCGATCCGCTTTTGCGCGCCAATACCTTTTGCCATGCAAAGGGGGATCTCTGGATGCTCATGAGCGCCAGCCTCGCGGGGGGAGCGGCGATGCAATGGGCCAAAAAACGGCTTTTTCCGGAGTTTACCGATTTTGAGCAGATGAACGCTATGGCCCAAGGCGTGCGGGCCGGCAGTGATGGGCTGATTTTTCTCCCCTACTTGAACGGGGCGCGCTCGCCGGAAAACGATCCGCACGCGCGCGCGATTTTCTTCGGCATCTCGTTGGATCACGATAAGGCGCATTTTGTTCGAGCCGTCATGGAAGGCGTGATTTACAGCTTGATGCACAATTATGAAACCATTCGCGCCGTGACCCATTCGGATACGCGGGCCATGGTCGCTTCCGGAGGAGGAGCAAAGGGCGATCTGCTCCTGCAAATGCAGGCAGATGCCTTTGATCGACCGATATATACCACGCGGGAATCCGAACAGAGTTGTGTCGGCGCAGCTGTTACAGCGGCGCTATGCACAGGCGCATACGGCTCGTATGCGGAGGCCTGCGGGGAACTCGTCAAATTCAACGAAAGGATCGTCGAACCCATTGCGCAAAACGCGCGGATCTATCACGAGCAGTTTGAAATTTATAAGGAATTGTATGCGCGCAATCGCACCCTTTTCTGAAGAAAAATTCGATTTTCGGGCGATGAAAATGCGCAGCGACGCTGCGGCGGGAGCATTCGGGAAGGCGCCGGATGGATCAGAGATTGCCCCGGAGGAAATCCACCGCGATACAAACAGCCTCCCGAACCATATAGTGAAAGAGCGTGTTTCCCGTATAATCAGCGGAGATGCCGTAGACATGGGTCAGTCCGGCACCTTGCGCGATGTGCATCGCACGCCAGACGTGATAGTTGTTGGTGACTACGCCGACCGAGGCGTCCGTATTCGAAATCAGTTCTTTGGAAAAGACAATATTTTCTACAGTGGCGGCGGATTGCTCTTCCAGAAGAATTCGATCCGCCGCTACGCCGCGTCGAACCAGCTCTTCGAAGATACATTGGGCCTCGCTCATGGGTTCGTCTGAGCCCTGTCCCCCCGAGGCGATGACGATGGTTTGCGGGTTTGCCTCAAGATATGCCACGGCGGCGTTGAGGCGTTTGTGCAGGGCAGGGCTGGGACCGCCTTTATTCACGCGGGCACCCAGCACGATCAAATAGTCCAGTCCGGCGGGAGCGGTTTGCACCATGCCCGACAGAACAAAAGATTCCAAAACCAGAAGGAGAACAAGGCCCGCGCAGAGCAGACCACGCCAGCCATAGCGCAACCACCGGGGAACGCGCCGGCTGCCGCAAAGTAGGCCTGCGACGATCAGAACCGCGCCGCCGCCCAGCCACATCCAGGAGAGGCTCAGACCAAAACGAGCCGAGTACCCCAATACAAAGAAATAGCCGATGCAGGCAATACCGATGGTAAGATAGAAAGCGCGCAGAAACTTTTGCATAGGAAAATCCCTCCTGCAATTTTGACGCGGCAACCTCGGCCGAGGTTCAGGAAAATGTCGTGTGCGGCCAAAAATTCCCTCCGGGCTTTCGGAGGGAAAGCGGGATAAAGCGCGAAGCCCTTGCCCGGGGATCCGGGCTTTCGGAAAGGAATAAGGAGATTTACACGCGCAGAAACGCCGCCCATGATCCGGATTTACACGCGGGCGATTTTTGCCAAAAGAGGAGTTTGTCAATATAGAGCTGTTTGCGCGATACCAACGCATCCCGGCAGTTTTCTACGCCCAATGTAAAGACGATGGCGGTCAGATCATAGATGGGATACCCCAGGGCGTGTCTCGGGGTGTGTACGACGCTGCAGGCTTGACCGACCGCGTGGCACAGGGCGATATCCTCTGCGATGGAAAGTTCCCTGGCAAGCGCGTGGCAGGTGAGGATTTTTCGCTGCGCGATCGGCATCTTTATTCGACCAGCAGCCCAATCCTCCGCGGCGCGCAGGGCGTTTCGCGGGCGATACTCCCCGGGATATTTCGTTTCCAGCCGATCGACGGTTTCTTTTGCAAGATCCAACGCCCACAATACCAGCGTCCGATGGCTCTGTTGCGCAATGCACAGGGACAAATCTTCCAGGAACGCGCTTTCCCGGGAAAACATCAGGCGATTTTTCCGGGCGCTTTTTTTGCGGATATCCTCCATCCAATCCATATTGCGTTTCCTCCCAAAGGCGCTCCACGGATGCCGGAACCGAGGGAATTTTCAAATTACGAAAACAATCGGGATAGCCAATCAAGCACTCCGATCGACTGCAAAAATAGGAAAAACAGCATCACGGGCGCGACATATTTCACCATTCCGACATACAGATGCTTGCGGCCAAACTTTACGCCGTCTCGGGCTACTTCGGCAGAAATGGTTTGCGGCTTGACAACCCAACCGATCAAAACGCAGGTCGCGATGGCGACAATGGGCATCAGGAAATAGTTGCTGGCGTAGTCGAGCAGATCCAGCACCTGGCCGACGGTTCCGTTGGGGAGTTTCACCTCGAAATAGAGAACATTATACCCGAGACAGACCAATAGACCCATGCCTGTGGCGATCAAAGTGACCAGAATTGTGGCCTTTTTCCGAGTATAATGAAATTTGTCTATGGCACAGGAGACGATGGCTTCCATGATCGAAACCGAGGAGGTCAGGGCGGCAAATGCCACCGTAAGGAAAAAGACCACTCCGACCCCGATGCCGATCGGCCCCATCGCGTCAAAGACTTTCGGCAGGGATTTGAACATCAGGCTCGGACCTGTGGCCATTCCCTCTACCCCCATGAAGGTATAGACGGCGGGGATGATCATCATACCGGCCAGAAACGCCACCACGGTATCGAAGATCTCAATCTGGTTGACCGATTTTACGAGATTGGTTTCTTCCTTGACATAGGAACCATAGGTGATCATAATCCCCATGGCTACACTGATGGAATAGAATAGTTGCCCCATGGCGTCCATCAGGATTTGCCCGAATTGCCCCAGGGTCATGCCGGAAAAATCGGGGATCAAATAAATGCGCAAGCCCTGCAAACCATTGCGGGATATGCCGGAAGCATCCGTATGATGCAGAGTCAGGGAAAAGCCCGCGATTCCGAGAATCAACAGAAACAAAAGGGGCATCAAAAGCTTGGAGAATTTTTCAATGCCCTTGTCTACCCCCTTGTAAACGACGAAGGCGGTGGTGAAAAGGAAGATAAGAAACCAGAGAATCGGGCTCCACTGCCCGCTGATAAAGCCGGTGAAATAACTGTCTCCAGCGGCAGCGGAGGCGCCGCCGGTGAGATAGACGGCGAGGTATTTCAATACCCAACCGCCGATCGCGCTGTAATACGGCAGAATCAGCATCGGAACCAGAGAGGCTACCGGACCGATCCACTTCCAACGCGGATGCAACTTTCCATAGGCCGTTAGGGGGCTTTGGCGCGTCTTGCGGCCGATGGCAATTTCCGTGGTCAACAGTGTAAAACCAAACGTCAACGCGAGAACCAAATAGCACACCAGGAAGACGCCGCCGCCATCTTTGGCCGCAAGATAGGGGAATCGCCAGATATTCCCCAGCCCCACCGCGCTGCCTGCGGCGGCCAACACAAATCCCAGCGATCCTGTAAAGCTTCCGCGCTTTCGCTGCGTTTCCATGCAAATACCCCTCCGTCAATTTCCGAATGTATCGTAGAATAGTATAGGGGGAAATTGCGTTTCTTGCAAGGCCTTTGCGCTTTTTGCGGGGCAAAGTTGCAATAGATTGTCGAATGCTTTCGGAAAAGTGGAATCTGACACAGGGGGGCGCAAAGCTTAACGGATACGGGAGGGACAAAGCGGGGAAATGGATCGCAACAGACGGACGGAATGTCTCTTGCCGCAGAAAGAGCCTTCAGAAATCGAGCGATTTTCGAACGAAGCCGCAAACGGGCCGCGCATTGCCGAGATGATTATCGTCCGCGATGCCGGGCCTTTTTCTTTTCCCGGCGCAGCGTGAAGCGACGCTGGATTTCGGCCTCTCGCTGTTCTCGGGTGCGGATCTTCTTTGCGCGTTTACTCTGCTCACGCTGCAGCTGCAAGGCTTGTTGCGCCTTTGTGCCGATGCCTTTGTTTTGCAATTCGGCGCGGATTTTGCGCTGTAAGCGCTTGGGATGGAGAGACCGTTCCACGGTCGGATCTCCTTCAAGGCGGGGACTGAAGCGCAATGCGTACCGATGGCGAAGCAGGAATTCGTATACTTCGGCATCGCTTGGTTCTGCTCCGAAGGGAATTTTGCAGACTTCGTATTGCCCTGCTTCCTCGCGCGCATACAGGCCGATCCAAAACGGAGGATCGAACAAGATGGTCAGGCGGCTCCGAACATCCATACAATCATTCCCTTCGAAACTGGAATTCAAAGGAATTTAGCCATTCTAAAAGAGAATGGTAGAGAAGCTCCTGTTGCGCGAAAATTGTCTTTCCGACGAGAGGGATATCTGGATATCTTTCGGCGTTGACCCGAGTGGAGCGCGCCGAGGCGGAGATACTTTCGCGCAATCGCGCGATCAGATCCAGCGCCTGCGGCCGTTCCATCTTGTTGAGATTTGCAATAACAACATTGAAGTCAAACAACAGGGGCACCGGCTGCGCGGCGCAGGTATGCATCAGGCGCTCAAAGTAAGCGCGACCGCTATCCGTGATGGAGTAAACCGTTTTCTCGGCAAAACGATCGCCGGGAACGCTTTGCCCTCGGATATATCCCTTTTCGCGCAATTGGAGTACCTTGCGATAGATCGAGGGAGTGCTGATCTTCGTCCAACGCGCAAAATGATGATCATCGACATCCTTTTGCAGGTCGTAAGCACTCTGCGGTTTTTCCGAAAGCATTCCGAGGATGACCAAATCGATTGAGGACATGGGAATCCCTCCTTTTTACTATTAATGATAATACTATTATTAATAGTAAAAGTCAAGGGGGAATTTCTTATTAATGAAGAATGGGTTGGCGGGACGGCGGAAACAACGCGGTAGATGAAACTTGGGATATGGGAAGGAAAGAAAAGGAATTGTTTTTCCTCCGCTTGTGCTCCGGAAAAACCGAGCGCGACGTACACGCCGCCGCGCTCGATTTGGGAGGGCTTCTCCCACAGAGATTTTTCGACGGTCTGGGGCATACGGCATCCAACCGTATGCCTTTTGAAAAAGAGAAGAACGAGCAGAAAAATTTTCAAAATACGAAGAAGACGATTTTGATGCAATACAATACAGGTGCCAAAAGGCGCGCAACTTGAAAACGGAATAGCCCATGACCCAGACAGAAACCGGAAAAAGGCAGATGGAATAAGCGAAGACCGACCCGGCAAAGGGGCGCGAGCGATCCCGATTCGGAGGCAAGGACAAAGAGCGGCTGAAAAGATCCGAGGGAAACGCCTGCCGGAGAAACACCCGTCCGTCTAACGTCACAGTAAGGGGCGGCTCGTTGATGAGGGGAGAACGAAAGTTGTGCGCCGCGAGGCGATGGGAGTGGGCAGGAGACAAATTCCTGAGAAAAAGCTGACTAAGAAAGCGCCCGGGTTCCGGGCGCTGCAGACCGTTGACAAACCCCGTCAACGGTCTAATTTTTTAAAGGAACCCGAAAAAACCAAAAGGGAAAGGCACCCCACACGTCGAATATAACTACATCAACACAACCAGAAA
>DVMU01000020.1 GCA_018714825.1 Candidatus Pullichristensenella excrementigallinarum
TTATTCTTCCTCTTCTTCCTCGCGCTTGGCGCTCTCGATAATCTTCTTGGCGTCGGCAGCGGGAACCTCTTCATACCGTTCGAATTCCATGGTAAACGAACCGCGCGCCTGCGTCATGGAACGCAAGTCGGTCGCGTACTTGAACATCTCGGCCAGCGGAGCTTCGGCGGAAACGCACTGCAGGCCGTTGACCTGGTCCATACCCATGATGCGGCCGCGGCGCTTGTTCATATCGCCGATGATATCGCCCATGTACTCGTCGGGCACATAGACCTTGACCGAGTAGATCGGCTCGAGCAGAACCGGGGACGCGTCCACAAGCTTCTTAAAGGCAATGCGGGCAGCCGTCTTAAATGCCATTTCGGAAGAGTCTACCGCATGATAGGAGCCGTCGTGCAGCTTCGCGGTCAGGCCCACCACCGGATATCCAGCCAGAACGCCGTGCTTGATATTGTCGCGCAGGCCCTTTTCCACGGCCGGGATGAAGTTGCGGGGAACCACGCCGCCCACAACCGCGTCTTCGAAATGGAACTCGGTATCCGACGGATCGTCGTTGGGACGGAACTCGATCCACACATCGCCGAACTGTCCGTGTCCGCCGGACTGCTTCTTATGCCGCCCTTGGACGTCAATCTTCTTGCGGATGGATTCGCGATAGGGGATCTTCGGGAACTGCAACAGGCACTCCGCACCGAACTTGCTGGCAAGTTTCTTGGCGATGACTTCAAGATGCAATTCGCCCAAGCCGCTGAGGATCGATTCGGTGGTTTCCACATTCTTGCTAACGCGAATGGTCGGATCCTCTTCCATCAGTCGATTCAGGCCGGAGAAAATCTTGTCTTCCTCGCCTGCCTTCTTTGCATACACGGCCATGGAAATGCAGGGGGCCGGGAACTCGAAATCGTCAAACTTTACAGGCTTGTTGGGATCGCACAGGGTATTGCCGGTCGCCACGCTCTGCAGCTTGGCCAATGCGCAGATATCGCCCGAAACGACCTTGGTGGCGGTGGTCTGCTTATTGCCGCGCAGGATGTAAATATTGCCGGCCTTTTCGGTCTTTTCCGCATTCGCGTTGTAGATCGGCGTATCGGAAGTGAGCACGCCGGAAGTGACCTTCAAAAGCGACAACTTGCCGACAAACGGGTCGGCCATGGTCTTAAACACGCGCGCGGAGAACGGCTCGGAATCCTCACACTTGCGCTCTTCGGCGTCGCCCGTCTTGGGATTGACGCCCTCAACGGACGTTCCCGCCGGGGACGGCATCAGGTCGATCAGGTTGTCCAGGAGCTTGGCAAGGCCCACGCGGGTGATCGAAGAGCAGCACACCACCGGCACGACAGTGCCATCCTGAATGCCCTGGCGAAGGCCGTGCATGATCTCCTCGGGCGAGAGCTCGCCTTCCTCGAAATACTTCTCCATCAGCTCGTCTTCCGCGCCGGCCGCAGCTTCCATGATTGCCTCGCGCGCGGCCTCCACCTCGGCGGCCATGTTCGCGGGGATCTCGATCTGCTTGAGGGTCTTGCCCTCGCCGGTGAAGGCCTTGTTCTCGAGTACGCACACAACGCCGGTGAACTTGCCGCCTTCCACAATCGGCACCTCGATCGGCGCGATGTGGCTTCCGTATTTATCCGTAATGGTCTTCAATGCGCGCTCAAAATTGGCGTTCTCCCGGTCCATCTGGTTGATGACGATCATGCGAGAGGTATGGGTTTTATCGCACATGGCCCAGGCCTTCTCCGCGCCCACGTTCAAACCGGAGACCGCGCCGATAGTGATGATTGCGCCCTCCGCCACCGCGAGGGGGCCGACCATCTCGCCCGCAAAGTCGAAATAGCCCGGAATATCGATCAAATTGATCTTGGTTTCCTTCCACTCCAACGGCGCAACCGCGGCGGAAATGGAAATCCCGCGCTTTTTCTCTTCGGGGTCATTGTCGGTGACGGTGGTTCCGTCCTCCACGCGGCCCTGACGGTCAATGACGCCGGTCGCATAGAGCAGCGCCTCGACCAACGTGGTCTTTCCTTCGCTGCCGTGACCCACGACCGCGATATTGCGAATGTTCTTGGCCTGATAGTCTTTCATGAGCAAATCCCCCTGTTAATGAATGTGGCTGCGATCCGCGCGTTCAAAGCCGCGCATCGTGCAAACGCTTTATCTCCTTAAGGCCCTTTGAAGGCATTATGAGCATTATGTATTTATTTTAACAGAAAACCCCTGATTTGAAAAGCCCTTTTTCGGAAGGAATTTCGCTTTTTGTGGGGAATATTGCAACAATCAACCTTTTTGGAAGGATTGCACAATGCGTTTTCGATTCATTTGTATCCTGCTGGCCGCGCTGTTGATCGCGGCCTGTCCCGCACAGGCCGCCGAGGGACATACGCGAGAGGAAGTCCGCTCCCGCTTCGCCGCTCTGGGGCAGGCGCCGGAGGGTTCGGCATACGAAGTCCTCCCCTCAGTAGCAGCTCCGTATGCGGAAGGAAGCGTGCGCGAAGAAGTGCTGGAAGATGCGGTAAACTATCTCAATTTTCTGCGTTGGCTGGCAGATCTTCCGCCCGTATCTCTGGATAAGGATCTCACGTTCATCGCGCAGAGCGGGGCCACGCTCCTGGCCGCCAACGGGCAAATCAGCCATCAGCCAGAAAAGCCGGAAGACATGCCGGAAGATTTTTACGAAAGGGCGTCCTATGCCGCCGCATCCTCGAATCTCGCCAGCCTCAACTGGATGCGCGAGGAAATTCTCCGCGACGCAATTGAATTTTTTGCCACGGACCCGGGCGAAAACAACTTGCCCGTTCTCGGCCACAGGCGATGGATTCTCAACCCGGAGATGGGATACACTGGTCTGGGCCTGGCCTCTTCGGAAGAAGGAATCAGCTTTGTCGCGATGTACGCGCACGATTTGCAGGGAACGCCCGGGGAATGGACTTATGTCGCCTGGCCTGCGGCGGGCGCGTTCCCGGCGGAACTGATGGAAGAGGGCATGGCCTGGTCGATCGTGTTGAATCCTCAAACGGAAATCGGGGATCTTCGAATCACGCTGCGCGAACTTTCTTCGGACCGCACATGGTCCTTCCCCGGAGACGGATTCTTCACCGTGGATACCGGCGCATACGGCGCGGGTCCCTGCATAATTTTCCGTCCGGAAGGCGAGATGGAATATCGGCAAAACCAGCGCTTTCTCGTGCAGGTCGAGGGCCTGGATATCGAAATATCCTATGCGGTGGATCTGATCTCGCTGTATCCGATCTCGGTTGTCTCCGTGGAACTCAGCCAAACCTCAGCGGAACTTGTCGCGGGAGAATCGCTTTCTTTGCAGGCCAATGTTGTTCCGGATTGGGCGGATCATACCGACGTTGTCTGGAATAGCAGCGATCCTTCCGTCGCCACGGTGGACCAAAGCGGCCTTATCCAGGCCCTCTCCCCGGGCAGTTGCCGCATTAGCGCCACGGCGGAGGGTGAAATCTCCGACTCCTGCCTTCTCACGGTTTCCTAGCGTTCTTTCCCGATTCGCTCCATTGCGATCTTGCGATAGACGCGAAAGGCCGAGGGCATGGCGAGCGCTTCAAGATCCCGCGCGTCGGCCGCGAGATACCCTTCCGGAACGCTTCGGATCTCCGCCAGGATTCCGCGCATGTGCCAGACGCGATGGGTAAACACATGCTTTGCCTCTCTGAGCGCGCAGATTTCCCGCGCTTCCGGCAGAGGGTTTTCTTCCCCTTCTATATAATTGGGAAACTCCCACAGGCCTGCCAGCATCCCGCCGGCGGGTCTTTTGCGCACGAGCACCCGCCCTTGCGCGATCGCCAGAAGCACGATGCGGCGTTCCTCCTGTTTGGGAAGCGCGGCGCGCTTGATCGGAAAAGCTTCCGGATCTCCCGCCAGATACGCCCGGCACATCCGCGCGACCGGGCAACGCGCGCAATTCGGCCTGCGCGGCGTGCAAATTCCCGCGCCCAGATCCATCAGCGCCTGATTGTAATCGCCGGGGCGCTTCCGATCCACCCGAATCGCCGCCTCCGCCTCCAAGCCTTCCCCTTCCCAGGCCAGCACCCGGGAAAGTACGCGAACCTGGTTGCCGTCGATCGAAGGCACCGCCTCGCCAAAGGCGATCGAGGCCACCGCGCCGGCGGTATACGCCCCCACTCCGGGAAGCTTCCTCCAATCCTCGGCCGTTTGAGGAAACGCGCCCTCGGCCGCGATCTCCTTTGCGGCCCTATGAAGATTGCGCGCGCGGGAATAATAGCCCATTCCTTCCCAGGCCTTGAGCACCTCTTCCTCGCCTGCACGGGCGAGATCGAAGACATCGGGGAATTGCCGCAAAAACGCCTCATAGCGCGGTGCGACGGCCTCGGCTCGGGTCTGTTGCAACATGATTTCGGAAATCCAGATGCGATAAGGGTCTTTCGTCCCCCTCCAGGGCAAATCTCTCTTTTCCCTGTCATACCAGGAAAGCAAAATCTCGGCAAAATCCATATCTGCTCCCATGCAAATTCAACGATGCGAATACGATTTGGCCGCCTTGCCCAAATCGGACAAGGCGGCCGATCAATTCCTAAAGTTCGCTCTTAACTCGCGGAACGCTGCGCGCCGGATTTTCCCGCATCCATGACCTGCTGAATTTCCGTCCAAACCTGCTGCATCCGCTCGTATTCCGCGTCCGACATGCCCTCGGGCCGTTCTTCGAGCCACTCGCCGACGGCCAACACGCGATACTGATAGCCTTCCGCGGTCTGCTCGCGCCAGACATAGGTGGGAATATACTGGAGATTGGTGATCTCAAATCCGCCTTCCTGCTTTTCCTGGATGGTGAATTCAAAGATCATGCCGCTGTCGTAATACTGCGTGTGGAAATCGGAGAGGAACACGCCCGTCGCGCCCAACGCCACGACATAATGACTGCTTCCGTCTTCCAGGGTAATCTCGCTGGCAACCGCGGTTTGCGCCGTATGCGGGTTGTAGCCGATGATCACGTCCACGCCCGCCTTGGCAAGGTAAGTCAGGACAGTTTCCTGCTCCGAATTGGCCGTGCGTTCGCCCATCTTGCCCCAGCTCACATAGCAGACGATAACTTCCGCGCCTGCATCCTTGAGCGCCTGTATATCCTGCACGAAATCTTCGGAAATGACGTTCAGGCCGTAGGTCAGCGCGTCCGTGCTGGAATTTTTCGCATTGGCACCCGCGTCGGTGGTATAATTGAGGAAGCCCACCTGGATACCGTTAATGTCTCGAACCTGCGCCTTGTCGTGTTCCGCCTGCGACTGCGCCGCGCCAATGTAATCCAAACCGTAGGCGCTGGCATTTTTCATGGTGCCGATCAGGCCGTCGAAATATGTATCCAACGCGTGATCATTGGCCAGGGTGAGCATGTCCACGCCCGCATCCTTCAAAGCCTGCATCAGCTGCGGCGGCGTATTGAGAAGCCCGTCTCCGGTATAGCCGGTTTCGCCTTCGCCGCCCATCGGGCCTTCGACGTCCGCGACGGTCCAATCCGCGTCGCCCACCACATCTTCGATGTATTCGAACATGGGGGAGAAATCATAGGTAATCTCTTCGGTTCCATCTTCGCCGGTCTGCGTCACGCGCGCGGCGTTGAGGATATTTGTCTGAATGCCGATCTCGCCGATAGTACGGATCGTCGCCGACCGGATCAGAGGAGTGGGTTCCGGAGTCGGCGTGGGTTCCACGGTCGGCGTCGGAGAGATTTCCGGCTCCTGCGAGGGCTCCACCGTAGGATTATCCATATCGCCCACATCAAAGACAGGCTCAATGGAATTGGATGAGGGATCTTTGGCCGTTTCTGAACGAGAACGTAAAACAAGCGTCACGCCCAACGCCGCAATGGCAATGACCAACACGGCCACGACCGCGATCCCAAGGGGCATGATTCGGTAATTTCCAATTTTAATACCCTTTTTCTTTGCCATGGGCATTTCCTCCAAATTCCTGCAAACCTCAAATT
>DVMU01000003.1 GCA_018714825.1 Candidatus Pullichristensenella excrementigallinarum
CCGAACACAGAAGTTAAGCCTCCACGCGCTGATGGTACTTGGCTGGAAACGGCCCGGGAGAGTAAGTCGTTGCCGGGAACCAAGAGGGAGCGGGGATGAAGAGAGATCATCCTCGCTTCCGTAATAGAAGAAACGGGCGGAAGAAGAGCGGAAGCGAGAAGCAGGAAAAGAAAGCGCCCGAGAAGAGAGAATAAGACGAAGGAAAGAACGGGACAGAGGAAAGAGAATGATCCTCAGTAGCTCAATGGCAGAGCATTCGGCTGTTAACCGAAGGGTTGTAGGTTCGAGTCCTACCTGAGGAGCCAATATGACAGGCTATGTTATAACATGGCCTGTTTTTTATCGTTCTCTTGTGCCATATCTCGCAAAAGTGAATTTGATTGCTTCTGCCCTTGAATGGATCACGGAACTCTTTGCTGATCTAAAGAATAGCCTTATCCAATTTGAGGAGGATAGACCAATGGCTCGGAGCGTTCGCAGAGCGCGAACGTCCCCGAGCCATTTTGGATCATGCGTTCAGGGTCTGAAGCAGATAATCTCCAAACTGTTCGCAGGTCGCGCCGTCTTTGTCGCCGGTGACGACGCACTTCCTTTCCTGTTCGCAGCAGATGTGCAGCGCGCGGGACAGGCGATCTGCGGCCTCGACGCAGCCGATATGCCGCAGCAACAGTTCGGCCGCGCGGAGGATGCTTTCGGGATCGGCATACGCGCCCAGCCCCTGGGCGATCATGCGCGGCGCGGTGCCGTGAATGGCCTCGAACATGGCGTACTGATCGCCGAGGTTCGCGCTGCCCGCCGTGCCCACGCCTCCCTGCAACTGGGCGGCCTCGTCAGTGAGGATGTCTCCGTAAAGATTGGGCAGAAGGAAGACCTGGAACCGGGAGCGGAGCGCAGGATTGACCAGGTTCGCGCTCATGATGTCGATATACCACTCTTCGGCCTCGATGTCCGGATACTCCCGGGCGACTTCGAAGCAGAGATCGCGGAATTTTCCATCGGTCTTTTTGAGGATATTCGCCTTGGTGACGATCGCCACGCGCGACTTGCCGTTGTTTTTGGCAAATTCGAACGCGGCGCGGGCGATGCGGCGCGTGCCGGCGTCGGTAGTCACCTTAAAATCCACGGCCATGCCGTCCAGATCCACGCCGCGGCTGCCCAGCGCATATTCGCCTTCGGTATTTTCGCGGAAGAACGTCCAATCGATGTTCTCTTCGGGAATGCGCACCGGGCGCACGTTCGCATACAGATCGAGGCTGCGCCGTAGCGTGACGTTCGCGCTCTCCATGCTGCTGCCGCCGGCGGGAGTGGCCGTGGGGCCTTTGAGGAGTACATCGCATTCAAGAATGTCCCGAAGGACATTTTGGGGAACGGATTCGCCGCACGCCATGCGGTTTTCGAGCGTCAGCCCTTCGATTTCCCGAAGCTCCACCGTGCCCGCGGCGAGCTTGTCCGCGAGCACGCACGCGAGCGCGCGACGCGCCTGCTGCACGATGATGGGGCCGATGCCGTCGCCGCCTGCGATGCCGATGACCGTCTTCCCGCGTTTTTGGAGGGCCGTCTCCGCGCCGCGTTCCAGGCGTTGCGCGCGCGCGGCCTGTTCGTTGAGAAGCGCGCGGAAATGCTCGACCGCGCGATCGATCTGCTGCGGATTCATCGCGTGCCTACCTCCTTTGTATAGCGCAAAAGGCCTCCTGCGCGCAGAATGTCGCGTTGCCGATCGGAAAGCGCACAAGTCAGGGTGAAGGATTCGCCCGTGGTGCGGTCTTGCAGGGTGAAGCGCCCTGTTTCAAGCGAAGAGAACAGCCCTTTGAGGCCGAGAAGATCGCCCTGCGAGATGCGATCGTAATCGTCTGCGTTTTCAAATGCGAGCGGCAGGATGCCGTAATTGATCAGGTTCGCCGCGTGTATGCGCGCAAAGCTCTTGGCCACGATCGCGCGAACACCCAAATACATCGGAACAAGCGCAGCGTGCTCGCGGGAAGAACCCTGCCCGTAATTCGCGCCGCCCACCACGATGCTTTGCCCCAGGGCCTTGGCGCGTGCGGGGAATTCCTCATCGCACACGGTAAAGCAGAATTCCGAGAGCTTGGGCACATTCGAGCGATAGGGGAGGATCTTCGCTCCGGCGGGCATGATGTGATCGGTGGTGATGTTGTCACCTACCTTGAGCGCCACGCGCGCCTCAATGGAATCCTCCATCGGCACGCCCAGCGGCATGGGAAGGATGTTGGGGCCGCGCTCTACCCGGACGCTCGCGGCCTTTTCGGGAGAGGCGGGCAGAAGCACGCCGCTGTCGTCGGCAAGGAAATGCCCGGGGAGCTGGATGGGCGGTTCCTCTCCCAACTCGCGCGGATCCGTGAAGCGGCCGAACAGCGCGGTCGCGGCCGCGGTTTCCGGGGAAACGAGATAGACCTGCGCGTCGCGCGTTCCGCTGCGCCCCTCGAAATTGCGGTTAAAGGTGCGCGCAGAAACGCCCCCGGACGCGGGCGAAAATCCCATGCCGATGCACGGCCCGCAGGCACATTCGAGTACCCTTGCGCCGCTGGAAAGGATGTCCGTGAGCGCGCCGCAGCTTGTGAGCATGGAAAGCACCTGTCTCGATCCCGGCGATACCGAAAGACTCACCTCGGGCGAAATCGTGCGCCCCTTTAGGATGGAGGCCACGCGCAGAAGATCGCGCAGGGAAGAATTGGTGCAGGAGCCGATGCACACCTGCGAGACCTTTACGTCCTTGAGTTCGCGCACGGGGCGCACGTTGTCCGGCGAATGCGGGCACGCGGCCAGCGGTTCAAGGGAAGAAAGGTCGATCTGAATGACGCGATCGTATTCCGCATCCGCGTCGCTTTCCAACGGGACAAAATCCTCCGCCCGGCCTTGGGCGCGCAGGAATGCTTCGGCCACTGCGTCCGCAGGGAAAATGGAGGCAGTTGCGCCGATTTCCGTACTCATGTTGGCGATGGTGGCGCGCTCGGGCACGGAGAGCGTCTTCAGCCCCTCGCCGCCCCACTCCACGACGGCGCCTCGACCGCCGCGCACGCTCAAGCGACGCAAAAGTTCGAGGCTTACGTCCTTGGCGCTCACCCAGGGAGAGAGCTTCCCGGTCAGTTCCACCTTGAACACGCGCGGCATGGCGATATAGTACGCGCCGCCCGCCATGGCCACGGCCACGTCCATGCCGCCCGCGCCCATGGCCAGCATTCCCAGCGCGCCCGCCGTGGGGGTGTGGCTGTCCGAGCCGATGAGCGTCTTGCCGGGCTTGGCATACCGTTCCAGATGGACCTGATGACAGATGCCGTTGCCAGGCCGGGAAAAGCGCACGCCGTATTTGCAGGCCACGGTTTGGAGGTAGCGATGGTCATCCGCGTTTTCGAAGCCGCATTGCAGCGTGTTGTGATCGACATAGGCCACGGAAAGCTCCGTGCGCACGCGATCGATGTTCATGGCCTCCAATGCGAGATAGGCCATGGTGCCGGTGGCGTCTTGGGTGAGGGTTTGATCGATTTTCAGCCCGATCTGCGTCCCCGCGACCATTTCGCCGGAGACCAAATGCGAGGCAATGAGTTTTTGCGCAAGCGTATAGGGCATGTCACTTTTCCTCCAATGCGAGAATGCTGTTGCGGGCGTTTGCGGTGTGCTGGAGCAGGCGCTCCTCGGCGAGCGCGGCATCGTGCGCGAGAATGGCCTCATAGATGGCCTTGTGCTCGGCAAAGGAGTGCTGTGCGCGCCCCGTCCTGCGCACGGAGACGCGGCGGTATTTCACGATTTTGCGGTGCAGCGGAGAAAGCGTCTCATAGAGCACGATGCTGCCGCTGATGCGGTAGAGCATCTCGTGAAAGCGGCTGTCGGCATCGATGATGTTGTCGCTGTCGCCCTTCTGGGTAAAGAATTCCTGCATGTCCAGAATGCTTTTGAGCTGCGCGATTTCCTCGTCGCTCGCCCGCTCCGCGGCGCGACGGGCGGCCAGGCCCTCCAGGCGCATCCGGATTTCGTAGATGTCGTCTATATCGTTGGGGTCCAGCCCCAGCACGCGCATTCCGCGCGAGGTGCCGTGCACAAGATGCTCCTGTTCGAGCCGGAGCAGCGCCTCGCGGACGGGCGTGCGGCTTACGCCGAGCTTTTCGCAGAGTTTGACTTCAGTCAGCACCTCGCCGCGCGGATATTCGCCCGTGAGGATATCCTTTTCCAGGATTTCAAACACCTGATCGGCGATGGATACGGTTCGATGGTCGTTCATGGTTTCCGTCCTTTCTGCTTAGCAGCCCTTTTTCGGGGGATTGCCGCCGGTCAGCTGGCTGATTTTGCGCTCCAGTTCCTTGGGGGAGAGCGAGGAGGTACGGCCGCCCTCGTAGGCGCTGTCCACCCATTCCTTGAGCTTTACCACCAGCGGGTCGCGCTTGTCCACGGCCTCGTCTCCGGAAAGGGAATAGTGCTCGTTGATCCAGTACGCGATGCCCGCAAGCCCGCTGGTATTGCTGATCATGACCCCGGCAGGGCGGTTGAGGAGCTTGCGCGTGTTGAAGATGCTGTAAATCTCCTCCTCCTTGAGGAGGCCGTCGGCATGGATACCCGCGCGCGTGGTATTGAAGTATCTACCCACGAACGGCGTCATGGGCGGTACGTCGTAGCCGATTTCGTTTTTGAAATAGCGCGCGATATCGGTGATGGCGGTGGTGTCCATGCCGTCGAGCGATCCGCGCAGAGAGGCGTATTCAAAGACCATGGCCTCCAGGGGAATGTTGCCCGTGCGCTCGCCGATGCCCAGCAGGGAGCAGTTGACCGCGCACGCGCCGTACATCCAGGCGGTCGCGGCATTGCTCACGGCCTTGTAAAAATCGTTGTGGCCGTGCCATTCGAGCATGTCGCTGGTCACATCCGAATAGTGTTGCAGGCCGTAGACAATGCCCGGAACGCTGCGCGGCAGCGCCACCTCGGTATAGGGAACGCCGTAGCCCATCGTATCGCACGCGCGGATGCGCACGGGGATGTGCGCGTCCCGGGACATGCTCATCAGCGCGTTGACAAATGGAACCACAAAGCCGTAGAAGTCCGCGCGGGTGATATCCTCCAAGTGGCAGCGCGGCATGACGCCCGCTTCAAAGGCTTCTCCCACGGTTTCCAGATATTTTTTCATGGCCTGCGCGCGCGTGAGTTTCATCTTTTTGAAGATGTGGTAATCGCTGCAGCTCATGAGGATGCCCGTTTCCCGGATCCCCAGATCCCGCACGAGCTGGAAATCCTTCTTGGACGCGCGAATCCATGTGGTGATCTCCGGAAAGCGCAATCCCAGCGCGCGGCAGCGATCGAGCGCTTCGCGATCTTTCTGGCTGTAAATGAAGAATTCCGTCTGTCGAATGATGCCGTAAGGGCCGCCAAGACGGCTCATGAGCTTAAACAGCTCCACGATTTGATCCGGCGTGTAAGGGTCTACGGACTGCTGTCCGTCCCGGAAGGAAGTATCCGTAATCCAGATTTCCTCCGGCATATTCATGGGCACGCGGCGGTGATTGAAGGGAACCTTGGGAACCGTGTCATATTCATAGATATCCCGATACAGATTCGGTTCCTCGACATCCTGCAGGGAATAGCGATAATTTTTTTGCTCCAACAAATTGGTTTTGGGGGACATTTCAAGCATAGGCTGCACCTCCAGTATACTTGTATACAATTATATGAGTATGGAATGCTGGATAAACTTACATTTGGAGGTTTTTTGGTTAAGGAAAAGTTATTCTTGAACCTTGGAATGATTTTCATTGCAAAATCGAAGCCCGCGGCGCTTTTTCTGCTGCGCCAAGGCATGGGAAAGGGGCCGAAACCTCGCGGCCGAATGTGACCTTGTCACGGAAATACGGCGCGATGGGCGCTATAATGAAACCATCAAACGGCGGAGGGGTTGCGGGGATGGAGAAGAGAAGGCGGCGGAGGGCGGAAGTCGAAAGGACGCTGTGTGTGGCGTGCGGCTGTTGCGTGAAGGCGTGCCCTCTGGGCGCAATTGAGGTCGTACATGGCCTGTACGCGAAGGTCCATGGGGAAAAATGCGTGGGCTGCGGGAAGTGTGCCAGGGAATGCCCGGCCTCGGTGATAACGATTCGGGAGGGAACGCCATGAAGCGGCATTGGTACGATTATCTGTGGATCGCGTCGGCGGCCTATCTGGCGCTGGGGTTTTTCAATATCCTGTTTGCGTGGCTGGGCCTTCTGTGCTTTTTTATTCCGCTGATCATCGCCGTGGTGCGGGGAAACAAGGCCTACTGCAACCGCTATTGCGGGCGTGGGCAGCTGTTTGGGCTATTGGGCGGCGGTCTGGGGCTTTCGCGCAAAAAGGACATTCCGCGCTGGATGAAATCCAAGGGATTCCGTTACGGATTTTTGCTGTTCTTTTTTGCGATGTTTTTCCTGATGCTGTGGAATACCTGGCTGGTATTTTCCGGGGTGCGCAATTTGTCGGAAACGGTCAAGTTGCTGTGGACCTTCCGCCTGCCCTGGCATTGGGCGTATCACGGGGGAACGAGCGCGTGGGTCGCGCAGTTTTCCTTCGGGTTTTACGGCGTGATGCTGACTTCCACGGTGCTGGGGCTGATAACGATGATTTTGTTTAAGCCGCGCTCGTGGTGCGTGTATTGCCCGATGGGCACGATGACGCAACTGATCTGCCGAGCCCGACATCGGGGCGAAGAAATGTAAAATCGCATTTGTTTTTTTAGAAGAAGGAGGGAATTTTCATGCATCCGATCACCATCACCAAGGACAATTTTCAATCCGAAGTTCTTCAAAGCGACAAACCGGTTCTGCTGGATTTCTGGGCGAGCTGGTGCGGCCCGTGCCGGATGCTTTCGCCGGTCATCGACGAAATCGCCGGAGAGCGGCAGGATATCAAGGTCGGCAAGGTCAATGTGGATCAGGAAGGGGAACTGGCATCGTCCTTCGGCATTATGAGCATTCCCACGCTCGTCGTGATCCAGGGAGGAAAAGTGCTCGGGCAGGCGTCGGGCGTGCGGCCCAAACGGCAGATTCTTTCGATGCTTCCCTGAAGCGCCGAGGCATTGCCTGGGATGGAAACGCGTGATATACTATATTAACCAAGGAAAGAGAGGAACCGCAATGGGCCTGTTGAGCGTTTTAAAAAAGAAAGAGATGCAGACACTGGTGAAACAGGCGGCGGGAATTCCGGGAAGCGTGCTTGTGGACGTGCGCGGGCCGGAGGAATATGCCGCTGGGCATATCCCGGGGAGTATCAATGTTCCACTGAACGCGTTGGAAGGAATCCTCGACGCGGCGCCTGAATTTGGAACGGCGATTTATCTCTATTGCCTCAGCGGCGCGCGCAGCGCGATTGCGGCGGCCCGCTTGCGGAAAATGGGCTATGCGCGCGTGACCGACATGGGCGGCATCCGGAACTGGAAGGGCGAAATCGAAACAGGAGGAACGAGAGAATGAAGGTAGTCATCGTCGGCGGAGTTGCGGGCGGTGCGTCCGCAGCGGCACGCATCCGCAGGTTGGACGAACGCGCGGAGATCGTCGTATTCGAGCGATCCGGCCATGTTTCTTACGCGAATTGCGGCCTGCCGTACTATATCGGCGGGGAGATCGAACAGGAGAGCGCGCTGACGCTGCAAACCCCGGCGAGCTTTCGGGCGCGGTTTCAAATCGACGTGCGCGTGCGCCATGAGGTGCTCGCGATCGATCGATCGCGCAAGGTCGTATCCGTGCGCAATTTGGAAACAGGGGAAATGGCGGAGGAAGCCTATGACAAATTGATCCTCTCCCCCGGCGCGCGGCCGATTGCGCCGGATCTTCCCGGGATCGGAAGTTCGCGCCTGTTCACGCTCCGCACGGTGGAAGACGCGGCGCGGATTCGCCGCTATGTGGAGCAACGGCGGCCTCGGACGGCCACGGTCATCGGCGGGGGATTTATCGGCCTGGAGATGGCGGAGAACCTTGCAAGGCGCGGCGCGCGCGTGACGATCGTGGAAAAGATGCGCCAGCTTCTCAGCCCGCTGGACGAGGATATGGCGTCCTTTGTCCACGCGAAATTCCTCAAGGAAGGGGTGCGCCTGGCGCTGGGCAGCGCCGTGACGGGCTTTGAGGAAAAAGGGGAAGAGATTCTGACACACATGGACAACCGCGAAGCGATTGCCGGCGATATGGTGATCCTGGCCATCGGCGTGGCTCCGGATTCGCACCTGGCCAAGGAGGCGGGCCTGGAATTGGGCGCGGCGGGCGCGATCGCGGTGGATGCGCACATGCGCACTTCGGATGCGGATATCTATGCCGTGGGCGATGCGGTACAGTGCAAAAACGGCGCAACCGGCCAAATGGCGCGCATCGCGCTGGCGGGTCCGGCGAACAAGCAGGGGCGCGTGGCGGCGGATAATATCTGCGGCATTCAAAGCATCTATCGCGCTTCCTGGGGCTCCTCTGTGGTGAAATTGTTCGATATGACGGCGGCGGCCACGGGCATCAACGAGCGCGCGGCCCGGCAGGCCGGTTTGGTCTACGACAAGGTGGTGCTCTCCCCGGCCAACCATGCCTCCTATTATCCCGGGGGCAAGGTCATGACCATGAAGGTCCTCTACGAGAAAGGCAGCCTGCGCATTTTGGGCGCGCAGATCGTGGGATTTGACGGGGTAGATAAGCGCATCGACGTATTGGCGACCGCTATGCAGGCGGGAATGCGCGCGACGGATCTCAAGGAATTGGATTTGGCCTATGCGCCGCCCTATTCCTCGGCGAAGGACCCGGTCAACATGGCGGGTTTCATGATCGAGAATTTGGAAAGCGGAAAGGTCAAGCAGTTCCACTATGCCGATCTGGCGCAACTGCCTCGGGAGAAGGTCACGCTCTTGGATACGCGCACGCCCGCGGAGGTCGCCGCGGGGTCGCCCGAGGGATTTCTCCATATTCCCGTGGATGCATTGCGCGATCGGTTGGAGGAACTCGATCGAAGCAAGCCGGTGTATGTGATGTGCCAGAGCGGCCTGCGCAGCTATATTGCTTGCCGCATTCTCGCGCAACACGGCTATGACTGCTACAATTTTTCCGGCGGTTATCGCTTTTACGAGAGCATCCGCAACAATACGTTTGAAGAAAACGTCAACACTCCCTGCGGCCTGACGGTCGAACCGGGAAAACGCTGAGAAGATTTAAAGAAAAACCGGCGCCCGCATCGTGCAAGACGATGCGGGCCTCTTGCTTCTATGTATCCGCCAAGGCGCGCAACCGGTCCCAATCGGTCAATTCAATCGCGCCGCGCGAGAGGCGAACCATGCCTTCGGATTGCAGGTATCGAAGCATCCGGGTGATGACCTCGCGGGCCGTTCCCAAGTGATTGGCAATTTTGTCATGCGTGATGCGCAAAAGGGAGCTTTCCTCCAGCGCGCTTTCCTCCAGCAGGAATGCGGCCAATCGCCGGTCCTGTCGCTTCCAAAGGATTTGCTCCATCCGCCACATGACCTCGGAAAAGCGCATGGCCATCAGCTGATTGGTATAATTGGCCAGGACGGCGGACTGCTGCATGACACGCTTGTAGCTTTCCGAAGGAATTACCCACAATTGCGCATTCTTTTCCGCTTCCACGGTCACTTCAAATTGGATGCTGTTGAGAATGCACGAGGCGGAAAACAGGCAAATGTCGCGCTCAAACAGGCGGTACAGGGTGATCTCCCGCCCTTCTTGCGAGAGGATATACGCGCGCAATTGGCCGGAAATTATCACCAACAGACCGGTGCAATCTGCGGACCCATTGTGCAAAAGCGTTCCCGCGGAAACGTCGCGGCGCAGGGCGCTTTGCGCAAGGGAAGCCTGCTGGGCAGGCGTCATTTGCTCCCAGATGGGGAAATAGCTTCGGATGTCGATGGCATATCCCTCCCTGTCTGCGCGTTTTCCCGCCTTGTCAGAGAAGGAGAACGCCCTGCCTGCGCAATTGTTCGGCCACGCCTTCGGGCCAGATCGAAACCTGCACCTCGCCGATGTGCGCCTTCCGAAGCAGGAACATGCACAGCCGGGATTGGCCGATGCCGCCGCCAATGGTCAGGGGCAGTTTTTCTTCCATAATTGCGCGGTGGAAGGGCAAATCCAGACGCTCGACCGCTCCCGCGTGGCGCAGCTGGGTGAACATGCCCGAGGCGTCCACGCGGATGCCCATGGAGCTGATTTCCAGCGCGCAATCCAATTCGGGATGGTAGTAAATCAAATCCCCGTTGAGGGACCAATCGTCGTAGTCCGGGGCGCGCAGGCCGTGCGGCTGCCCGTCGGAAAGGGGCCAGCCGATTTTTTCCACAAAGATCGCCCGCTTTTCCCGCGCGAATGCCTGCTCCCGCTTTTCCGGAGGAAGATCGGGATAGAGCGCGAGGAGATCCTCGCTGGTAATGTAGGTCAACTGCGCGGGAAGGCGCGGCTGCAGGGCGGGGTAGCGGCTGTGCAAAACCGTTTCCGCCTCCAGAACGGCGCGGTGGATGCGTTCGGCGGTCCGCTCCAGATAGGCAATGGTCCGATCCGTGCGCGCGAGGACCTTTTCCCAATCCCACTGATCGACATAGATCGAATGCAGGTTGTCCGTCTGCTCGTCGCGGCGAATGGCGTTCATATCCGTATACAGGCCGTATCCCACGGGATAGCCGTACTGCCCCAGCGCAAAGCGTTTCCACTTGGCCAGGGATTGCACGATCTGCACCTCGTCACCCGGCGCGTCCAGCCGGTCAAAGGTAACCTTGCGTTCGGTGCCGGAAAGGTCGTCGTTCAATCCGGTGGCCCGGCGGACCACCAGCGGCGCGGACACGCGCGTGAGGTTCAGCGCCGCGCCCAGTTGCTGTTGAAAGCAATCCTTGAGACTTTTGATCGCCTGCTGCGTATCCAGAAGATTGAGAACCGAGCGATACCCTGCGGGACAGTAGTGCCGTTCCATGCGCATCCTCCTTTGAAAAATATGCGGATATTATCGCATATCGCGGGTAAAGATTCAAGGCTTTTTCCGGCGTTTATGCCCTTTGGATCGCGCGCAGGCCCCTCCGGAAGGGCAATTTCCCGCATACGGGCATCGCCTGCAGGCGGACATGCCCCGGGAACGCACGAATTCCCGAATGCGGAAAAACGCGATCGCGCCCGCGGACAACAAGACCAAAGCGGCCAGGAGATAGGGAATCGCTCTCAAGGCGCACCTCCTCGCGACGGATGCGTTGCCGGATTATCCGACAAACAGGCGGCCCACCTGATAGACGATCAGCGCCGCCGCATAGGCCACGGTCAACTGCATCCCGATGCACAGCCAGGTATACTTTCTCGACCCCATCTCGCGGCGAATCGCGGCCAGGGCGGACACGCACGGCGTGTACAGAAGCGTAAAGACCAGGAACGAATACGCCGAAAGCTGCGTGAACTGGGAAGGCAGGATTGAGGTCAACTGCGCGGGGCTGGAAGCCGAATAGAGCACCTGCATGGTGGAGACCACCGCTTCCTTGGCGACCAGGCCCGAGAGCAGGGAGACGCTCTTTTCCCATTGCCCAAAGCCCAGCGGCCGGAAGATCGGGGCGATGAACGCGCCGATTTTGCCGAACATGGATTCGGCCGAGTTCGCGACCATCTGCAGATCAAACGAGAACGTCTGCAAAAACCAGACCACCACGCTCATCGCGAAGATGATGGTGCCCGCGCGGATCAGAAAATCCTTGGCGCGATCCCACAGGCGGCGAGAGACGTTTTTCACCGTCGGGATGCGATAGCTGGGCAATTCCATCACAAAGGGGGTATCCCCCTCTCGGAAGGCGGTCTTGCGCAGGATCAGGCCGCACACAACCATCAAAATCATTCCCAACAGGTACAGGCTCAACACGCACAGGCCCCGGTTGCCCGGGAAAAGCGCGGCCGTAAACAGGCCGTAAACCGGCAATTTGGCCCCGCAGGACATAAAGGGGGTCAGCAGGATGGTCATGCGCCGATCCCGCTCGTTTTCCACGCCCCGCGCGGCGATGACCGCCGTGGTGGTGCAGCCGAAGCCCATCAGCATGGGGATAAACGAGCGGCCCGAAAGCCCGAGCCTGCGCAGCGCCCGATCGGTGATGAAGGCCGCGCGCGACATATAGCCGCTGTCTTCCAAGATGGACATGAACAGGAAGATCAGCAGGATTTGCGGAAGAAAGGTCAAAACTCCGCCCACTCCGGCGATCACGCCGTTTACCAGGAGCGAGGAAATCCAGGAAGGCGAATGCATCGTTGCCAGGCCGGCGCTCACCCCCTGGGAAATCCAGGCCATGAGCTTTTCCATCAGGCCTGTGAGAAAGCTCCCTACCGGGCCGAAGGTCAGGAAAAACATCGCGGCCATCAGCGCAAAGAAGATCGGGAAGGCGAAGATTTTGTGCGTGAGCACCCGGTCGATCTTGTCGGAAAGGGTGATCTCGTGTTCCCGGGCGCGGGGGAAACCGGCTTCCTCCAGGGTGCGCTCGATCATGGCGTAGCGCGCGTCCACCACCAGCGTGAGCGAATCGATTCCGGGATGGATTTTGCGCCCCCGCTCCACATAGTCCTCGATGGCCTTGCGGATCTTCTGGCGCTGCGTTTCCGAAAGCTGGGCGCTCTGGCGGATGGGTTCGTCGCCCTCGAGCATCTTCAGGGCGATCCACGTCGTCGGCGGGGCGAAGTCCTCGTCCCCCTCGTCCGCATAGCCGCCGATATGGCGGTGCTGTTCGCGGGGAGAATGGTCGTCGTCGCGCTCCTCCTGGTCGCGGTGCGCGCGGTGTTCGTCCATATCGAAGGCGCTGTGCGCGGAAAATCCGCCCAACGCGGCCACGATCTCGTGCAACGCCTGGCGGGTGGAATCGTCATAGCGCCGCACCGGATAGGCGACTGCCGGGTGATGCGCCTGCTGATAGACGGCGGCAAAGAGCTGGTCAAAGCCCAGCTTTTTCTTCGCGGAAATCGGCACGACCGGCACGCCCAGAAGCTGCGAAAAGGCCTTGCAATCGACCTTGACGCCCCGGCGTTCCAGTTCGTCGATCAGATTCAGCGCCACGACCACCGGCCGCTCCAGTTCCATCAGCTGCAAGGTCAGATAGAGGTTGCGCTCGATATTGGTCGCGTCTACGATGTTGAGCACCACGTCCGGCGCGTGCTGGGCGATAAAATGGCGGGTGATATTTTCCTCGATGGAATAGGGCGAAAGCGAATATACGCCCGGCAGGTCCACCAGGGTCGCCTCGTCCTCCTCCAATTGGAAGCACGCTTCCTTGCGCTCCACGGTCACGCCCGGCCAGTTGCCCACATATTGGTTGGAACCGGTGAGGGCATTGAACAGCGTCGTCTTTCCACTGTTGGGGTTGCCTGCCAGGGCGATGGTGATCTTCATGCCGCAAGCCTCCTCACAAAAATCCGCCGGGCATCCTCTGCGCGCAGGGTCAGGGAATAGCGGCGCAGGAAGATCTCGATGGGATCTCCCAGAGGCGCGCGCTTGAGAACCCGCACGCGCGTTCCGGGGGTAATCCCCATTTCAATCAGGCGGCGTTTGGTCGGCCCTTCCAGTTCCAGGCGCTCGACCACGCCCGCCTCTCCGTCCCGAAGGCGATCAAGAGAGATTTCCACGCGCCATTCCTCCCTCATAAGAAGTTAATTATAGCAAACTTTTGTCTTGATTGTATCACCCCCAGGCGTTCCCCGCAACCCGGGATGCCTGTAAAATGTGTGTGACATTGGACAAGTCGGGGCCCTGTGCGGTATAATGACGGCATAGACTTCGGCCCCAATCGGGCTTTTTAGGGGGAACCGGCTTGGAATATTTCGACGCGGTGGTCGTGGGAGCGGGCCATGCGGGCTGCGAGGCCGCGCTGGCATTGGCGCGCATGGGGCACAAGACGCTTCTGATCACCATGAATCTGGATTCCGTGGCCATGATGCCCTGCAATCCCGCCATCGGCGGGACGGCCAAGGGCCATCTGGTGCGGGAAATCGACGCGCTGGGCGGCGAAATGGGCCTGGCGATTGACGATGTATTCATTCAGTCGCGTATGCTCAATACGCGCAAGGGGCCTGCTGTGCATTCCCTGCGCGCGCAGGCGGATAAGAAACAATATCAATTGCGGATGCGCGGCGCGCTGGACCGCTGCGAAAATCTGTGGCTGCGGCAGGCCGAGGTGCAGGAAATTCTGACCAGGGACGCGCGCATTTCCGGCATTCGCACCACCACCGGCGCGGAAATCGCCTGTCGGGCGGTAATCGTCTCGGCGGGCGTCTATCTCAACAGCCGCATCATCATCGGCGAATGTTCGTGGAACGGCGGCCCGCAGGGACTTCTGGCGGCCAACCGGCTGACCAGGAGCCTGATCGATCTGGGGCTGGAACTGCGCCGGTTTAAGACCGGCACGCCCGCGCGCCTCGACGGCCGGACCATCGATTTTTCCAGGACCGAGCCGCAGCCCGGGGACGAGCCGGTGGTTCCGTTTTCGTTTTTATCCGATCCCGCGAAATTGCGCAATCGGGCGCTGTGCTATCTGACCTACACTACGCCCCAGACGCATCGGATATTGCTCGACAATCTGGATCGGGCGCCGATGTATTCGGGAAAAATTCACGGGACCGGCGCGCGCTACTGCCCCTCCATTGAGGACAAGATCGTCCGCTTCCGCGATAAGGATCGCCATCCCGTCTTTTTGGAGCCGGAGGGGCTCAATACCGTGGAGTGGTACGCGCAGGGGCTGTCCACCTCCATGCCCGAGGATGTGCAGCGCGCCTTTTACGCCACGATCCCCGGCCTGGAGCACGCGGAAATCCTGCGCCTGGCCTATGCGATCGAGTACGATTGCATCGATCCCACCGCCCTGTCGAGGACTTTGGGTTCCCGCGCGGTGGCGGGGCTGTATCTCGCCGGACAGGTCAACGGAACCTCCGGATATGAGGAGGCGGCGGCGCAGGGGATCTATGCGGGCATCAATGCGGCGCTGTGGCTCCAGGGGCGCGAACCGCTGCTTCTGGGGCGCGCGGACGGATACATCGGCGTCCTGGTGGATGATTTGGTGACCAAGGGCGTGGACGAACCCTATCGCATGATGACCTCGCGCGCGGAATACCGCCTTTTGCTCCGGCAGGACAACGCCGATTTGCGCCTGACGCAACGCGGCTACGAGGCGGGCCTGGCTTCCCGGGAACGCTACGAGAAGATGCTGCGCAAAAAGGAGCAGACGCAAAAGGCGCGCGAAACCCTGGAAGCGCTCCACCTGACGGAAAAACTGCGCCATCCGGAGGCGCGGTACGCGGATCTCGGCCTGGAGCGGCTTTCACCGGAGGTAGAGGAACAGCTGGAAATCGAAATCAAGTACGAGGGCTATATCCAGCGCCAGGCGGCCGAAGAGCGGCGCTTCCGCCGCATGGAAGGCGTGCGCCTGCCCGAGGATGCGGATTATCTCAACATGTCGGGCCTGCGCATCGAGGCGCGCCAAAAGCTCGACAGACAGCGCCCCCAATCGCTGGGACAGGCCTCGCGCATTCCGGGCGTGTCGCCCGGGGACATCGCGGTGCTGACCGTCTGGCTCGAGCGGCTGCGGCGCGAGAAGGGAACGGACAATGCGTGAAGTGCTTTTGGAGCGATTTTCCGCCTTTGGGTTGGAGATTTCCCCGGAGCAGGCGGAGAAATTTTGCCTGTATCATACCCTGCTCGGGGAAGCCAACGCGCGCTTTAATTTGACGCGCGTGCCCGAGGAGATTTCCGAGGCCGTGGATCGCAACTATCTCGATTCGGCCTGCGCGCTGAAGATCGGGCTGATCGCGGACGCACAAAGAATTGTGGACGTGGGAACCGGCGCGGGATTTCCCGGCATTCCGCTGGCAATTCTCCTGCCGGAAAGGGAATTTACGCTGCTGGATGCGCTGGGCAAGCGCGTGGAATTCCTGCGGGAGGTCATCGATCGGCTGGGCCTCAACGCGCGCGCGGTCAAAATGCGGGCCGAGGAAGCGGGTAGAAGCGCGCAGATGCGCGAACAATTTGATCTGGCGGTTTCCCGCGCGGTCGCGCCCATGCGGGTGCTGGCGGAACTGATGCTGCCGCTGGTGCGCGTGGGCGGCGGGATGCTGGCGTACAAGGGCCCCGGTCTGGGGGAGGAAATGGAAGCGGCGCAAACGGCGCTGGAGCTTTTGGGCGGTCGGGCGGCGGGCGTATTCCCGGCGGAGATTCCCGGCCGCGATTGGCGGCACGCCCTCGCGCGAATCGAGAAGGCACGGGCCACTCCCGAGAAATATCCCCGGCGCGTGGGAATTCCGGAGAAGAGGCCGCTGTAAGGATTTTATGGACAAGGAGGAGCGTTTCATGCGAGACGGATTTGTGCGCGTTGCCGCCGCGTCCCCGGATCTCAGGGTGGCGGATGCGAAGTTTAACGCTTCGCAGATGTTGGAAGAGATCCGGCGGGCGGAAAAGCAGGGCGTGAATTTGTTGGTGTTTCCCGAGCTTTCCCTGACGGGATATACCGCGGGCGACCTCTTTGGGCAGGATACGTTGCAAAGAGGGGCCCTGGAGGCGCTAAAGCAGCTTGCGCAGGAGAGCGCGGAATGCTCGGTCGCGGTGGTGGCGGGGCTACCGATATCCGACGGCGTACGCCTGTACAACTGCGCCTGTGTGCTGCAGAGGGGAAAGATCCTGGGCGTCGTGCCCAAGACGCATCTTCCCAACTACCGCGAATTCTATGAATTGCGGCATTTTTCTCCGGGATTTGCGGAACTGCGCGCGCTGCGCATTCTCGGGCAGGAGGTTCCCTTTTCGAGCAATCTGATCTTCCGTGCCAAAGAGATGCCGGAGTTTTCCTTCGCGGTGGAGATCTGCGAGGATCTCTGGGCGCCGCGCGCCACGGGCGTGGAGCACGCGCTTGCGGGCGCGAACATTCTGGTCAATCCCTCGGCCAGCGACGAGGCGGCAGGCAAGCGCGAATACCGCAGGCAATTGGTGCTTTCGCACAGCGCGCGGCTCGTGGCCGGATATGTGTACGCGGGCGCGGGCACGGGGGAATCCACGCAGGATCTGGTCTTTTCCGGGCATCGGATGATCGCTGAAAACGGCGTGATGTTGGCCCAATCCGAACCTTTTTCCACGGGCATGACCGTTTCGGAAATCGACGTGCGCTTTCTGCGGCTGGAGCGGCAGGGTTTCAACGCCTTCCGCGAAGAAACCGCGCCGCATTTTGAAGTGCCCTTCTCCGCGCCGATCCGTGATCTGGAACTGATCAGGAAGGTCGATCCCATGCCGTTCGTGCCCGCGGATGCCGAGCGCCTGCAGCAGCGCGCGGAGGAGATTCTCGCCATCCAGGCGCAGGGCCTTTGCAAGCGCATCCGGCATACCGGGGCGAAGAAGCTGGTGCTGGGCGTGTCCGGCGGCCTGGATTCGACCTTGGCGCTGATCGTCTCGGCGCGCGCGCTGGAATTGGCCCAATTGCCGCCCGAGGCGCTTCTGGCCGTAACCATGCCCTGCTTCGGCACCACGTCGCGCACGCGTTCGAACGCCGAAACGCTCGCCCGCCTTTACAAGGCGGAATTCCGGGAAATCCCCATTGGCGACGCGGTGCTCCAACATTTCCGGGATATTGGCCTCAGCTCGGACGATCGTTCGGTCACCTACGAAAACAGCCAGGCGCGCGAACGCACGCAGGTATTGATGGATTTGGCCAACCAGAGCGGCGCACTGGTCGTGGGAACGGGAGATCTTTCCGAATTGGCGCTGGGCTGGGCCACCTATAACGGCGATCATATGAGCATGTACGCGGTCAACAGCTCCATTCCCAAGACCCTGATCCGCTACCTGGTAAACTACGCGGCCCAAAGCGCGGATTCGGAAGAATTGCGAAGGGCGCTGTTGGATGTGCTCGATACGCCCGTCAGCCCGGAACTTCTGCCCCCGGAAGAGGGCGAGATCGCCCAAAAGACCGAAGATTTGGTCGGGCCGTACGCGCTGCATGATTTCTTCCTCTATCATTTCCTGCGGCGCAGAGAAGCAGGGGAAAAGATCCTGCGCCTGGCGGGCATCGCCTTCCGCGATCGCTATGATGCTCAAACCATCAAAAAGTGGTATCGGGTGTTTGTCCGGCGGTTTTTCTCCCAGCAGTTTAAAAGAAGCTGTATGCCCGACGGACCGAAGGTCGGCAGCGTCGCGCTGTCCCCTCGCGGGGACTGGCGAATGCCTTCGGACGCGGAAAGTGAACTGTGGCAAATTCCGGAGTTTTAGGTTATATTTCGAGTTTCTTACAGAAATTTACGCTTTTTTCACCTTTTTGCGTCATAAGAGACAACATCTGGAGATATACTACTTCATGTCAATTAGAAGTGACAAAATGACATGGATATTTGGGAGGGATTACCTGTGAAGAAGTTCCTGATTTTCGCTCTGGTTCTGTGTGCGATCGCGCTGTCGCTGTCTGCGTGCTCCTCCAAGAAGGAAGAGCCCGCTGCTGAGGCGACTGTCGAGGCGACCGAGGAGCCCGCTGCCGAGGCGACCGAGGAGCCCGCTGCTGAGGCGACCGAGGAGCCCGCTGCCGAGGCGACCGAGGAACCTGCTGCCGAGACGACGACCTCTGATGCGACCACTGAGGACGCGACTACTGAGGACGCGACCACTGAGGACGCGACCACGGCCGAATAAAACGGAAAACAACGGGGCTGCCGCACAGTGTGCGACGGCCCCGCTTTTTTGTGCCCGCAGGAGAAGCGGGAAAACCACTGCGCTTGCGGATGCGCATCGCGCCCGGGAAAAGCGCGTTCTATCTTGCGCAGAATGCGCCCGCAAAACGCCGAAATGCACGGCGTCTTGCGGGCGCATTGGGGATTCGCAATGCCTTTTTAGGGCTTCGCGTATTTGTAGATCTGCTGGAGCACGTTGTCCACGCCGTTGGCCGTGGGTTCCCGATCCATGGCCTCGTAGAGGCGACCGCGATCCTTGTACAGATCGATGACCGCGCTCACAAGCGCGTCGGAAGTCATATTCTCCTGCATGAGCACATGGCACAATCCGCGCTTTTCGAAGGATTCCGCGTTCATGATCTGATCCCCCCGGCTGGCCGCCTTGGGATAGGGGATGAGCAGCGCAGGCTTGCGCAGCGCGAGAATTTCGCACAGCGTGTTCGAACCCGCGCGCGAGATCAGCAGATTCGCACAGGCATAGGCGTCGGCCATCTCGCCTTCGAGATATTCGCATTGGGTATATCCGGGAGTGCCTTCCAGCGATTCATCGAAATTGCCGTGCCCACACAGGTGAAGCACCTGGAACGATTCCAAAAGCTTGGGAAGCGCCTCGCGCACGGCCTCATTGATCGCGCGTGCGCCGGACGATCCGCCGGTCACCATCAGAACCGGACGACCCTCTTCGAAATGGAAGGCCTTCATGCCGCGCTCCTTATTGCCGGTAAGAATTTCCGGGCGGATGGGCGTTCCCGTATAGACGCCTTTTTCCCCGGCCAGTTTGGCTGCCTCGGGGAAGGTGCACAAAAGCGCCTTGGCAAAGGGAACGGAGAGCTTGTTGGCCAGGCCCGGGGTCATGTCCGATTCGTGAATGACAATGGGGATCCTGTGCATCCGAGCTCCGTACACAACCGGAACCGAGACAAAGCCGCCCTTGGAGAAGATCACGTTCGGCTGAATTTTTTTGATGACGTGCGAAGCCTGAAAGACGCCCTTGATTACGCGGAAGGGATCGGAGAAATTTTGCGGGTCAAAATAGCGCCGGAATTTGCCGCAGGAAACGCAATGGAACTGCACGCCCGGAATTTCCTGAATCAATTTTTGCTCCACGCTGTTGTCCGCGCCGATATAGTGAATTTCCCAGCCGTCTTCCATCAGGCGCGGAATGAGCGCCAGGTTGGGCGTGACGTGCCCCGCCGTGCCGCCGCCGGTCAAAACGATGCGTTTCATACGATTCCCCCAGTGCGATGTTCGCAAACTCTACTGCATTATAGCACGTCAAACCGAAAAAGTTTTTGAGATCCTGTAAAACTTCTTTTGTTTTCCGGGCTTTTGCGTTATGATAGAGGAGACGGGAGGAACGGATATGAGCTATCAGGCATTGTACCGCCAATGGCGGCCGGAAACCTTTTCGGAGATCAGCGGGCAGGAAGCGGTGACGCTGACGCTCAAAAGGCAGGTGGAATCGGGGCGCATCGGCCATGCGTACCTGTTTTGCGGGACGCGTGGAACCGGCAAGACTACGGCGGCAAAGGTACTCTCCCGCGCCATCAACTGTCTGCATCCCCGCCAGGGCGATCCCTGCGGGGAATGCGAGATCTGCCTGGCGCTGAAAAGGGAAAACAGCATGGACGTGATCGAGATCGACGCCGCGTCCAACAATTCCGTGGATGAGATCCGCGATTTGCGGGAAAAAATCAAATATCCGCCGGCCCTGACCAAATACAAGGTCTATATCGTCGATGAGGTACACATGCTCTCCACCGGCGCGTTCAACGCGCTTTTGAAGACATTGGAAGAGCCGCCCAAGCACGCGGTGTTTATTCTGGCGACCACAGAGCCGCAGAAGCTGCCCGCGACCATTCTTTCCCGTTGCCAGCGCTTTGATTTTCGCCGCATCGCGGCGGGGGAGATTGTCGAGCGCATGATGGTGGTGTTGGGCGGCATCGGCCGCACGGCTACGGAGGACGCGCTCGCGGAAATCGCGCGCGCGGCGGAAGGCTCGATGCGCGATGCGCTGAGTCTGCTGGATGTCTGCCTTTCCTATACGGACGGCGAGGTGGATCTTCCACTGGTGCGCGATGCGCTGGGCTCGGCGGGACACGGCTTCGTCTTTGAATTTGCCGAGGCGATCTTGGAAGGCGACGCGCGGCGGGCGCTTTTGCAGATCGACGAACTTTCCCGGCGGGGGTTGGACATGCAGGTCTTTGCCAGAGATATGACGGCGCATCTGCGGATGCTGCTGCTTGCGCAGGCCGCGCCGGAGGAAGCGGCGCAGATTCTGGAGGTCACGCAGGAGGACGCGGCGCGATTGTGCGAACAGGCGCAGGAGCAGCCCCGGGAAAAGCTGGAACGGCTCATGGAACTGTTTATGCGCGCGGAGCCGGAAATGAAATGGGCCTTCAATCCCCGCGCCGTGCTCGAATTGGCGGCGGTGCGCGCGTGCCGCCCGGAAAGGGAAAAGGACAATCTGGAAGAACGGCTCTCCCGCGTGGAGAAGGCGCTGCGGGAGGGCGTAAGGGCAGCTCCCGCGGCCGCGCAGGAACACAAGCCTGCGGAGAAAAGGCCCGCGGCTCCCGCGGCGCAGGTCAAAGCGCCCGTCGCCTCAAAAGCTGCGCCCGCGGAAGTTCCGGCAGAATATCTGCGCGCGGTGGAAAAGCTTTCGGAGGAAAACGTTTCGATTCGGCAGGCGCTGCGGGAAATGCGCTTTGTCTCGCTGGAAGACGGGGCGCTGGCGGTGGAATTTTCCAAAAAGCAGATGATGTTTTTGAAGATCCTCGAGCGCAAGCAGGCGGTTTTGGAAGCGGGTTTTTCCGAGGCGTTTGGTCGGCCCATTCGGTTGCTGATGCGCTTGGAGGAGGAGAAGACGGCATCCGCCGCGCCCGTCGCGGGACGGGTCATCGCGCACAGTTACGACGTGTTCGGCCGGGAAAACATCGATTTGACGGATTGACGGGCATGGGGTATAATAGAGGCATTCATGAATTTTGCGGATGGAAAGGCGAGGGAGAGAGATGACCACACTGGTTCGAGAGCTGTTTAAGAGCGTTCCCGCCACAAACCTGGAAGGAGTGCAAATCTCCGGCTGGGTCAGGACGATGCGCGAATCCAAATCGTTTGCGTTTGTGGAATTGAACGACGGAAGCTATTTCAAGAATTTGCAGATTGTGCTGGAGGCGGACAAGCTCCCGAACTATCGTGAGATCGTCAGGAAAATCGGCGTGGGCGCGGCCATCGAAGCCGAAGGCACGCTCGTTCTCACGCCCGAAATGCAGCAGCCCTTTGAACTGAAGGCGGAAAAGCTGGAAGTCGTGGGCGAGAGCCCGAGCGATTATCCGCTGCAAAAAAAGCGGCATACGTTGGAATACCTGCGCACGATTCAGCACCTGCGCCCGCGCGCGAATTTGTTTCAGTGCGCGTTCCGGGTGCGGTCCATCGCCGCGCAGGCCATTCACTCGTTCTTTCACGATCGCGGCTTTGTCTACGCGCATACGCCCATCCTCACCGGGTCGGATTGCGAGGGCGCGGGCGAAATGTTCCGCGTGACCACGCTGGACGCGGGCGATCCGCCGCGGCTGGAAGATGGATCCGTGGATTTTGACAAGGATTTCTTCGGAAAGCCCGTATCCCTCACGGTTTCCGGGCAGCTGAACTGCGAATGCATGGCGTTGGCCTTCCGCAATGTCTATACCTTTGGCCCCACCTTCCGCGCGGAAAACAGCTATACCCCGCGCCACGCGGCGGAATTTTGGATGATCGAGCCGGAAATCGCCTTTGCCGATCTCGCGGACGATATGGATTTGCAGGAGGAGATGATCAAATCCATCCTCTCCACGGTGCTGGTCGAGGCGCGCGAGGAATTGGATTTTTTGAATCGGTTTGTGGATAAAGGGCTCATTGCGCGGCTGGAGGCCGTGCGAGACGCGGAATTTGCGCGCGTGAGCTATACCGAGGCGATTGAAATCCTGCAAAACAGCGGCCGCGAATTCGAATATCCGGTGTTCTGGGGCTGCGATTTGCAGACCGAGCACGAACGCTATCTCACGGAGCAGCATTTCGGCAAGCCCGTGTTTGTCACCGACTATCCCAAGGAGATCAAGGCGTTCTACATGCGCATCAATGAGGATGGCAAGACCGTTGCGGCCGCGGATCTGCTGGTGCCGGGCGTGGGCGAATTGTGCGGCGGCAGCCAGAGGGAGGAGCGGTTGGACGTGCTCCAGGCCCGCATCGAGGAACTGGGAATGAATCCGAAGGATTACTGGTGGTATCTGGAGCTGCGCAAGTTCGGCACCTGCAAGCACGCGGGATTCGGCATGGGCTTTGAACGGCTGATCATGTATCTCACCGGCATTTCCAACATCCGCGACGTGTTGCCCTTCCCGCGCACGACCCGCAACGCGGAATTCTGATTGGCAGAAGCTGGTTGAAAAAGAGAGGCGCTTTTCCGAAAACGAAAAAAATCACGCGTCGGCAATTCCGACGCGCGGCCCAGAGTGTCCCAAAAGCTCTGTGGTAAGAGCCCTTTCAAATCGAGCGCGGCGGCGTGTACGTCGCGCTCGGTTTTTCCGGAGCATAAGCGGAGGAAAAACAATTCCGCCCGTCAGGAAATCGCCCGGAAAATCCAGAGATTTTCAGATTTCCGCAGGCTTCCTCCCTTTCCATGAAAATCCGCAGATTTTCATGGAGCGTGTCAAAGAATTTTGACACGC
>DVMU01000021.1 GCA_018714825.1 Candidatus Pullichristensenella excrementigallinarum
AAGGGCGCCATCCAGGAAATTGCCAACGAACTCAAGGCGCGCTCTATGAAGCGAGCGTTCGTATGTACGGATCCGGATCTTCTCAAATTCAACGTTACAAAAAAAGTGCTCGACGTGCTCGACGCCGCCAATTTTCCCTATACGGTATATTCCAATGTCAAGGCCAATCCGACCATTGAAAATGTCCAGACCGGCGTAAAGGCCTTCAAAGATTCCGGCGCGGATTGCATCGTCAGCGTGGGCGGCGGTTCCGCGATCGATACCGGAAAGGCCATCGGCATCATCGTCAACAACCCGGATTTTGCCGATGTGCGCTCGCTGGAGGGCGTCGCTCCCACCAAAAACCCCGCGGTCTTCACCATTGCCGTCCCCACGACGGCGGGCACGGCCGCTGAAGTCACGATCAACTATGTCATCACCGATGTGGAGAAGAGCCGCAAGTTTGTCTGCGTGGATACGCACGACATTCCGGTAGTGGCCGTAATCGACCCGGACATGATGGCTTCCATGCCCAAGGGGCTGACCGCCGCGACCGGCATGGACGCCCTCACGCACGCCATCGAGGGATATATTACCTTGGGCGCTTGGGAAATGACGGATATGATGCACCTCAAGGCCATTGAGATCATCGCCCGCAGCCTGCGCGGCGCGGTGGAAAACACGCCTGAAGGCCGAGAGGGCATGGCGCTGGGGCAGTATGTCGCGGGTATGGGCTTTTCCAATGTCGGCCTGGGCATCGTACACGCCATGGCACATCCTTTGGGCGCCGTGTACGACACGCCCCACGGCGTTGCCAACGCAATCCTCCTCCCCACCATCATGGAATACAACGCGCCCTATACCGGCGAGAAGTACAAATACATCGCTCAAGCCATGGGCGTCGAGGGTACCGAAGCGATGGACCAGGAAACCTATCGCAAGGCCGCGATCGATGCGGTGCGGGAATTGAGCAAGAGCGTGGGCATCCCGGATACCCTGCGCGGCATCGTGAAGGAAGAAGATATCCCCTTCCTTTCCGAATCCGCCTATGCGGATGCCTGCCGTCCCGGAAATCCCCGCCCGACCAGCGTGGAGGAAATTGCGCAGCTCTATCGTTCCATGCTGTAATCTAGACAAAGAAAACCGCTTCCGGATTTTTTGCGGAAGCGGTTTTTTCGTTCCTCTTTAGAGATGCACAACCGTGCCGATTTCCTCTCCGGAAGCAACGCGCAGGAGATTTTCCAAATCCTCCATTGAAAACACGCGCACTTCGGGAACTTTCTGCTCCATGCAAAGCATAAATGCCGTCAGATCCATCACGCGAAGGCCTCGATCGATGGCCTCGTGATAGGAAATGCGCCGAATGAGTTTTGCATTTGGATCTTTGTGCGGGTCGCCGTCAAACACACCCTCGACGGTTGTCCCCTTAAAGACCGCGTCCGCCTTGAGTTCCGCGGCGCGCAGGGCTGCGCCCGTATCGGTTGTAAAGAAGGGATTGCCCGTTCCGCCCGCCAGAAGCACGATTTCTCCAGCCTCTAGGCTTTCCTGTGCCGCTTTTGCGGTATACAGGCGGGAAAAACGGTTCATTTCCTGCGCGGTGTAGACCGTTGCCTTGTGCCCCATGCGCCGAATAGCATCCTCCACGGCCAGCGCGTTGATCACCGTTGCCAACATTCCCATTTGATCCGCGTTGACCGGGTCCATTTCCTCCGTAAAGCGACCGCGCCAGATATTTCCGCCGCCCATGACCACGCCCAGCTGTACGCCCGTATCCGCGAGGCGACAGAGCGCTCTGGCCACTTCATCCACGCGATTTGCCGCAAAGCAAGCTCCTTTGTCCCTTGGAGCCAGGCTCTCCCCACTCAGCTTGACGATGATGCGCCTGTACATAATAGCCTCCCATTCTCGTTTTTCATAAGTAGACCGGAAAGGATATACTGCCCGAAAAAAGGGAACGCTTTTGCGTTCCCTTCGCTTCAAATTTCTTATTTCTTCATCGAACCGATCTGCTCGGCAACCTCGGCGGCCAAATCGTTGACACGCTTCTCCAATCCGTCGCCCATCTTGTAGCGGGTGAAGCGGATAATGTTGAGGCCCTTCGCCTTCTGATCGATCATCTGCTGGACGCTCATCTCGCCATCCTTGACAAACGCCTGCTCCAACACGCAAACGTCCTTATAGAACTTCACGATGCGGCCGGCAACCATCTTCTCAATGATCTTCTCGGGCTTGCCCTCATTGCGAGCCTGCGCGATCAGGATCTCCTTCTCGTGCTCGAGATGCTTGGGATCAACTTCCTCACGACGCACATACTCGGGCGCAACAGGAGAAGCCGCGGCGATCTGCAGGGCCACATCATGCAGGACCTCGTCGACAACTTCGGTCTCTTCCACGCCGTCCGCCTGCACGAGCACGCCGACCTTGCCGCCCATGTGGATGTAGCTATCCACGATGCCGCCCTCATAGCGGGCAAAACGACGGATGGAGATCTTCTCGCCGATCTCGGCCGTAGCTGCGGTAACCATCGCGGAGATTGTGGTGCTCTCGTCCTTGTAGTACGCCTGTGCGTTCAGTTCATCCACGTCCGCAGGGTTCTTCTTGACGATCTGAATGGCAATTTCCCTGACCAGATCCAGGAATTTGTCCGTCTTGGCCACAAAGTCCGTCTCGCAGTTGATCTCGACCAACGCGCCGGTCTTGCACTCCTTGCAGACATAGCTGCCCACAACGCCCTCGGCCGCGATGCGGCTCTGCTTCTTGGCAGCAGCGGCCAATCCCTTTTCGCGGAGGTAATCGATCGCCTTTTCCATATCGCCTTCAACGGCTGCGAGTGCCTTTTTGCAATCCATCATGCCCGCGCCCGTACGTCCGCGCAGTTCCATTACGATTTTCGCACTGATTTCCGCCATGTTGCAAATCCTCCTGAAATGGTCGAAATTATTCCTCGGTCGCCTGCTGCTCGACTTCTTCGCCGGCATCGTTCTGTTCGCCCTGCTTGCCTTCGAGCACAGCGTCCGCCAACTTGCCCGCGATCAGTTTCACGGCGCGGATGGCGTCGTCGTTGCCGGGGATAACATAGTCGATCTCGTCCGGATCGCAGTTGGTATCCACAATCGCCACGATCGGGATCTTCAACGCGCGCGCTTCGGCAACCGCGATGCGCTCCTTGCGCGGATCAACGATAAACATCGCTCCGGGGAGCTTGCGCATCTCGCGAATTCCGCCCAAGTTCTTTTCGAGCTTTTCGCGCTCGGCGCAGAGCTTAATGACTTCCTTCTTGGGAAGAACGTCGAACTGTCCATTCTTTTCCATCGCGTCGATGGCGTTCAGGCGATCGATGCGGGTACGGATGGTACGGAAGTTGGTGAGCGTGCCGCCCAGCCAACGGTTGTTGACATAGAACATGCCGCAGC
>DVMU01000022.1 GCA_018714825.1 Candidatus Pullichristensenella excrementigallinarum
ACGGCGCCGGAAAATCGACTTTGATGAACGTCATTGGCGGAGTATTCCCTGCGGACTCGGGCACGATGACAATTCACGGCCAACCTTACAAGCCCGTAACGCCGAAGGATGCGCGCATTGCCAAGATTGCATTTATCCATCAGGAGTTGAACCTGTTTTCCAATCTGACGGTTGCGGAAAATCTGTACATCGACGACTTGCCCAAGGGGAAAGCCGGTCTGGTGGACTATGGATATATGCGGCGCGAGGCCAAAAAGCGTTTGCAGGAATTGGGGATGGACATCAGTCCTCGAGCCGTGGTGGACACCCTCTCCTTGGGCGTGCGGCAGACGGTGGAAATCGTCAAAGCGCTGATCATGGACGCGGAGGTCATTCTCTTCGACGAACCTACGACTTCGCTTTCCACCAAAGAAAAGGAGCGCCTGTTCGAAATCATCCGCGAGCTGAAGGCAAAGGGCGTGGCGGTTGTGTTCATTTCCCACATCCTGGAGGATGTGTTTGAATTGTGCGACCGCGTTTCGGTGTTGCGCGACGGCTCTCTGATCGAGACGTTCGACCGTTCGCAGCTGGATAAGAGCACCATCATCAGCAGCATGGTCGGTCGAAAACTGGAAAATGTCTATCCCACGGTGGAGAAGGAAATCGGCGATGTTATCTTCTCGGCGCGCAATCTCGTTTCGCCGCCGCTTGTCAAAGATGTTAGCTTTGATTTGCGGGCCGGAGAAATTCTGGGCGTGTTCGGGTTGATGGGCGCGGGACGCACGGAAACCGCGAGGGCGATCTACGGAGCGGATAAGATGCTTTCCGGCACCATGACGTTCTTAGGCGAGCCCTTTGAGAATCCCAACCCTGTCAAGAGCATCGAAAAGGGCATGGCGTTTATCACGGAAGACCGCAGCAAGGAAGGCCTTCTGATTCCCAAGCCCGTGGAGGATAACCTGATCCTGGTGAAGCTCAAGGACATTCGCAAGGCATTGGGCGTTATCAGCAATCGCGAGGTGGATACCCTCACAGATAAGTCCATCAAGGATCTGGCCATCAAGGTCAAGGATAAGCGCTTGCAGACGGCCAGCAACCTCTCCGGCGGCAACCAGCAAAAGGTGGTTATCGGAAAGTGGCTGATGAAAGAGCCCAAGATGCTCCTGATGGACGAGCCGACTCGCGGCGTGGACGTCGGCGCCAAGTACGAGATCTATTCGCTGATTCAACTGCTGGCCAAGCATGGCTCAGGAATCCTCTTCATTTCTTCGGAAATGGAAGAACTGATGGGCGTGTGCGACAGAATCGTTGTCATGAAGGATGGCGAACTCATGGGCGAAGTTGTGAAGGGCGAATACGATCAGAACCAGATCATGTATCTTGCTCTTGGTGGAGGTGAGAAAAATGCGTGAAGAAACCGCGAAGCGCCGCTTCTCTTTGGACATTTTGGTCAAATACGGCGTGTACTCGATTTTCCTGGTGATGATCGTGGTCTTCTCCATCAGCAGCAAGAACTTTTTGACAAGGTCCAATATCGTTCTTCTGCTTCAGCAGGCAGCTCCGCTGTGCTTGGGCGTAGTGGGTATGGCCTTTGTCATGATGGACGGAGGCATTGATATCTCTGCCGGCAGCACCATGTATCTTTCCGCGGCGATCGGTTCCCTGTTCCTCAAGCGTCTTTATGACGGGGGAATCGATACCTCGAATATCGGCTGGTATATTCCGGTCATGTTGGTCGCGGTGGTTGTAGGCGCGTTGATGGGGACATTTAACGGCTTCCTGGTTTCCAAGGCAAAGATTTTGCCCTTTATCGTGACGTTGATCACCACGAACATCGGTCGCGGCCTGGGCATGTACTTTACCAATGGCGACATCATCACCACCAGCAGCATGGGATTCAAATTCGCCGGAAAGAACTTCTTGGGGATTTCCGTTTTGATCTACTTTGCGCTGGCTGCGGTATTGATCTTTCACATTGTGATGCGGTATACGCCGTACGGCTGCCAACTGAAGGCGCAGGGCAACAACCATGAGGCCGCGCAGAAGTTGGGCATCAACATCGTCCGGAACACATGGGTTGCCTATATCATCTGTGGCGCGTTGTGCGGCTTGGCGGGAATGCTGACGGTCGGCATGACGGGTTCGATCACGATCGTATTTGCCGAAGGTAATGAGTTCGTCATCATCCCAGCGGCAGTATTGGGCGGCATTTCGCTCTTCGGCGGCAAGGGGAACATCTTCCCCGGAGCGATCATTGGTATTCTCTTGACCTATACGATCGTCAACGGCCTTACGATGGTTTCCGCCAACCCGTATGTGTACACGATCGTGCGCGGCCTGATCATCTTCCTGGCCGTCATGGTAGACTCGCTGAACTATAAGGGTGAAATTCGTTAAAACTACCGGAGCCGCCTTGTGCGGCTCCGGGTGCCCCGGAATGGGGTGGAGGACAAGATGAACAATCATGTGACACTCCTGGAGGTAAAAAGTCGCCTGGAAGAACAGGGAATCGCTTACGAAATTCTGGAAGTCGGCAACGGCATGAAGCTGCTGCTCACGCAGCGCGGCGCGCGCGCGATCGGCCCGTTCCTCGGAGAGGAAGGCGAATCGGTCTTTTGGCTGAACAAGGCCTTTAAGGATGCGGATGCGTTTGCACGGTTTGTGGGCGAGGGCGCCTGGAATCTTGGCGGCGAGCGTCTGTGGCTCCAGCCCGAGTTGCGGCTGTTCTGCGAGGCCCCGGAAAAATTCGATATCGATTATATCGTCCAGCCGGGGATCGATCCAGGCAATTGGGAAATTGAACGGACGCAGAAGCGCATTGTATTGCGCCAGGATACGGAGTTTAAGGCATTGGACAACGGCACGACCAAGCGCTGCTTGATCGAGCGCGCGTATTGGCCCGCGGAAAATCCGCTTCGCTATGCGGCTTGTGACGGCCTGAAGAACGTGACGTATTACGGCTTCTTCCAACACATCGATTTGGTGGATAAAACGCCGGAGAATCCCGTTCGGCTTGAGCCGTGGCTGCTGACGCAGATGACTCCCGGCGGAACGGTAATCGTACCGTATTTCGGCAATTTCTCCTATGACGATTACTACGAGCCGGTGGGCGATTTGCTGGATGACCATCCTGGTTTTGACGGGCTGAGCTATGCGGAATTGCAGGCGACCGGCTATACGAAGTACAAAGTCGCCTTCAAGTCGGCGACGACCTTCGGGCGCATGGCGCATCTGCAAAAGGCCGGGGATTTCTGGCGGTTGATGATTCGCAACTACTACAACGATCCGTCCCTTGCCTATGGCGGGGAACCGTGGAAACGCGTCGGCGAGTTGGGAACATCCACCTATTTCTACAATGACAACGGCTTGAGCGGCGGCTTCCTGGAATTTGAGAACGCCTGCACGCCTGTGGATGACGAGACACATCGTTCCTCGAGCGATACTTCGCTGTGGTTCTTCG
>DVMU01000023.1 GCA_018714825.1 Candidatus Pullichristensenella excrementigallinarum
TGGAGAACGCCCAGGTGGACATTCCCGCCGCCATGATCGAGGATCAGATCGACAGCATGTTGCGCGATATGGAAATGCGCATGGCGTATCAGGGAATGCGTATGGAGGATTTCCTCAAGTATTCCGGACAGACCATGGATCAAATGCGCGAGATGTATAAGCCGCAGGCGGAAGAGCGCGTCAAGACCCAGCTGGTGCTCGAGGCCGTAAAGAAGGCCGAAAACATCGAGCCGAGCGACGAAGATATCGAAGAAGAGCTCAAGGAGCTTGCCCAGAGAAGCAAGAAATCCCTCGAGGAGTTCAAGGCCGGTTTGCCCGAAGGCGATCTGGAGTACTTCCGCGAGGCCGCCGCAATGAAGAAAACCCTTGATCTGCTCAAAGAGAACGCCGGCAAGGCGGAATAGCTTTGAGCGGACGGAACATACTAATACTAACCGCGAACAACGCACGTAGGAGGTGTGCCCATGAATCTGGTGCCCTATGTCATTGAACAGACCAGCCGCGGAGAACGCTCGTACGACATCTTTTCCCGCCTTCTTAAGGATCGCATCGTGTTCCTGGGCGGCGAGATCGACGATGTCACGGCGAACCTGGTGGTCGCGCAGATGCTGTTTCTGGAGATGGAAGATCCGGATCAGGATATTATGCTCTATATCAACAGCCCCGGCGGTTCCGTGACCGCCGGCATGGCGATTTACGACACCATGCGCTATCTCAAGTGTGAAGTCTCGACGCTGTGCATCGGCATGGCTGCCTCCATGGGCGCGTTTCTGCTTTCCGCGGGCGCAAAAGGCAAGCGCAAGGCGCTTCCCAATGCGGAAATTATGATCCATCAGCCCCTGGGCGGCGCCAAGGGTCAGGCAACCGATATTCAGATTCAGGCCGAGCAAATTCTCAGAATTAAAAAACGCCTGAACGAACAACTCGCCGAGCACACCGGTCAACCCCTCAAGAAGATCGAGCGGGATGTGGAGCGCGATCACTTCCTGACCGCTGAAGAGGCCAAGGCCTATGGCCTGATTGACGAAATCATCGCGCCGAGGAGATAAACATGCCAAACAAGGATGATTCCAATAAGGTCCGTTGCTCTTTCTGCGGAAAGACGCAGGATCAGGTGCGGCGCATCGTCGCGGGGCCGAACGCCTATATCTGCAATGAATGCCTGCTTCTCTGTCAGGAAATCGTGTCGGACGATGTGGATTCCGTCGGCCGCCACGGTGAATTCCAGATCAAGCGTCCCCGCGAGATCAAAGAGGTGCTCGATCAGTATGTCGTGGGCCAGGAAAAGGCCAAACGCGCGCTCTCCGTGGCTGTATACAACCATTACAAGCGCATCCAGTACCAGGGAAGCCGCAAAAGCGATGTGGAATTGCAGAAATCGAATATCGTAATGCTCGGGCCCACCGGTTGCGGCAAGACCTACCTGGCGCAAACCCTGGCCAAGATTCTCAACGTCCCCTTTGCGATTGGAGACGCGACGAGCCTGACCGAGGCGGGTTATGTGGGCGAGGATGTCGAAAACATTCTGCTTCGCCTCATTCAAAATGCGGATTACGATATCGAGCTCGCGCAGCGCGGCATTATCTACATCGATGAAATCGACAAAATTGCCCGCAAGAGCGAAAACCGCTCCATTACCCGAGATGTCAGCGGCGAAGGCGTGCAGCAAGCCCTGTTGAAAATTCTGGAAGGAACCGTCGCGGCGGTTCCTCCCCAGGGCGGGCGCAAGCATCCCCATCAGGATTTTATCCAGATCGACACCACCAATATCCTCTTCATCTGCGGCGGCGCGTTCGACGGGATCGATAAGATCATCGAAAACCGTGTCGGCAAAAAGGTGATGGGCTTCGGCGCGGATATTCGCGGCAAATCCGAGCGGTTGAACGACGAAATCATGGCGCAGCTTCAGCCTGAAGACCTTCTGAAATTCGGCCTGATCCCCGAATTTATTGGGCGGCTTCCTGTAATGGTCACGCTTTCCCAGCTTGATGAGGATGCCCTGATTCGCATCCTCACCGAACCCAAGAACGCGTTGGCGCGCCAATACGCGAAGCTTTTGAGCTTTGACAATGTGGAATTGGAATTCACGCCCGAGGCGCTCAAGGCCATTGCCGAACAGGCGCTCAAGCGCAAGAGCGGCGCGCGCGGCCTGCGCGCCATTATCGAAAATGTGATGACCGACACCATGTACGAACTTCCCTCGATGGAAGGCGTCAAAAAGTGCATCATCACGGAAGACGCCGTTCTCAAAGGCACGCAACCCTTACTCCTTCGCGCCGAACCCCGCAAACGCACCAAGGCGCTTCCGGAGGCCGACAATCAAGCGAATCCCGAAGGCGCATAATTCTGCTTTTCCCCCCGCTGCGGCGGGGGTATCTTTTTTATCTTTCCTTGGATAGAAAATGACAAAAAAGCGATCCCCGGATTGGGAGATCGCCTCAGACTGTCGAAAAAGCCTGTGGGCAGGTCCCCTCCCAACCGAGCGCGGCGGCGTGTACGTCGCGCTCGGTTTTTCTGGAGCGCAAGCGTAGGAAAAACAATTCCGCCCGTCAGGAAATCGCCCGGAAAATCCAGAGATTTTCAGATTTCCGCAGTCCTTTTCTCCTTCCATGAAAATCCACAGATTTTCATGGAGCGTGTCAAAATCCTTTTTTGACACGCAGAAGCGATCCCCAGATTTGGAGATCGCCTTCCTTATTCCTTCTTTATGCTTTAGGCTCGGGTCAGTTCTTCCTGTCGGATCCGTTCAACCTTTGCGCCAAGCTGCATCAATTTTTCATCTATCCGTTCGTATCCGCGCAAAATATATTCTACGCCGCCAATTTCGCTGACCCCATCGGCCATGAGCGCAGCAATGATCATCGCGGCGCCCGCGCGCAAATCCGTAGCGCTTACCCGTGCGCCCACGAGCTTATCGACGCCGCTGATGATTGCCGAAGATTCAATCACGCGCACGTTTGCGCCCATCTTGCGCAATTCATCCAGAAAGCGAAAACGATTTTCAAAAATTGTCTCGGTTACGATGCTGGTTCCGTTAGCAATGGTCAAAAGCGCAGACAGCGGCTGTTGCAAATCCGTCGGATAGCCCGGGTATCCCTGGGTTTTGACATTGACCGCACGAAAAACGCCGTTGGAACGCACACGAATCCAGTCGTCCTCCGTCTGTACATGTACGCCCATTTCCAGCAATTTGGCGGAAAGCGCCTCCATATGTGTGGGAATCGCGCCCGTAATGGTGACATCCCCGCCCGTCGCAGCGGCGGCAATCATTAAAGTTCCTGTCTCGATCTGATCGGGAATAATGGTATAGTTCGCTCCGTGCAGATGTCGACCGCCACGAATGCGAATGACATCCGTCCCCGCACCCTTGACCCATGCGCCCATGCTGGAAAGGAAATTCGCCAAATCCACAATGTGCGGCTCCTTAGCGGCGTTGTGAATGCATGTAGTTCCGCTGGCAGATACGGCCGTCAACATGCTATTGACCGTCGCTCCGACGCTGGGCATATCCAGAAAGATATCTCCCCCTATCAGTTCTTCTACCGAGGCCTCCAACACGCCTCCCAGCGTGTCCACAGAAGCGCCCAGCGTGCGCATCGCCTTGAGCGTCTGATCGATGGGCCGGGCCCCGATAAAGCACCCTCCGGGCAAAGGAACCTGCGCCCTCTGAAAAATTCCCAGGAGCACCGGCGCAAGATAATACGAAGCGCGCATCTTGCAGGCCAGGTCGTAGGGAGGGTTAAACTTATCCACCGGTCGCGGATCAATGCGCATGACGTTATCGCGGAATTCCACATCCGCGCCCAGCCATCGAATGATGTCCATAAGCACATGCACGTCGTTGATATCCGGAAGATTTTCAATGATCGACGGCGAATCCGCCAGGAGGGCAGCGGGAATCACTGCCAGCGCGGCGTTCTTGCCGCCGCTAACCGCCACTTCTCCCTCCAGGCGCATCCCGCCATGGATTCTCAGTTTTTCACTCATATGCAATCCGGCCTTATGCCGGCCCCTTTCCCCTCAATGTCCTCCCGCGCAGCCGGAACAGCCCGAGCAATTCCCCGAACAGCCGTGCCCCTTAGTTCCAAACACACTGCCCTGGTATTCGCGCTCTACCTTCTCTCCGCACTTCTCGCAAACCACGTTCTCGCGCTCGTTGATGGAACGCAAAACCTCGAATTTATGTCCGCAGGAGGGACATTTGTACGCGTACAGCGGCATACAAATCACCTCAAATTCTATTGCGATTTGATAAACATTTCCTGCCGTACCCCTTATTATACATGACAAAACCATTTCAATCAAGTCTATTCGACGCGCGTTTTTTAAGATCCGCTGGAAATTTCTGTCAATTCCCGCATTTTATATGAAAAAGCTTTGAATCTCGGGATTTCGGGCAATTGCCAAACCGCGCGCATCTGTGATAAAATACCAAGAGTTTCTTCTGGGAGGGAGCATGAGCGAGGAAGTCCGGGCACTGACCTTTCATGGGTATCCGGTGCGTTGTCAAATTGTGCCGCCCGAATCGCAAGCTGTGCATCGGGTGCTTTTGTTGTCCTCTCCCATGCTCATGGGCTTTCATTATCGAAAGCTCTTGCCGGAACTTTCGGGGCTGAACTGTTTGACGGCTGTGGTGGATTTCCCGGGATACGGCCAATATGCCCCTCGCAACCAGGGCGTACTTTCCCGGATGCTTTGGGGAGTGCTGGATTCCCTGGATCGGGAATACGGCCGGCGCCCCGAATCGTGGCACTTAATCGGCCACGGCGCAGCCTGTCCGATGATCTTGGCGATGGCAAATCAGCAACCGGATTCGGTGCGCTCGCAGGTGCTCCTCTCCCCCCTTCTTCCCGCTTCGGACGCATCGCGCCGTCAGCTTCTTGCCTTCTATCGGCAGATTTCCGAAAGCCTCGCCTCGCAGGCGCAGTTGCGACGCCTTACAGACACCTTAAACGCGCGTCCGATCAAGGATTATGTCTTTGCCCGCATGTGGAAAACCCTTTCACAGCCGGATATTCTGCGCGCGCTCCTCCTTTCGACAAAAGAACCGGTTCGCCCTTGCGTGAGTTTTGCACCGGTCATGGCCCTGTGGGGGGCAAAGGATCCCCTGGTGGGCGGACAGTTCCGCGAGGAGCTTACCCGGCTTTATCCGGAAGCAGAAGCGCATGTGTTCAAAACAGCCGGTCACTTCCCCACAGAAACCCATTCCAGCGCCTTGATGGACTACCTACGCGGCTGGATTCGCTATTTGGAATAAGAGGCGGAGAACAAAGCTTTCTCCGCCTCTTTGATTGCCGATCCTTTTTTACGGAAACCTAGGCGCAAAGAGCGTGCGCGTTGTCCCCTTTTTCCTCCGGGCGACTGTTTTCGCCTTCCCAAGGCGCAATCCACTCGCTGTCCTTGACGTTCAATCCCGTCTCTCCCCAGGAATAATACGAATCCACCTTATCCCCCAGGCCGAGCTGTCCGTAATCGTTTCTGCCCATGGAATAGAGATTCCCCTGCGGATCCATCGCCAGATTGTGCTCATAGCCGAAAACGATTCGTTCCATTTCATATTCCTTCCAATTGTAGGAAGCATCCATGCACTGAATTTCAACTTCTTCCGGGCGCGCATAGAACGAATAGCCCCAACAGCACAGTCGTCCGTTGGAAAGCTCCGCGCCCGAATTGTCCGCCCCGGCAAATACGCGCACAACATCTTCCAAGTCCGTCACCCGAACCGGCGTGGGCTGACCTCCAAAGTCGTTATTTCCCAACTGTCCATATTCGCCGTCTCCCCAGGTCCAAACCGTTCCATCCTCAGTCAGCGCGATCATGTGATACATGCCGCTGCCGACGCTGACCACCTTGGAGGGAAGGGAAACCTGCACGGGCGTACAGGCCTGCTCAACCTCTTCTCCGATTCCCAATTGGCCGTAACGATTGTCGCCCCAGGTCCACAATTCGCCCTCCGCAGTCAGCGCGCCCATGTGTCGGTCGCCGCCGACCAGCGCGATGACATTTTCCAATTCCACCTTCGCGGGATTCTCTCCCGAAACGTCCTCCCCGCGCCCAAGCTGGCCGCTGTCGTTCTTCCCCCAAGTGACGACCGTTCCATCTTCCAGCAATGCTGCGGAAATATCCATGCTCGCAAACGCGCTTTGAACGCCTTCCATGACGAATACCGGCACGGAGCTGTCTTCCAGCGTTCCGTCTCCCAATTGACCGAAATCGCTGTTGCATCCCGCCGCGAACAGGCGGCCGTCTTCCAGCAGGAACAGCGTGTGGTAGTCTCCGGCGGCGACTTGCTTGACCGGCGCATCCAGCTCCAGTTTTTCCGGCGTTACGCGGCTCTCTTCATCCCCAAATCCCAATTGCCCGTAATCCGACCGTCCCCAAGCCCAGACGTTGCCTTGCGCGTCAATGGCAAAGGAAGACCCGTATCCGGCGGCAATGCACTCGATCTGCGCCGGTTGGACGGTGAGCGATACCGGCTTTTCCTTTCCCCTTTCCCGCGTAGAGGTTTGGCTGGATTCGCCGAGGGAAAATTCCGTGTCGATCCAAGTGACGAAGCTGTTCCCCATTCCGCTCCCGGATTGGGAAATCTGGGAATAGTCGTTGGAGCCGAATCCCCAGACCGATCCATCCTCCAGAACCCCCAATGCGTGCCAGTATCCCAGGGAAAGGGATACGACTTTGGGATATTCCAACGCCTCGGGAACCGCCCCAAACAAATCGCCCCATACGAGAATTTGCCCATCGACATTGATGCAGGCATTGCTGTCTCCGCCGGAAATGATCTGCGAAATGCCGCCGGAGATTGCGATCTTGGGCGCACGACTCTCGCGTACTCCGGAAATCCCCAATTGGTTATATCCGTTGTCGCCCCAGGCCCACACAGCTCCGTCCGCATCCAGGGCCAGGGAATGCTGGTTCCCCGCCTGCACGGCGATGATGTTCTCCAGCGGCACTTGCACCGGTTCGGCGCTGTAATCCTTGATTTCCACGCCCAGTTGGCCGTATTCATTATCGCCCCAGGCCCAGACGGTACCATCCTCCAGAAGCGCCAGCGTGTGCGCCGCGCCCAAAGCGATTTCCCGAACCCCTTCCAGAGGCACCTGTTGCGGGGTGCGCGCCGTCTCCTGTGTGCCGATGCCCAACTGTCCCTTGTCGTTGCGTCCCCAGGCGCGCAGCGTGCCGTCTTCCATCACCACGGCGGAGAAATCCTTGCTTGCCTCCGCCTGGCGAGCGCCTTCCAGAACCTTTACCGGCGACAGGTGATTGGCGGCGGAGCCGTCGCCGATCTGTCCGTAATCATAATTGCATCCCGCGCCCCAGACGCTTCCGTCCTCAAGCAAAAACAGCGAATGATAATATCCCGCCGATACGTCTGCGACGTGTTCCAGTTCCACCTGCGTCGGCTCCAGCACATATCCGCCCAGGCCCACGCCGAGCCTTCCGTATTCCGCCGCGCCCCAGGCCCAAAGGGTTCCGTCTTCGCGCAGGGCAAACGAATCCTGGTATCCCGCCTCTACAATCCCCCGCAGGCGCTGCTCCTCTGCGGGAGGACTCTCGGCAAGCGCCGAGGCCATCAGAATGGCTGCCAGCACAAATAGCCCGATTTTCTTCATCGATTTCCCTCCATCCTCTCTGTCTCAAGGCCCGATCGAGGGGTTGCCGTTTCCCCTCTTTTGTTTTTCCATATTGCTCTATCTGCATCATACAATACCTCCCTTACAAAAACAAGCGTCCTTTAAAAAAACCATAAAAACGCCAAACATTCCCACTTCCTATGCGCATAGACGCGCGATAGTTGCAAAAGCTAGATCAAAAAGGAGTGATGCAAATGAATCCCTTTCTGCAAAATCCCCGGAAGTTGGAAGACTGCCTGGTTCCCTGGAGCAAACTATATATCGCCCCCTACGACAAAAACAGCGTCGATCCATACACCCGAACGCGTGTAATTTTGGCCAACGGAAGCGAATTTGCCTCCGTCTGGCTCTCGCACCATTTCTCCCGACATTGTCCCGACAACGAATTGCGCCGCCAGATTGCGCTTTTGCGCCGCGCGGAACAACAGCAGCAAAAGCGCATCTCCATGCTCAAACCCGCGAACGAAACCATTCTGGAACATACCATCGGTTACGAACAGCTCGCCGTGGATCTGACTGCGGCGCTGGCGCAGATGGTGCCGGATCCATATGTCAAGCAAGCTCTGGATTTTGCGCTTCTGGAGGATTTCGATCATCTCTATCGCTATGCCGATCTCCTGGACATGGAAGCGGGCATTCATGCGGAAGATCTTGTCGGCCGCTATACCGAAATCATGCCGGGACGACCGACCTTGTCGCATCATCGCCATCCCTTCGACTCCATCCAGAGGAGCATCGATCCAAGCGCCCAGACGATGACCAAATTGGCCGTAGGCGTCATAACCTCTGCAGAACAACAAACCATGAATTTCTATATGAACGTATGCGGCATCTATCAGAGTGAAATCGGGCGCAAGCTCTATCAGGAGATCGGCATGGTGGAAGAAGAGCATGTCAGCCAGTACGCAAGCCTTCTTAATCCCCAAGCAACTTGGCTTGAAAAGCTATTGACACAGCAATATGCGGAATGCTGGCTGTATTGGAGCGCCACACAGACGGAAAAGGATCCTCGGATCCGCGCATTCTGGGAAGAATTGTTCGAAGAGGAGATCACGCATCTTCACTTTGCCGCAAACCTTCTCAAACATTTTGAGAATAAGGAATGGCAACAGATCCTTCCAGACGGAGAATTCCCTCAGCCGCTTCTCCTCAAAAGCAATATAGAATATATTCGAAACATCCTGCGAGACACGGCACAGCTGACCGCCGTGCGTGAAAGCTGGGGAGACGTCGACACGCTCCATTCGGATTTCGATTTCTTTCGCTACCAGGAAAAGATCCAATCCGATATCGAAACCGTGCCCAGTCATAGGGTCATTGAACGG
>DVMU01000024.1 GCA_018714825.1 Candidatus Pullichristensenella excrementigallinarum
ACAAATCTCTCCCCCTTCGCATAGTATGCCCGGGAGGGATTTCATGAAAAGAATATTAAGCATCTTTCTTCTCACATTGTTTCTGTTGTCTCTGGGCGCGGGAATTGCGTTGGCGTTTTCCCCGTCTTCGGAGATCATCCCCGGCCTGGATGTGAGCATCTATCAACAAAGCATTGACTTTCGCCAGGTGCGCGCCGCAGGGTTTCAAATGGTCTATATTCGCTCTTCCCTGGGATACAGCTATGTAGACCCAAATTTTGAGCGCAACGCCGATGGAGCCGAAGCCGCAGGATTGGAATATGGCTTCTATCATTTCTGCACCGCCTCCACCGAGGAAGAAGCCGTTCAACAAGCGCGCTTCTTTGCGGATTTGACGCGTTCCTATGAATATGATCTCAAACTCGTTCTGGAACTGAGCCCGTCTCGCGAACTATCGCGCACGGAGACGACCGATGTCGCCCTGGCATTCCTGGAGGAACTGCAGCGGCGCACCGGAGAGGACGCGGCGATCTATTGTTCAGCTTCTACCGCGCGAGACAAGTATGATTCCCGCCTTTCGGGCTATGCCCTCTGGGTCGCGGATTACGGGGTAGAAAGCCCGGAACCCAACGACAATTGGGAAACCTGGGCGGGATTCCAGTATTCGGACAGCGGCCGCGTAAACGGCATCCGCGGTCGGGTGGATTTGGATCATTTCACCGCGCAGATGCGCGTACAGCGCGAACCTTCTCCCACCGCCTCGCCGCTTCCCACGGTCTCGCCGGTTCCCACCGCAACCAGCGCGCCCACCGCGACGGCAACCCCCTGTCCCACCCCCTCTTCCGAAGAACGCTGCTATGTGGTGCAACCGGGCGACACCCTCGGGGCCATTGCGGAACGCTTCGGCGTGAGCGTGGACTATCTGGTGGAAGAGAACGGTATCTCCGACCCATCCGTGATCTGGGCGGGGCAGATTTTGCGCTATTAAGCGTCCGGCGAAGCTACGAGCACGATTCTAACGTTCTTTTTGCAAAAAGGTTTCCCCGGCAAATTCCAGGGAAACCTTAAATGCGTTGTTCGCATCCGTGTTCCGGCAACCTCCAAAGACCGTTTCTATCGCTTCCGCGGAAGGCGTTTGAGCATTTTCCCCCATCCGCGTTCTCCCACAAACGCACCGTTGTCATAGACCAGCCGCCCCCGGGAATAGGTCCTCACGGGATACCCGTGCAGCCGCAGCCCCTCCCAGATGGTGTGATCGCAATCGGAATGCATGTTCTCCTGGTGCACGATGAATTCCCTGTTCGGATCGTAAACGACAATATCCGCGTCCTTTCCGACGGCTAAACTTCCCTTTTCCGCGCACACAAAGATTCGGGCCGGATTGGCGGCGCACAGTTCCACGGCTCTGGGAAAGGTTATCTCCCCCAAATTCGCCTTTGAAAGCATGTATGGATACATGATTTCCACCCCGGAACACCCATTGGGAATTTTGCGGAAATCATCCTTTCCCCAATCCTTTTCCGCTTGCTGAAAGGGACAGTGATCCGTAGCGATGGTATCGATGTCTCCTCGCCGAACAGCGCCCCACAGAGCCTCCCTGCTCGGCTGATCCTTCATGGGCGGAGAACAGACGAAATTGCGACCATCTTCCCTTTTGAATACATCGCAGGTAAAGTGCAGATATTGCGGGCAGGTTTCCGCATATATCTCAAAGCCCTCATCCCTGGCCTGCGTAACGGCGCGCACGCCCTCTAAATCGCTCAGATGGACGATATACAGCGGGGCGTTTAAACTCTTGGCCCAATCGATCGCCCGCCGATCCGCCTCGCCCGCCACAAATTCCGGCCGCGATGCGTAATGATACCAGGGACTGAGTTTTCCTTCGGCGGCAAACCGGTTCGTCAACTCCGTGAGAATTTCCTTATTCTCCGCGTGCACGCAGATCAGGGAGCCGGTTTCCTTGGATTTTTGCAAAACCCTGTAAAAATCCCCGTCCTTTACGCCGAAATCATATACCATGTATATCTTGAAAGAAGAAACGCCATAATCGACCGCCTCCTGCATAGAATCCAGCAGGCCGTTCGACAAATCCGTGATTCCCACATGCAGGGCAAAATCCACCGCCGCCCCTTCGGCTTTGGCCTGTGCCTCCCTGCGGCGAACCGTCTCCACCAACCGTTCTCCCGGCGCCTGGCTGCTGTAATCAAACACCGTGGTCGTTCCGCCGCAAGCAGCCGCCCGAGTGCCGGCGAAAAAGTCATCTGCAGACACCGTCCCGCCGAACGGAAAGGAAAGATGCGTATGGGCATCAATCGCACCGGGAAGGATCAATTTCCCCGCGACGTCCAACCGTTCGCTGCATAGAACCCCGGAGAGATCGGCCCCAATGGCGACAATCTTGCCATTCTCGATTCCCAAATCGGCCCGATACATCTCCGTCGGTGTGACGATAATTCCGTTGCAAAGGATCAAATCCATAAGCCATCCGCCTTTCCTTTCGAAAAAGAGCGCAGCTCCTTTTCATGCGTTGCGATATGGGAAAAGCGCGCGTCTTCTGCGCAAAACCTGCTTCTTTTCTATTATAGCATTCCGGGATACGCTTGGCAATCCGGCACAATGCCCCTGCGTAAGAGCAAACCCCGCCTCCTTTCGGAAGGCGGGGCCAGACTGTCGAAAAAGCCTGTGGGCAGGCCCCCTCCCAATCGAGCGCGGCGGCGTGTACGTCGCGCTCGGTTTTTTCCGGAGCGCAAGCGCAGGAAAAACAATTCCTTCCGTCAGGAAATCGCTCGGAAAATCCAGAGATTTTCAGATTTCCGCAGCTCTTTTCTCCTTCCATGAAACTCCACAGATTTTCGTGGAGCGTGTCAAAATCCTTTTTTGACACGCAGCCCCGCCTCCTTTCGGAAGGCGGGGCTGTGATCCGGTATCGACTAGATCGGCATGACCTTATTTTCTTTATCCAGCACGGAATTGTCGAGCTTGATCTTCTCCGCGAGGCGGTTTTCGAAGAACTTCTCGGCAACCTGCGGGAACAGCGCGTAGGAGAGCACATCCTCCTCCTGCGTGATATACTGGCCGATTTCCTTGCGGAACTCGTCGAGATGACGCGCGCCGTAATTGGGATCGTCCACCGGACGGCAGGTGATGACCTTGCGGTTTCCGATGACCTTCTTGCGAACTTCCTCGTTCACCGGCGCAGGCAGCGTGCCGTACTCGCCGGCCATCAGGCCCTGGGACTCCTTGGGGTTCATCTTGTAGCGCTCGCCCGCGATGACGTTCATCACGGCCTGCGTGCCGACGATCTGGCTGGTCGGGGTAACCAGCGGCGGATACCCGAAGTCCTTGCGAACGCGCGGCACCTCGGCCAACACTTCGTACAGGAGATCGGACTTTCCGGCCTGCTTGAGCTGATTGATCAGGTTGGAGAGCATTCCGCCCGGCACCTGATACTTCAGGGTATTTACGTCCACCTTGAGAACCTTGGGATCGAGCACGCCCTGCTCCTTGAGCTTGTCGGCGACCTTGCGGAAGTGCTCGGTGGCCTTGGTCAGGAGGTTGAGATCAATGCCGGTATCGTACTCGGTTCCCGCCAGGGTGGCGACCAACGACTCGGTCGCGGGCTGAGAGGTTCCGTTACCCAGGGGAGAGAGCGCGGTATCCACGATATCCACGCCCGCCTCAATGGCCTTCAGATTGACCATATCGCCGGTACCGGTGGTGTTGTGGGTGTGCAGATGCACCTTGGTTTCGGGCTTGAGCGCCTGCTTGAGGGATTTGACCAGGGAATAGGCCTGGTAAGGCAGAAGCAGGTTCGCCATATCCTTGATGCAGATGTTGTCCGCGCCCATGCGCTCAAACTGGAGAGCAAGGTTGACGAAGTATTCCTCGGTATGCACGGGGCTGATGGTGTAGCTCATGGCCACCTCGCAGATCCCGTTGTACTTCTTGGTCGACTCGATAGCCGTCTTGAGGTTGCGCGGGTCGTTCAGCGCGTCAAAAATACGGATAATATCGATGCCGTTTTTCAGCGACAGCCGCACAAATTCGTCCACCACGTCGTCCGCGTAATGCTTGTAGCCCAGGATGTTCTGGCCGCGGAAGAGCATCTGCAATTTGGTGTTGGGAAGCGCCTCGCGCAGCTTGCGCAGGCGAATCCACGGATCCTCGTTCAGAAAGCGCAGGCAGCTGTCAAACGTAGCGCCGCCCCAGCACTCCAGGGAATAATAGCCGACTTTATCCAGAACCTCGCAGGCGGGCAGCATATCCTCGGTGCGCATCCGCGTCGCGGCTTGGGACTGGTGCGCATCGCGCAGAATCGTATCGGTAATCAGTACCTTCGCCATGTTGGTTTCCTCCTTCTAAACTCTATCCGTCCCGGCGCGGCATCTTGCGCGCGCCGGAGACAATCGCCCCCGAGAATTGACGACACGGGGCGATGAAAATGCCCTTAAGCGCCGAACAGCGCGATGAACACGCCCGCGGCAACCGCCGAGCCGATCACGCCCGCCACGTTCGGGCCCATGGCGTGCATCAGGAGGAAGTTACCCGGGTTCTCCTTCTGGCCCACCACCTGGGAAACGCGCGCGGCCATCGGAACCGCCGAAACGCCCGCCGAACCGATCAAGGGATTGATCTTGCCGTGGGTCAGCTTGCACATCAGCTTGCCCAACAACACGCCGCCGGCCGTGCCGCCGCCAAAGGCGATCACGCCCAGAATGACGATCTTGATCGTGTTCCAGGTAAGGAAGGTCTCGCCCTTTGTCGTGGCGCCGACCGTCAGGCCCAGGAAGATGGTCACGATGTTCATCAATTCATTCTGCGCAGTCTTGGAGATGCGATCCACCACGCCCGAAACGCGCATCAGGTTGCCCAGCATCAGCATACCGACCAGCGGAGCCGCCGAGGGCAAAAGCAGGGACACGATGATCGTCACCAGGATCGGGAAGATCACAAGCGCGCGCCGGGAAACCGGGCGAAGCTGCTCCATGACGATCATGCGCTCTTTCTTGGTCGTCAGCGCGCGCATGATTGGCGGCTGAATGACCGGAACCAGCGCCATGTAGCTGTATGCCGCCACGGCGATCGGCCCCAACAGCTGCGGAGCCAATTTGGTGGTCACATAAATTGCCGTAGGCCCGTCCGCGCCGCCGATGATTCCGATGGAAGCAGCCTGTTGCGCATCAAAGCTGAATATCCGCGCCAGAATGAAGGCCACGAAAATTCCCAACTGCGCGGCCGCGCCCAAAAGCAGGGAGACGGGATTGGCGATCAGGGGAGCAAAGTCCGTCATCGCGCCGACGCCCATGAAAATCAGCGGAGGATAGATACCCAGCTTGACGCCCTGATAGAGGTAATAGAGCAATCCGCCGTTCGCGGAGCTAACCTGATACACTTCGTGATAAACGGCCGCTTCACCCGAAGCCAATACGTCATAACCATTCTTGACGGCCTCGGCCAGCGTAGTAAAGTAATTGCCGTTTACCTCGAACAGCTGCTTGGAAACCAGCGTAATATCCTTGCCCAGGGGCTCGGCGTACTGCTTGGCAGCTTCGATGGTGGCAAAATACTTATAGGTAGGATCGTCCATCAATCCGCCCAAAGGCAAGTTTGCCAAGAGCATACCGAAGGCGATCGGCAGAAGCAAAAGCGGCTCAAACTGCTTGACAATCGCGAGATACAGCAGCAGGCAGGCCACGGCGATCATCGCGTATTGCTGCCAGGTTCCGCTGGCAAAGCCCGTCGACGCGGCAATTTCCTTTAAGCCGCTGATAAAGTTGATGCTCGTGGTTTCCGGTTCGGATTCTTCCTCCTCAGAAGCAGGCTGTGTGGCAAGCTCGGTGGTTTCCTCCGGCGCGGGCGCCTCGTTGTTCAAGGCAGGCTCCGCGAATGCCCACACCGCCAGCAGCGCGAACATCACCAACATACACACGAACGCGCGCGTGCGGCTCACTTTTTTGAACATTACAAACCCTCCTCCGTTGCTTTCGTTGCCGCGATTAATTCAGCGTCAGCAACGTATCACCGGAGTTGACGGACGCGCCCTTAGAAGTCACGATCGCGCCGATCACGCCGTCACGCGCGGCCAAAATTTCGTTTTCCATCTTCATGGCCTCAAGGATGAGCAGCACGTCGCCCTTCTTCACGGACTGGCCGGCGCTGACCTTGATATCCAAAATGGTGCCGGGCATCGGGGATTTCACCGCTTCGCCGGAAGCCGGAGCCGCGGGTGCAGGTGCGGGGGCGGGAGCAGACGCCGGAGCGGGAGCCGCAACGGGGGCGGGAGCCGCAACAGGAGCCGGAGCGGGGGCAGCAACGGGAGCGGGAGCTGCGACGGGAGCGCCGCCGATTTCTTCTACATCAACCACATAAGCCTGACCATTGACGGTGATAGAGAACCTGCGCATAACTGTTTCCTCCTAAAATCATTCTCAAAATGAAGATCCTTGCAAAATCAGAAGCGGTAAACCTGTTCGTTTCTCGCCACGCGCTTCCATGCAGAGGCACGGTGAATCGAGCGAATGACCAGGGATTTGTTGGAGCCGTCCATGGCGGCGATCGCCGCGGCGATCGCGCAAACCGTTTCCGGCGCAATGCCTTCCTCCACAACCGGGGCGGGAGCAGTGGGAACCGGAGCAGGAGCGGGGGCAGGGGCAGGAACGGATTCCGGTTCCGCCTTTTTGCTCTTGCGCTCCTGGAACAGCGCGTTCATCGCGAAGATGCAAAGAACGAGGATAATCAATCCCAGGAAGACGATGAACAGCCCGATCAACGTCACCCATCCGGATTCCACCAGAACGCTCAGAAAATTGTTCATGAAACTCCCCCCTTACAGCGGCATATTGCCATGCTTCTTGGCGGGTTTCTGATCGCGCTTTCCAGAAAGCATTTCCAATGCGGAAATCAACATCTGGCGAGTCATGGCAGGTTCGATCACATCGTCCACATAGCCCAGCTTTGCGGCGTTGACGCAATCCGCCTCATTTTCCATATAGTCCTTTTCCAGCTCCGCGCGCTTGGCAAAGGGATCTTCCGCGCCCTTGAGCTGGTCGGCCTTGTTCAGCTGCACTGCGATTTCCGCCGTCACTGGGGAAATCACGCTGCCCGGCCAGGCATACACCACATCGGACGCCACGCGGGAAGCCATCGCCGCGTAGCTCATTCCGATCGCCTGTCCGGTGATCAGCGCCACGCGCGGGATAGACGCCTCGGAAAGCGCGAACATCAATTGCGCGCCCGCGCGCGAGAGCTCGCCCTGCGGCGCCGAGGAAATCTTCATGCCCGTCGAATCCACGATGGAAATCACCGGGATCGAGAAGCAATCACAGAAGCTAACAAAGCGCGCCGCCTTCTTGCATCCGTATACGCTCAGGCGCCCTTCATCCTTAGAGGGCTGGTTGGCGATAAAGCCCACCGTCTGCCCGTCCATGCGGCCAATCGCGGTAACCATGGAAGGCGCAAACTCCTCGGCGAGTTCCACATAATCCCCCGCGTCCACAAGCCGCGCGATGAGCGCGCGCACATCCTCGATCTTATCGATAGCGTTGAACTCCGCGATCTCGCGGTTGAGATCGTCCGTTGGAGCGACAATCGCTTCGTCCAGGTTATTGGAAGGCAGCAACCCCACGATCTTGCGCGCCATCCCGATGGCATCTTCATCCGTCTCGACACTCATCTGCGCCATGCCGGAACGGATCGAAGCCGCGCCGCCGCCGATAGCTTCCAGATCCAGCTGCTTGCCGGCAACCGCTGAAACCACCTGCGGACCGTTGACAAACAGGCTGCCGTTTTTGCTCATGATGACAAAATCGCTCATTCCGGCAATTGCGGAGGCAATGCCGCCACACTGTCCAAGCACCAGCGAAATCTGCGGAACGACACCCGAAAGCGCGCTGACGCGGCCGGCCATGAGCGCATACGCGTTCATCGCCTCAATGCCTTCTTCCAGCCTTGCTCCCGCCGTGTCCAAAATGGCGATGACCGGAGCGCCGGTCTTTTCGGCCATGTCCATCACTTTGAGAACTTTTTTGGCGTGCGCCGCGCCGACCGAGCCGCCCTTGACGGTGAAATCCTGCGCATAGACATAGACGGGGTTTCCGTCAATCAGGCCGTAGCCCGTTACGACGCCCGCATCCGCGTTGAGCGAATCCATTTCCACAAAGCTCGCCGCATCCAGCAAAAGCGCCACGCGCTCGCGCGCGAGGAGTTTGCCCTCCTTCTTCTGCTTGGCACACAGTTCCGGGTCGCCCTTCAGAATCGCCAGCTTGCGCTCGCGAACGATGGGCAGGTTGCGTTCCACACTCATTTTTCTTCCCTCCATGCACAAACATTTTCCATGCGAATACAACAATTCATCTGAACCCAACTTTTCATTTTCGACACTCTTTTCCTATTTCCCTGCCCAAAATTCGTTAAATTTGTTGGTCTTCTATGTTGTTTTCCGCCTATGCGAAGCATTTTATGGGTTCAAGATTCCGTCACAATGTTGTCGTTTGTGTATTGCGGTTGAATCTGGTATAATATTGTTGAATGTGGATTCATAGGACCTTCCGGGAAGGTGGAAAATTATGCAGGCAGTCTTGGAGCAGAAGCAAAGCGGCTTGGTCTTTTTTGCGCGCAGGCGCAATCGCGATTATATGATGCGTTCGGAAAAGCGTCCCAATTACAACCGCGCTCAATTCGATCCCGGCCGCAATCGCCGGCCGAAAAAGCGGCGCAGGACCAGCCACGCCTATTTGATTTTTACATTTATTATTTCCGTGTTGTTGTGGCCGCTGGGGCTGTTTCTGATCTGGAACCGTCGAATGCGCTGCAAGGCCGGCGGAAAGCTTGTTTGGAGCCTGGTCACGCTGATTCTGTTTTCCGCTTTGATCTTTGCGCTATTGACCTTCCCCACGCGCAGCGAGAAATTCCAGGCCTTCCAGGATGACGCCAACGATTTCTTCGCCACCGTATGGGCGGATACGCGCATCGTCGCGGAAACCGTCGCCGATCGCACGGAGGATGCCTGGACCAACATGCGCTTGTTTGTGGATTCCGCCCAGGCGCCTGTGCGCAACGCCCTGGCCGACGGATTGGAAACGTGCGTGGAATGGACCTCCGGTCTGCGGGAGACGCTTTCCGGCCTCTTTGACGGTGGAGAAGACGTCTCTTCTCCGGATCTTCCTTCCGCAAGCGTAGAACCCGATGCTTCAGCGTCCGTAGCGCCTTCGGCATCTGAGAATCCTTCCGCGTCTCCAGAGCCTTCCGCATCCAGGAAGCCCTCGGCATCGCCGAGAACCGCCGGACGCTCCTCCGCTTCCCCTTCCGATTCGGTCGAAACGCAAAGCCCTTCGCCGACGCGGAAACCAATAGGTCGGGCGTCTGATTCCGCTTCCACTTCTCCCGATCCAACAGCTACAAAAAATCCGGTTTCAACTTCTTCTGTGGCAGTCGAGGCTTCCTCGACCGCCACTCTCTCTTCTCGCAGCGCTGCGGTGCGCGCGGGCACTTCTGTTTCGGCGACCTCGTCTCCCACGCCCTCGCCTTCTCCCTCGCCCTCTCCCTCGCCTTCACCTTCTCCCACGCCCTCTCCTTCTCCCTCGCCTTCACCTTCTCCCTCGCCTTCACCTTCTCCCTCGCCCTCACCTTCTCCCTCGCCCTCTCCCTCGCCTTCACCTTCTCCCACACCTTCGCCTTCTCCCTCGCCTTCTCCCTCGCCCTCGCCTTCGCCTTCTCCCTCGCCCTC
>DVMU01000004.1 GCA_018714825.1 Candidatus Pullichristensenella excrementigallinarum
GATCGCGAAGGCATGGTGCAGTTGGTCTTTGACGAGGCCGTCTGTTCACACGAAATCTTCGAACTTGGCCGTACCCTGCGCGCCGAGTATGTGTTGACGATCGTGGGCGAAGTGCGCCTGCGCGAGGAAAAGGCGATCAATCCGGACATGGCCACGGGCCGGATCGAGGTCTTTGTGCAGGATGCGGAGCTGCTCAACAAATCGGAGACGCCTCCAATCTATATCGACGACAAGGCGGATGAAAACGAGCTGGTGCGGCTGAAGTATCGCTATCTCGATCTGCGCCGTCCCTCGATGCAGAAGAACCTGCGCCTGCGCTCGAAAATGGTCAACTGCGTCCGTTCGTACATGGACAAGCAGGGCTTTACTGAGGTCGAGACCCCGATTCTGACCAAGTCCACGCCCGAAGGCGCCCGGGATTTCCTGGTGCCCAGCCGCCTGCATCCCGGCACGTTCTACGCGCTCCCGCAGTCCCCGCAGATTTACAAACAGCTTTTGATGTTGGCCGGATTCGACAAGTACTATCAGGTCGCGCGCTGCTTCCGCGATGAGGACAGCCGTGCCGATCGGCAACCGGAGTTTACCCAGCTGGATGTGGAGATGTCCTTTATCGATGAAAAGGATATCCAAACCGTCATTGAGGGCGCGTTTGCCGCGATCTTCCGCGAAATCATGGGCATCGAGCTTTCCCTGCCCCTTCCGCGCATGACTTGGCGCGAGGCCATGGAAAACTACGGCTCCGACAAGCCGGACACCCGCTTCGGCATGAAATTGCGCAACATTTCGGATCTGTGCGCGGATTCGGGTTTCCCGGTCTTCGCGGACGCCGTCAACGAGGGAAAAACCGTTCGCGGCATCAATGCCGACGGATGCGCGGATATGACCCGCAAGCAGATCGACAGCCTGGTCGAATTTGTCAAGAGCTACCGCGCCAAGGGCCTCGCGTATGTGACCTTTGCTGCGGATGGAACCGTAAAATCCTCCTTCAATAAATTCCTCACTCCGGAATTTACCCAGAAGCTGCGCGAGCGGTTCGAGGCCAAGCCGGGCGACATTCTCTTCTTTGTCGCGGATAAGGACAGCGTCGTCTTCCAGAGCCTGGGCGCTCTGCGCCTGGAGATCGCCAAGCGGCGCGATCGGATTCCCGAGGGCAGGTACGATCTTTTCTGGGTTACGGAATTCCCGCTGTTCGAGTACAGCGAGGAAGAGGGCCGCTATGTGGCCATGCACCATCCCTTTACCTCCTGGATGCCGGAAGACGAGCCCTACCTCTCCGGCGAAATGGACAAGGTACGCGCCCGCGCCTACGATTTGGTGCTCAACGGCATTGAGATGGGTTCCGGCTCGATCCGCATTCATCGCAGCGACATGCAATCGCGCATGTTCCGCATGATCGGCATTTCCGATGAAGAGGCCCGTCACCGCTTCGGCTTCCTGCTGGACGCCTTTAAGTACGGCACGCCCCCGCACGGCGGCTTCGCCTTCGGCCTGGACCGCCTGGCGATGATCCTCACCGGATCGCAGAGCCTGCGCGACATCGTGGCCTTCCCCAAGGCGCAGGGAGCCAACTGCCTGATGATGGAAACCCCCTCGGATGTGCAACAAAGCCAGCTCGACGTTCTCAAAATCAAGCTCAACCTTTAAGCCCCCTTCCGGGAGGCGCATCGCAAAGGCCCGAAAGGTTTCCTTCCGGGCCTTGAAATTTTTCTCGCACGCTTCAGCAAACGACAAAGCGCCGTGCGCGGCGCAAAGAGGAGCAGTATGCGGATCATCGAAAGAACCGTCGGCCCGGCCGATCAGGGACGCAAGGTCAAATACTATCTGCGCAGCGCCTTTTTCCTTTCCTCTCATCAGTGCGCCCAGCTGCGCGCTGCGGAAGGCATTCGGGTCAACGGCGCGCTCGCCCGATCCAACGATCTGCTTTCAGAAGGCGACCGGGTGCAGGTTTGCCTGCCGGAAGATTCGCCCGGCTCCTGTGTTCCAAAGGAAGATCAACCGGTAAACATTCTCTATGAAGACGAAGACCTGATCATCATCGATAAGCCCGCGCCTCTGGCCACGCAATTTTCTTCCCGCACCCCCGAAAAAATGGCTCTGGAAAACCGGCTGGCCGCGCGCTACGGCGAAGGTTTTGTCTTTCGGCCGCTCAATCGGCTCGATCGCGGCACCAGCGGCTTGTTGGCTGCGGCAAAGCACGCCTATGCCTGCCAGGTGCTGCAGCGCGATCTGCATAGCGATCGCTTCGTGCGGGAATACCTGGCCGTGGTCGAAGGGCGGCTGGAAGGGCAGGGCACGCTCGCGTTCCCCATTGCCAAGGAAGCCGCGGCCACGGTGCGCAGAATCGTGGATTTCCAAAATGGAAAGCCCGCCGTAACGCATTATCGTGCGGAGGGCTTCTATGGAAATTGTACCTTGGTTCGCCTGCGGCTGGAAACCGGCCGTACCCACCAGATTCGCCTGCACATGGCGCACATCGGCCATCCCGTGATCGGAGATTTTCTCTACGGCCGGGAAGATACCCGCCTTCCCGGGCGATTCGCGCTGCACTCGGCCGCACTGCGCCTGATCCACCCCGTTACCGGTGAGACAAAGGAATGGATTTCCCCTCTCCCGGATGCGTTGCGCGCGCTTCTTTCCTAAATCTGCTTTTCCCGCATCATTTCATACATCATAATCCCCGCCGCAACCGCCGCGTTGAGCGACTCCGCGCCGCCACGCATGGGGAGCTTCACCAGGCAATCCGCCTGTTCGCGAACGGACGGGGAAATCCCTCGCGCTTCGCTTCCAATGACCAAAATGCACTTTTCTCCCATTTCCGGGCGGCGATAAAAATCCTCGCCGTCCAGCGCCGAGGCGAAGACCTTCCAGCCTTTCCGGCGCAATTCTCCCAGCGCCTCGGCGAGATTTGCTGCCTGCAACGCGGGAAGGCGAAAGCCCGACCCCATTGCCGCGCGCTGTACCTTGTTGGACATCGCGTCCGCGCATCCCGCTCCCAGCAAGATTCCCTGAAAGCCTGCTGCGTCGGCAGTGCGCCAAATGGTCCCCACGTTTCCCGGATCCTGCACCCCGTCCAGCGCGACCAATCGCTCAGGCGCGGCTTCCAAGGGAATGGTTTTCGGCATTTCAAACGCCGCGCAGGCGCCCTGCGGCGTCTTGGTGTCGCACACGGCCTCGAGCACAAAATCCGGAACCAGGGCCGCGCGGTCAAACCCCGCGGCAAATTCTCGCAGTTCTTCCACGGCCAATAGGCACAACGCGCGCAGGCCCGCATTCCGCGCTTCCTCGATCATCTTGCGCCCTTCCACCAGGAAAGCCCCGCTTTCTTCTCTTCCCTTGCGTTCCCTGAGCGTCCGCATCCAGCGCACGGTGGGATTTTTCACGCTCTTGATCTCTTCCACGCACAACCTCCGCCCTCATTGCAACATATTCGACATTTCGGAAGGATAATCCGTAATCAACCAATCCAGACCCATTCGATAGACCTTCCGAAACTGCGCCTTGGTGTTGACCGTATAGACGCCCACGCGCAACCCCGCCGCATGAATTTTCGCAGCCAAGCTTTCGGTCAATATCGTATGCTTCGGAATCAGCGCCCAAACGCCGTTTTCCGCCGCGACCTGAATAGCCCAATCGCTGAGAGAACCTTTATTGTAGAGAAACGCCGTCTTCGCTTCCGGATCCACAGAGAGCGCGGTTCTGAGCTGTTCCAGATCAAAGGAAATATATACCGCCTGTTCCTCCAATCCGTAGCGTTGTACCATTGCGACAGTATCTTTCACCACGCTCGATTCCTTAAACTCAATGAGAATTTGCATTCCCGTTTCCCGAATTGCCTGCAGCGCCTGCTCCAAGGTACAAATCTCCGTTCCGTAAAAATCAAAGCCCAGCAGCTGCTCATAAGTCATATCTGTGATTCTGCCCATGCCATCGGAGGTACGATTGATCAATTCGTCATGCGAGAGCACCAGCACACCGTCTCGCGTGCGTCGAACGTCGATTTCTACACCGACCGCGCCCGTAGAAACGGCCGCGCGGATTCCCTCCAAAGAATTTTCCGGCGCGCCGGAGCCCAACCCGCGATGCGCGAAAACCTCAACATCGTATAGATCGGCGTAGCGCACAACCGTCGCTTCGAATTTTTCCGCCATTTCGCCCGCGTAAACCATCACCAGAGCGCTCCCCGGGCTCCTTCCCAGCAGGAATTCGGAATCCACGTCCACCACCGAAGAATCGCTGCTTTCGCAGCGGATCTCTCCCTCGTAGAGTTCCCCTTCCCGGGTCAGAATCTTTGCGGGCAGGGATACGCGCTCCCCCACGGCCAAAATGATCGAGGGCCGGTTTGAATCCATTTCCATCCGCGCGGCGGAAGAGGCGTCGCCGGATTGCGGCGCGGCAAAGGCGCTCGTGTCCGCCTGCGCGCGGGAAATCGCGTTCCCCTCTTGCGCTGCGGGAACGGTTTTCCACCGCAAATTTCCGCCCAACGCAAAGCACAACAGCCCCACGACGGCCATCGCGCATACGATGACGGCGATCCTGCGTCCCCAGTTTTTCACGGCGCGCCTCCCAAATCCAAGATCTCCTTTTCCCTCCCCCGGAAGAACTTGTTTCGATTGTACCACAATTCCCGGCAAAGTCAAGAAACCGATTCATTGATCCACTGCGGGAAAAATCCGGCGGTGCTTGTGTTTTTTGCAAAAATTCGCTACAATAAATGCAAAGCCAAAAAGAGGAGCCATCGCATGAAAGTCACGGATATCATTCTCAGCGATCGCGTAACCGTCTCCTGCGAACTGTTTCCGCCCAAAATCGGCAAACCACTGGCGGACATCAAGCGTATTGTGCGAGAAATCGCCCAGCTTCATCCTTCCTTTGTCAGCGTCACCTGCTCCGCAGGCGGCTCCACGGGCGATCGCACGGTGGAAGTTGCCAAAGAAGTACAACTGGTCAACGGCGTCCCCGCCCTCGCACATATGACATGCGTCTCTTCGGATCGGGAAGACGTCCGCCGCACGCTCAAAGCCCTTGAGGCGGGCGGCGTGAAAAACATTCTTGCCCTGCGCGGCGATCTGCCCGCCGACATGTCCCAGCGCAAAAGCGATTTCCTTCACGCCAGCGATCTGATCGAAGAAATCAAGCGCCTGGGCGATTTCTGCGTGGGAGGAGCGTGTTATCCCGAGGGACATCCCGAATCCCCCAACAAATTGAGCGATTTGGACGGCCTCAAGCGCAAGGTAGACAGCGGATGCGAATTTCTCACCACCCAGATGTTCTTCGACAACAACATCCTTTACAATTTCCTCTTCCGCCTGCTCAAGCACGGCATTGAGATCCCGGTCATCGCGGGCATTATGCCCATCACCAATGCCAAGCAGGTTCAGAGCACGCTCAAGCTCTCCGGAACTCTGCTTCCCCCGCGCTTTCGCGCGATCGTCGATCGCTTCGGGGAAAACCCCGCGGCCATGAAGCAGGCGGGCATCGCCTACGCGACCGAGCAGATCATCGATCTGATCGCCAACAGCGTCAGCCATATCCATATCTATACCATGAACAAGCCCGATATCGCGGGTCAGATCATGCAAAATCTTTCGGAGATCTTTCAATGAGCCTGTGTATTCCGCGCGATGAAGTCCTTCGCTATCTTGGGGGCGCGCCCGAAATCCCGGAACTGGGCCGATTGGTGGATTCCGTCCTGGAAGAACTCTCCCGCGAAGTTTGTCCGCGCAGCGCGGTTCGCAGGGTTTCGCTGCAAACCGGAGAGGATTTTGTTGAAATTCTCGGCCTGCGCCTTCTCAGCCGCGCGCTTGCCTCCAGCCTTGCCGGATGCGAAAGCGGCTATCTGATTGCCGCCACATTGGGAACGCAGGCAGACATGCTCTTGCGGCGCTATATGGCGGTGGATCTGCCGCGCGCCGCCGTCGTGCAGGCCGCGTGCGCGGCAATGCTCGAGGCGTTCTTGGATCAACTTTGCGGCCAGCTCAATGCCGACGAGCGGGAAAACGATCTGTTTCTCCTGCCCCGCTTCAGTCCCGGCTATGGGGATTGGGATCTCCGCGAACAGGGCAAAATTTTTGCCCTGATGGATCTTCCCCGCCGTTTGGGCGTCACACTCACCCAGAGTTTTATGATGCTCCCCGAAAAATCCGTGACCGCGCTGGCTGGTCTGGGCAAGGCTCCGCATTGTCCCCAAAGCTCGTGCGGAAATTGTGAAAAAACAGATTGTGCCTTTCGGAGGTCCTGATCATGAATTTTCTTGAAGCACTGCAAAGCCGCGTCCTGCTTCTGGACGGCGCGATGGGCACCATGCTGCAGGCGGCCGGCCTGCTCCCCGGAGAGCTTCCCGAACGCATGAATCTCTCCGCTCCTGAAAAGGTTCTCCAGGTGCATCTGCAATACCTGCAAGCGGGTTGCGACATCGTGGAAACCAATACCTTTGGGGCAAACCGCCTCAAATTCGGCGCAGAAGTTCCCCGCCTGTTTTCCGCGGGCGTCGCCATTGCGCGGGAAGCGATCGCCCGTTCCGGAAGGGACGCCTTTGTGGCTGCGAGCATCGGCCCGAGCGGCAAGCTTCTCAAGCCCCTGGGCGATTTGGATTTTGAGGAGGCCTATCAGCTCTTTTATGAGGCCGCGAGCGCTGCGAGCGATGCCGGAGCGGACCTGATCCTGTTTGAAACCTTTTCCGATGCCTATGAAGTCAAGGCCGCGCTCTTGGCCGCACGGGAAGCGACGAACCTGCCCGTCGCCATCACCATGACTTTCGACGAATCCGGACGTCTTCTCACCGGGGCGGACGTGCAATGCGCCGCGGTGCTGGCCGAATCCCTGGGCGCAACGATCGTGGGCATGAACTGCGGCCTTGGTCCCAAGCAGATGCAAAAGCTTTTGCCCGCGCTGCGCGCATCGGTTCGCGTGCCGATCTGCATCAATGCGAACGCCGGGCTTCCCGTCGTCGTCAACGGACAAACCGAATTCCGCGTCGGCCCGCAGGAATTTGCCGAGGATGCGCTGTTGCTCGCCCAGGGCGGCGCGCAGCTCGTGGGCGGCTGTTGCGGCACCACCCCCGAACACATCCGCGCGCTCCGGCGCCTTCTGGAGGGAATGCGCCCGGTTCCCTTCTCTTCCGAACCGCAAACCATCGTTACATCCGGCTGCAAATCCGTGGTCTTCTCCTCCCGCCCGGTTATCATCGGCGAGCGCCTCAACCCGACGGGCAAGCCTTCGCTCAAGCGCGCGCTTTCGAGCGGCGATTTTGCCTATGTTCTCGGAGAAGGCGTAAAGCAGGCCGAGGCGGGCGCGGACATTTTGGATGTCAACGTGGGAATTCCCGGCATTGACGAGCCCGCGACCATGGTGCGGGCGATTCGTCAGTTGCAGGAAATTCTTCCCATTCCCCTGCAAATCGATACCTCCAATCCGGAAGCCATGGATCGGGCCGCCCGCATTTACAACGGCCGTCCGCTGATCAACTCCGTCAATGGAAAGCGCGAAGTGATGGAACAGGTCTTCCCCATCGCCCAAAAATACGGCGCGGTGCTCATCGCGCTTACCCTGGATGAAACCGGCATTCCTTCCACGGCTTCGGGCCGCGTGGCCATTGCCGAAAGAATTTTGCGCGAAGCGGAGAAATATGGAATCGGCCGCGAGCGCCTGATCTTTGACCCGCTCGCCCTTTCGGTGAGCACGGGCGGCGGCGCGATGGCGACGTTGGACGCGCTTTGGGAAATCCGCACGCGCCTGGGGGCGCATACGAGCCTTGGCGTCTCCAACATTTCCTTCGGCCTGCCCGCTCGCCAGCGCTTAAACGCCGCGTTTTTCTCCGCGGCGCTTGCCCGGGGCTTGAGCGCGGGGATCGTCAATCCCCTGGACGCGGCGCTAATGGACGCCCTCGCCTGCCACAATGCTTTGAGCGGCGCGGATGCCGATTGTTCCGAATATATCCTCCGCTTTGCCGACCGGCAGCCCGCCCCCGCAAAGCCGCAACACGTCCGTATGACGCTCAGAGAGGCCGTGATCCGCGGATTGCGCGAGGAGGCGGGGCAACTCGCCCGCGAGCTCCTTTCCTCGCGCGACGCCATGCGCCTGGTCGATGAAGATCTGGTTCCCGCGCTCAACGAGGTGGGAAAGGGATTCGAGCAAAAAAAGGTTTTCCTTCCGCAGCTTTTGATGAGCGCGGAAGCCGCCAAGGCTGCGTTCGGAGAAATCCGCGCGCATCTGGCAAAGGCGGGAGAATCCGAAACGCCGCGCGGAACCATTGTCCTAGCCACCGTCAAGGGAGACATCCACGATATCGGCAAGAACATCGTGCGCGCGCTTTTGGAAAACTACGGATATCGCGTGATCGATCTGGGAAAGGATGTGTCGCCGGAGGAGGTCGTGCGGGCTGTCATCGAAAGCCAGGCCCCGCTGGTCGGCCTCAGCGCGCTGATGACCACAACCGTCGAAAGCATGGAAAAAACCATTCAGCAGCTTCGAAAGAGCGTCCCGGTCAAGATCATGGTCGGCGGCGCGGTACTCACTCAAGAGTATTCCCAAGCCATCGGCGCGGATTTCTATGCGCGCGACGCCATGGAAAGCGTCCAATACGCCAATTCCGTCTTCGGATTCTAATCGCCTGTGGAAGAAGTAAAAGAAATCCCGCAACCGCTTTTCCTTTCTGGAATTCCGCGATTGCGGGATTTGTCCATTTCCGAAGCTGACGCAGTCCCTTAATGAATCAGGGAAATTGCCGCGAATAATCCGGCTGCCAGCGAAGAAGTCAGGGAAACCACGGTAATTTGGGTATTGATCGAAGGACCGGCCGTGTCCTTAAACGGATCGCCGACTGTATCTCCGATGACGGCCGCCTTGTGCGCATCTGACCCCTTGCCTCCGAAATTCCCGGCCTCAATAAACTTCTTGGCATTGTCCCAAAGTCCGCCGGCATTGCTCATGAGCATGGCGAGCAAAAGGCCCGAAACAATATTCCCCATCAGATAGCCGCCCACCGCATTCACGCCGCCAATCAGTCCGACCAACAACGTCATCACAATTGCCATTAAACCGGCGGGAATCAATTCGCGAATCGCGCCACGAGTTGCAATGTCAATGCACTTTCCGTAATCAGGCAATACTTTTCCTTCGCGCAATCCAGGGGTATTGTCAAACTGCCGGTGAATTTCCTTGACCATCACACGCGAATTTCGATCCACGCCCAGCATCAACATTGCCGAAAATACAGCCGGAACCGCGGCGCCGATCAGAGCACCGAAAAATACCAGAGGATTCATCAGATTCAAATTGATCGTCGCATTGGCTGCCTCAACCAATTCTTTAAACGCTCCCAGCAGAGCGATGACCGTCAGTCCTGCCGCGCCGATGGCAAATCCCTTGGTAATGGCCTTGGCCGTGTTGCCGGCGGAGTCAAGTTTATCGGTTATCTCCAGCACTTCGTCTCCCAAACCACACATTTCGGCCAAGCCGCGAGCGTTGTCTACGATCGGCCCGTAAGCGTCGTTGGAAATGATCATGCCGACGACAGATAGCATTCCGATCGCAGCAATGGAAATACCGAACATCGCGTAACCGGGGCCTACCGGCTCGCAGATTTTGTAAGCCAACAGCGCGGAAAGCCCAATGCCCGCCAGGGAGGGCAATGCGCTCAAAAATCCATAAGAAATGCCTGAAAGAATTGTGAATGCCGGTCCGTTCTGGCAGGCCTTTGCCACGCGTTCGACTGGCTTTTTATCGTCACCGGTAAACAGTTCGCTCGTAAAACCGATGATGACGCCCGCAATCATCCCAATCATGGCCGCGCCCCAGACGCGCATCGGGAAATCGCAAATCGCGGTAGCCGCGAAGGCAAGAATTGCGAAGATTCCGCATGTAAGGTAGGTTCCGCCGTTGAGAGCCCTGCCCGGATCTCCACTTTTTCCGATTCTGGCCATAAACACACCCAAAATCGATGCAAGCAATCCCAGCGCGCAATAGCAGAAAAGCAGCTCGATCATATTCCCCCCTTGCAGGGAGGCCGCGATGACCATGGCCGCCGCGATGGAAGCAATGTTCGAATCGAACAAATCCGCGCCCATGCCCGCGACGTCGCCCACGTTATCACCCACATTGTCCGCAATTACGGCAGGGTTGCGCGGATCATCCTCAGGAATACCCAATTCCACCTTACCTGTGAGATCAGCCGCGATATCGGCGGTCTTGGTAAAAATTCCTCCGCCTGCCTTGGCAAACAGCGCCAAAGAACTCGCGCCGAAGCTGAAGGCCATCACTGCGTTGGAATCGCCGGTCAGCAGATGCAGGACGCCCGCGCCGAAAAGCGAACTGGCGACCACCGCCATACCCATCACCGCGCCGCCGCGGAAACCAGCCGCGTATGCCGGTGCCAATCCGTCTCGCGCGGCGGAAGCCGAACGGATATTGGCAATGGTGGCAATACTAATTCCAATGACGCCGGCCGTCCCCGAAAGCGTTGCTCCGAACAGATAGCAGGCAGCCATTCCCAAATTATGCAACGCATTTCCCTCTGCCGTCCATACGGGCTTAGGATACACCAGCAAAATGATCGCCGCCACCACGCCGCAGAACGTGCCGAGGATCTTGTACTCGCGCTTCATAAAAGTAAACGCGCCGTCACGAATGAGCTTGCCGATGCGCTCGATTTCGCTTCCTGCGCTCGGCAGCGCCTTGACCCAGCGATAGAAATACATCGCTACGCCCAGCGCGGCCACGGAGACGACAATGGAAAGGATCGTCCAAAGCATTTCTATGACCTCCTAACATGTACTGTTGTCCTGTCTGCCGACCTCGCGACAACGATTTTCTCGATTTCGGACTTTTTCTGTTCCTCTTTCCGACAATTCCGTCTTTTCTTCGTCCTCAAACCTGTCCGTTCAGACAATCTCCGCCATCGCTACAAAATCTCCTTGGGATATGGAAGGCTCCGTCGGCGTACACATTCCAACTGCAGATAATCATAGCAAACAAAAGTTTGGTATACAAGTTTTTCAAAAGACTTATATACTTTCTGAATACATATACCTAAGCCTCCAAAATAGGCGCACGTCGCGCGGATTGCTCCGCGCGGCGTGCGCCCGTTCCCCCTATCATGTTTCCCCGCTCCAATGAAATTCATCTTCTTTATCGTTGAGCAATTGCAGGGCCTTAAAAATTTCCTGCATCTTTGCGTCGGTGCGCGTAATCACCTCCGCGCAGTTGCGCAATTCATCGACGATAAAGGAGGGCACCTCGTCAGAGGATTTGTAGCGAATCCCATGTTCCAAGGTTGCCCAAAAGTCCATGGCAACCGTGCGAATCTGAATCTCCACGGGGATGAACACTTTCCCCTGCGAAAGATATACCGGTACATCCGCCACAATGTGCAGGCTTCTATATCCGTTGGGCTTGGGTTGTTTGATATAATCCTTTTCCAGGATCAAGGAGATGTCGTCCTGCGAAAGCAGGAGCTTGGCGATCAGGTAAATATCGTCCACATAGCAGCAAACCACGCGCACGCCCGCGATGTCGTGCAAATGCTTCTTGGCGCTGGTGATGGTCATGGGCTGCCCCATATCATGCAGCTTCTTCATGATGCTGGGCAGGGTCTTCACGCGGCTTTGGATGTGATGGATCGGATTGTGCTTGTGCCGGTATTGAAATTCCATGTCCAAGGTTTCCAATCTGGCGCGAATCTCTCGGATAGCGCCCATGTATACGTTGTAGATCTGCTGGTAATTGCGATATTCCTCCGCAAATGCTGCGTTCGAGGGTTGCCTGGATTGTTCCAACGGGTTCTTATCCAGCAAAATCAGGCGGTTGTCGCTCATTGTTTCCATTCCTCCGGTCATTCTTGCTCATTGTCTTCCCAAAATATCCCATGGAGTGAGCATCCCTAACAATTTCTCCCCGGCCTTTCCGCTGTGCGTAATGAACACGGCTGCGAGGCGGCGGTTTTTTTCTTCGTATTTCTCAAAGGCATCGCGCACGTCATGATAGCTCGCATCCTCGGGCAAGAGAAGGTATTTCGTTCCAGGCCGATCCAAGGCCAACAGATCGCCGAAATCCCTGACCTTTGTCTCCGGGCCCACGTTTCCCCGCTCCAGCACATACAAAAACACCGATCGCACGCTAAAAACGCCTTCCAGCCCTCGTTTCCCAATCACAGGGGCATGGGAAAATCCGTTCCTTTCCATCCGGCGCATCAGTTCTAAGGCCGGATCGCCCCAATGCGCCCGCAGAACCTGTTCGCCAGGCGTAGCGTAGCGCAGCGCGGGTTGCGGCTTTTGCACATAATCGATGATCGCGTAGAGGGAATCCAGCATGGCCTTCGAGGGCTCGGCGACGGGATTCCCCTCCGGGTCCGCATTGTGCGTGAGCAGGTTCCGCAGTTCCCGACACAAGTTCAGTTCGCCGCGAACCGGAAGCGATTCCGGATCTCCCAGATATTCCATGACGACGCTGGAATTCCCATTGCGGTGATCCGCATACTTCTGTTCGAGCAGGCCTTCCAAGACCCGATACAACTGCAAAAACGTCTCCGCTCTCATTTGTGCAGCCTCCCCCGCTCATATCATAACACAAAATCTTGACAAAAGCAACGAAAAAAACGTTCGAAATCGCAGCCGAAGTTGGAAAAGCCTCCTTTCTCAAGGCAAGAAGTTGAGCGCGTCTCCCGTCTCATCCACCCGGATATAAGAATCGGGCACATCTCCGACCAGGATGCTCTCCGCCATCAGCGCTGTCACGCACACGCTGGCTGTGCGGGTTCCTCCCGGCACCACGATGCGCACCGTCGCCGTCGCTTCGAGGATGATCTTGTGCCGCGTCTGGTTGATTCCGGCGGATTCGAATTCGGTAACGAAGCTGGTCAGAACCGTTCCGACCGGCAAAATGCGGAAATGTATTTTGGGCCCCGCGCCCGCGAAGGCGGAAGCTCCCAGCGCCGCGCCCAATGGCAATTCTATTCCCTCTTCCTCCAGCGAATTGATTCGCCTTTGCGCGGCTTCGGATGCTTCCGAAGCAATTTGGTTCATCAAAACCGCATTTGCGTTGAGCATTCGCACCGCTCCGGTATCGTCGCTGGTGATATGAATAAAATCCTCATATGTAAAGGAATGATCCATGACCTCCTCCAGCGCCAGGGAAATCTCCGCGGTCGCACGCTGCGTGGCGCGCGCTTCCGCCAGGGAGATCAGCGCTCTGTTTAGGTTTACATATCCCATCACGGCGCCGGCAATCAGCGCGCCGAGTATCATTCCCACCAAAATAACCCTCTTTTTCCGTCCCACGGGAACCACTCCGTTCTTTTTCCAGTCTAATCCAACATACGGAAATTTTCGCTTCCGGGTGAAATGCTTCATCAAAATGCCACGGAAAAAGCCTGGTATGTGCTGAAATTTGTGGTATAATATTTTTGTGCGGGGCAATGTGCGCATTTGCAGCCCTGCCGGACCAACCGCGATGGAGGCTGAAATGCATTTGAAATACGCGATCTTCAAGCCGCAGGAAATGGATCGGAATTTTATCCTGTCCGTGGCCTTGGCTTCGGTCAAGATGATGTTTTTTGTGGTGTTGCTGCTTGGGTTCTCTTTTATGGGGCTGGGCGTCGGCGTCGGAAAGGCGTGGGTAGATACCTCGCCTGCGCTGGATCTGGAGGTTTTACATTCTCAATCGCAGACTTCCTTTATCTATGACAAGTACAATAA
>DVMU01000001.1 GCA_018714825.1 Candidatus Pullichristensenella excrementigallinarum
ATCTGTTCCAGCATTTGACGAGCGGCTGGAGGCATTGCGCTGAATTGAGAGAAGGAATACAATGCGCCTTGGGTTTATAAGAGAGCGCGATAAAACACAGCGCTTATAGTGCTTGGCAAAGCAAAAAAGGAATAGGCTGGGGCACGCGGAACGATTGCGCGCCAGATGGAGGGAAAGGAAGATGAAGCGGGTATTGCGAGGGACTCTGGCGTGGAGCCTGCTCTGCATTGCGTTGCCAATGGGATGGGCGGCCTGTGCGGAAATGTATCCCTTCTGCGCAGATGGACAATGGGGATATATGGACGCGGCGGGAAAGATAGAGATTGCCCCGCAATGGGACAATGTCCAGCCGTTTTCCGAGGGTTTCGCCCGGGTCGGACAGGGCGGAATGTGGGGATATATCGACGCGGCAGGCCGGGTGACGGTTGCGGTACAATGGGAGGATGGAGGGGAGTTTTCCGAAGGCCTGGCCGCCGTGCAAAAAGAGGGAAAGTGGGGGTATGTGAACGGAACGGGCGAAACGGTTGTCGAACCGCAATGGGATTACGCGATGCCGTTTTCCGAGGGAATGGCCGCCGTACAGGCAAATGGGAAATGGGGACATATCGACACGACGGGCGCGGTAATAAACCCGATCCGGTGGGATTCGGTCGGGGAATTTTCGGAAGGCCGCGCGCTGGTAAAGGTGGAGGGAAAGTATGGATATGTAGATTCCGAAGGAACGGTGGTGATAGAGCCCCAATGGGAATGGGCGAGCTTGTTCCAAGAGGGGATGGCCTCCATCTGCCTGGAGGGGAAGTGGGGCTATATCGATCGGACGGGAACAATCGCCATTGAACCGGCTTGGGATGATGCGGCCCCGTTTTCGCAGGGGCTGGCTCGCGTCTGCTCGGCGGGAATGTGGGGGTATATCGGCGCGACAGGTCGGATGCGGATAGCGGCACAGTGGGAGGAAGCGCTGGATTTTTCCGAAGGGCTTGCCGCCGTCAGGCAAGGTGGCAAATGGGGATACATCGATCGCGAGGGAGAGATGGCGATCCAACCTCAATGGGATTCTTCGGGAATGTTTCAAGAAGGGCTTGCCTGCATAGCATCCGATGGCAAGTGGGGATATATCGATCCGACCGGAACGGTTGTGATTGAGCCGCAATGGGAGCGGGCCGAGGGCTTTTCCGGAGGCCTTGCAAGGGTATACATGGGGATGGAAATGCTCTATATCGATCCGAAGGGAAACGTGATATCCGGTTGAGAGGCGAGCGCAAGGCGGAGAAGGGAGATTCGGAACGCGCCGAAGATACCGGTATCCCGGAGCGATTCGAAAAAGGCGTTGCGCGATTCGGGGGAGAACAAATTTTCAGAGGAAGGGAAGGCTTTCGATGGCAAGGCAGGAGCTTGGCGAATGCGTAAAGAGGAGCAAGCCAATTGGATTGGCGTTGGCCCTGGTGGTCTTTCTCACGCTTCTGATTGCGAGTTTGGCGGGGATCGTGTTTGACAGCATGTATAACAGCCGAATGGCAAAACTGGATCGGGCGGCCCAACCGGCGGACGGCGCCCACGGAGTGGTTGTCTATCTGGAAGAAGAGGATTTTTATACGGATCAATATGTTCCCAAGGATTTGCGCGCGGGCGATGTGGATGAAGTCGCTGCGGTGATCCTCTGCACAGAGGGAAGCTATATGGATGGAATTTATGAAAACGGCGTGAGGGGATTTGTCCGCACCAGGACATTATCCTGGTTCGACTTGGCCACCCAGCAGGTATTGGCGCAGGAGACGTTCGAGGGAGGCCCCTCTCCGCAGTCCATCGATGCCGATGTGAAGAAGGATCAGTATGGGTCCGAGCCGCAGGACTCGGAAATGACCGCATGGATTCGGCAAATAGCCGAACGCTGTTTGCCATAAGGAGGCGATCGAATGTTTGTCAGAATAAAAGTTCCGGTTCGCTATACCTACAAGGAATATCCGTTCTGCCCTGAAGCGACGGCATACAGCAGGAAACTTGCCCGGAGAAAGGCGGAAAAAAGGGGAATTCTGTTTGCCGTCTTGGGATGCTTGGCAATGATGGTTGCGTTTATCGCCTTTATGAAAGTATATCCGGAGAGCAACGAAGGGTTTGTGCTGTTTGCCATTGTTTTGGGCATCTGGGCCGGTCTGGACGCAAATCGCATGATCAACAAGTGGTACGAAATGCGCATCGAGCAAGAACTCAAGCGCGCTTTGCAGGAAAATGGCTTGAATACTTCTAATGTGCAACTATAATTCTATGGGATACAATTTGGGGGGAATTGTTTTTTCCTCGCCAGTGCTCCGGAAAAACTGAGCGCGACGTACATGTCGTCGCGCTCAATTTTCAGGAGGCCGTCGAACAGGGTTTTTCGACTGTCCGGCGCCTGTCTCGAGCAACCGCTTGAGACAGGCGCGCCTTTGCATAAATGCGTTATGCGGTAAACTCAATACTTTTGACCATTTCTTCCATGCGGTCTCCGTAGGCTTCTCCGGCCGCTTCCGGATAAGAGGCGGTTACGCACAGGGTCAGGCCGTCGCCGGCGATGAAATAGTATCGATAGACGATGCCGCCGGTACGCACCTCGACGGTCTTGCCTTCCGAGCCGCTATCAAGCGTGAAGGTCGCAATTTCCCCAACGGTCGCATCCGTATTTTCCGTATAAGCGGCTTCCTCAAGCGAGGCGTCCGCATCCTCTGCGGTCAGAGAAGTGGAGGGTTGCACAGTGAGGAACACTTCCTCATGATCCGAAGGGGCGAAGATCTCGGCAGAAAACGTAGATTCGTTGGCCGAAGCGTCAGAGGAAGAGGTTGCGGCCGCGTCGTTGGCTTCATCGGTGGCTACTGCGGCTGCATCGCTGGAGGCGGTCGCATCGGCGGCGGTTTCGTCAGCGGCGGCCTCTGTGGCTGCGCCGGCGGAAGCGGCCGTATCGGCGGTGGTTTCATCGGCCGTAGCCTGTGTTTCGGACTGGTTTTCGATCATCTCCGCCCAGTCCAGTTGTATGGCCCAGCCTTCTTGCAACCAGAAAGTGTAACCGGAAGAGGAAGTATAAAGCGTTTCATCAATGGTCTGCGTAACGCCATCGACGGTAATATCGCGTTGCCGTGTCTGTTCCGAGGTTTCTGCAAAAGTGGCGCTTACAAACATAGACAAGATCAGCAATAAACAAAAGATTTTTTTCATGGTTTTTCATCCTTTCTCTATATAAAATTGCGTTTGCGGCGTTTTTTGTTTTGCCAGGAAACGATCTTTGCATTTTGCCACACCGGCATATGCCGGAATCATTGGGGCAATTGTGACGCCTCTATCGCCGTGGGGTACCAGGCAAATCGCACGTCGTCCACGAAGGAAAACCGACGCCATAACCGCCGAGCGTCTCCGCCGCGTGGCGGACGGCAGAGACGGCGTCCATTCCTGATGATTTTCTTCCTTGCGGGTACGCTGCATTTTTTGAAATTAAAAGAAGTTCCTGTCTAGCGTTCAACTGCATTTTGCGGCGGTTTTCAATGTCGAAAGATCGGCGTGAAACGGCCTGCACATTGAATGTATGCGAACAGGATCTGTAAATTACGGCAAGGGAGGTAACAGCGCGAACCACAGGATTGGACGCCGCAAGGTGTCTTCCATATGCATCCCTCCTTTGTTTGAATATGAACGCAGTATAGCACGCTCTTTTCGTAACGGCGTGGCCTTTCCATGAACAGTGTGTAACAATCTTTCGAGAAAAGCGTGGCGTACAATTTCCTC
>DVMU01000025.1 GCA_018714825.1 Candidatus Pullichristensenella excrementigallinarum
CCGTCCGCAAGGGAGATCTGCACCTTGATCAGATCCGGATAGAGCACGACGTTGTTTTCCGTGGCGGCAAAATTCGCGGTCAGAATGCCGTCGAAACGGCTGTAATAGCTCATCTCCATTTGCCCAAAGCCGCGGGAGATCAGGAATGCGCGCGCCCGCTCGACGGCTTCCTGATCGGTCAATTGGATCGCGGTCACATCGTCATTGGGCAGCAGATAGAGGATTTCGCCGCCCTGTTTGGTCACACCGGCAGTGAGAGAATATCCGTTTGCGGAGAAGCTGAAATCATAGCAGTCCACCGGAATTTGGCTTTCGCCATCCAGAGAGAGGTTCTCCAGCTGCGTTCCCATGAACGCGGTCAGGCGCTTGGCGGCCTCTTCCGGAGTGACGCTTGAAAGCCCCTCGAGGGCGAGGAAGGTTCCGCCCTGCGCCCCGTCGGAAAACGGGCCGTCGTACAAAAGCACCGGATATTCTCCCGCGGGATTGGTCAGGGGATAGAGACTTTCATCGCCGCTGGAGACATAATCCCCGGCAAACACATCCTCTCCATTTTCATAGCGGGTTAAGAGCTGGCCCAGGCCAATCGAGAGATCTGCCGCGGAAGTGGAGAGCGTGGAGATCGTGTCGTAATCTTCCTCGGAGATCGTTCCTTCTCCCGCGAGTTTTGAAGAAAGCGAAGTGGCGAAGTCACCCGCCTGATTGACGAATTTGATCGTCGCCGAGACCGCATCCTCTCCCAGAGGGAGCGTGGCCAGGTTGTCCTGGGCGCCCTGCGCCTGGCGAGAGATTTCGTTGAGTAAAATCTGCTGTTGCTGGCCCGATCCGGTGACCAGGAGTTTGCGAAAGTTCGCGCTCATTCCTTCCATCAATTCGCAGGTTTCATAAAACGCCTTTTGATAAATAGCTGAAACACGCGCGGTGAGAAGGCGGATGCGACCGGCCTGCGCGAAGGTCAGAACCAGCATGGCCGTCAGCAGAATGGATGCGGCAACGGCCACTATCTTGGCCCAGTCGCGATCGAGAATTTTTCCTCTCTGCATGGGGTTTTCCTCCCGGGTTGGAAATGTGGTTAAAAAGCGGCGCGCCCAGCTCGGGGCTAGACCGCAAAGGAGTGGTTGCCGATGACGGTTTTGACGGTGCGCGTCCGAATCCAGCTGTCGCTGGTCTTGGCAGGATTATAATAGTAGAGACAACCGCCGGTGGGATCCCAGCCGTTCATGGCATCCAGCGCGGCGCGGATGGCCGTCGCGTTGGGGGTGTTGTTGATCGAACCATTGGAGACGCAGGAAAAGGCTCCGGTCTGGTAGATCACGCCGCTGATGGTGTTGGGAAAGGAGGAACTCCGGACCCGATTGAGCACCACCGCGGCCACGGCGACTTGCCCCTTGTAGCTTTCTCCCCGCGCTTCCGCATACACAAGCTTGCTCAGAAGGCGATGGTCCGCGGAAATGATGGTCGCCGAAGAGGAAGCGGTCGAACTGGAAGAAGAGGAAGAGAGCGTGATGCCCATCTTGGCGGCTGTTGCCGGACCGACGCGGCCGTCGGCGGTCAAGCCGTTGTTGCGCTGAAAGGCGATGACCGCGTTGCGGGTCTTTTCGCCGTATTTTCCGTCCGCCGTTCCTGAAAGATATCCCCACTGAATCAGGCGCTTTTGCACCTTGGTGACATCCGATCCGGAAGAGCCGACTTCCAGAACCGCGGCCGATGCGAACGTGCTCAGTTGGGTTAGGAGAAAGAGAATCGCCAAAAGGAGAGAGAGCTTGCGCATGTCAGTTTCCTCCGAAGATGTGATCAAAGAGGCGGCCTATGGATGAATAGAATTCGATGCTCTGATCCGCCTGCACATAGGCCTGTTCATCCAGGACGCACAGGGACGGATAGAGGACGCACCACCAATTGTGTCCTTGTCCCTCACCCAACACCACGCGCAGCGCGCGATAGTCTCCGGCGGGAACAAACGCCTCTCCGTACAGGCGATCCGGGAAGGCAAAGATCCCTGTCTCGATCGTGATTTCTCCGGAAAATCCGTTTTCGCGCGCGGCCTTTTCGGCGGCCTCTTCAAAATCGGGAAGATGCTCGTTGAGGACTTCCCAGGCTGCATCCGCGTTCGGGCAGGATGCCAGGAGCGCCTGCGCCTGATCCAGGCAGGCGTCGCGCACTCGCAATTTGACGAATTGTTCCCATTCGCTATCGCCCTCGGCCACCACATGCAGCCGCACAAAATCCTCGTTGCACGCCGCGCTCGCAGTGGGGGCAATCCAAAGCGCCAGCACCAGAAGAAAAAGAGCGAAAAAAAGCCGGCGATCCATCACAGTTCCTCCGTTCCTGTCGGAATTTCTGTGATTATCGTCGGCAGTTTTTCGCGGGTTTATGCAGTTGCGCCCGACAAAAAATCAAAAGTCATGGAGCGTTTTTCAAAAAATGTAAAAACAGCGCGGAAATGACATGCTCCGGAAAGCGCACGATTTTCCGGATGTCCGATTCGGGAAAACATCCGTAGATTCCCAGATGCCGATACAGCGCGCCGACCAGGGAAACGTCGCCGGAGGCCGCGTCCGAGAATTCCGGATTCTCCGGGAAATCGAACGGTACCTTTTCCAGCATTTCGCGAATCAGAGAATCGACCTCGTAGACAGGATCGGGCGAAAAGCCCAGGCATTGGGCGGCCATTTCCAGCGCCTGCACAAAGATTTGCCGATAGGAAAGCGCCTCTGTTGTGTGGGAAAAATTTTCCATTGCGCGGATGAGCGGGGCCGAAACGGTTTTGGAGGAAAGCGTGCTCCGGGAGATCTCGCCCGCGTCCAGGCGAGCGATGGCCGCGGCAAGGCGACGTCCCGTTTGTTCGGCGAGAAGGTCGGGCGCGCGATGGAAGGTATAGGCGAAGCCTTCATAGATTTGAAAGCGCTTCATCGCGTCCCGATAGCCGCGTTCGCGATTGCGGGCAAGGAGGCCGGACGCAAAATCCAGGAAACCGCCCAGCTCCGTAGTGGGCGCAATGGTGGTCAAAAAAGGCATCCGACGGTATTCGGGATGAGTATGCCCGGGATGCAGCTCCACGGAAATTACTTCATCCGCGCCCTGGCTGAGCGCGAAGTCTATGGGGAGATTGTCCGAATATGCGCCGTCCAAATAGCGCTCTCCATGAATTTGTTTCATGCGGAAAATGGGAAAACACGCCGCAGAAGCCAGAAGCCAGTCCTCCAGGCTCCCGCTTTCCATATCTTCCAGCCGGATCGGCGAGGGTTGAAAACTGGGAAATCTGACCGCCATTACGCCCAATTTTTTCCCGGAAGCGCGCACGCGACCCTCGTTGACATGCTCGTGAATCAGAAGGCCCAGGGGACCTGTATCCACGCGCAGGCGCTTGGCATTCTCCAAAAGGAACGATAAAAATTCCCGAACATTGCCAAATGTGCGGTCGAAATGCAGCGCTTCCGCGCAATCCGGCGCAATTTTTTCCGCCGTCATATTGTCCCAGAGGTTTTGGGCCAGGCGCAGATCTCCCTGCGCGATCAAGGCCGCGTTGATGGCCCCGATCGAAGTGCCGAAAACCATGGAAAAGCGGACGCCCAATTCCTCCAGCGCCTGCCAAACGCCGATCTGGTAGGAGCCTCGGGAACCGCCGCCGCTGAGAACCAACGCGCGTCGCATGGCATACCCTCCTTTCCTGAAGGTATATTATACCGCATACGCGCGCATAAATCAAATTCAGGAATGCTTGAAGAGGGTCGAATCAGCCAAAGAGCGGCAGATTTTGCCGATAGGCCAGGCGGAATCGATCAAAGCACGAGCGATAGGCAGAGAAATTCCCGGGATTGGGTTCGACCGGCTCCGGTTCATAGCGCACGATGGCCCGACACGCTTCTTCAAGAGAGGAATATTCGCCCGCCGCGACCTGCGCGGTGATCGCCGCGCCCAGACCCGCCTGTTCCTTCATGCGGGAAATATACAGCGGCATCTCGAACACGTCCGAGAGAATTTGCCGCCAAACGCGGCTCTTGGCGCCTCCGCCGGAGACGACCATGCGATCAATGGGCAGATGCAGTTCCCGAACCACTTCCAAGGCGTCCTTGAGGCACAGCGCCACGCCTTCCATCACCGCCCTGGCCATGTGTTTGCGATCATGGGCGAGACTGAGGCCGATGAAGGCGGCGCGCGCGTGCTCGTTCATGTGCGGCGTGCGCTCTCCGGTGAGATAGGGCAGGAAGAGCAATCCCTCGCTGCCGGGAGAGACGGTCTGCGCCTCCTGATCTATCGCGGCGAAATCGCGATCGCGCAGCACATTTTCCAAAAACCAATTGAACGCGAGGCAGGCGTTGAGCACGGCTCCCATCACATACCACGTTTTTTCCGGAGCGTGGCAGAAGGTGTGCGTCCGAAGAAGCGGGTCGTATACGGGTTCAGAGGAGGGGACGAAGACCTGCCCGGAAGTGCCCAGAGTTACCGAAGCGCTTCCTGGGAAGAGAAGCCCATTGCCCACGGCCTGCATCGGCTGATCTCCACCGCCATAGGCCACGGGCATTCCCTCCGACAGACCCGTCGCTTCGGCCGCTTCGCGAGTAAGCCGGCCTGCGATTTGGTGCGGCAGGTGGTTGCAATCCGGGAGAATCGCGGGGTCGATTTCGAGGGCGCGGATGAGTTCCTCACTCCACCGGCGGTTTTTGCAATCGTACATCAGCGTGCCGGACGCGTCGGTCGGCTCGGCGCCGATTTCCCCGGTCAGCGTAAAGCGCAGATAATCTTTGGGAAGCAGTGCATGGCGGATGCGGCCATAGATCTCCGGGCGATTGTGGCGCAGCCACAAAAGCGATAGCGCTTGGAATCCGGAATGGACCTGATTCTGTACCCATTCTCCGAGCCGGGGGATGCCCACGCGCTCCAGAATTTCACGTTTTTCGCGAGAGGCACGGCCATCGCAATGAATGATCGCAGGGCAAAGGATATGCTTTTGCGCATCCAGGGCGACCAGGCCGTGCATCTGACCCGAAAAACCCAGGCAGCGGATCTCCCGGGGAGGGATTTTGCTGGAGGCGAGGGCGTCTCCAATGGCCAGGCACATGGCCCGATACCAATCTTCCGGATTCTGTTCGGCATATCCCGCCTGCGGAACGTTCAGCGGATATTCCCGATACCCGCTCCCCGAAATTTTTCCATTGACATCGACAATCAGGGCCTTCAGACCTGTAGTTCCCAAATCAATTCCCATATAGTATGCCATTTTGTTTCCTCCATGCGAAATTTCAGGCGTTGACGAGCATGTGGGTCGGGCTTTCCAGCAAGTGTTCCAATACAAGAACTCCGGCCCCCAAAAGTATGGGATCGCGCACTTCGGGAGAACCCTGAAGCGTGCTGACGTCCACGATCAATTCCTCGAACACGTCGTGCATGAGATAGCGGGAGAAAGTGCTTTTTACAATCTCCAGGAAGTAATCGCCGCCCTCTGTAATCTTGTCGGCAAAGATGACCACGTCGGGGTTGAGCAAATTGATCGCGCCTGCCGCTCCGAAGGCCAGATATCCAACGGCCTTTTCATAGGCGCGGCGAGCGAGAGGATCATCTTCCCGCACCATGCGGCAAATGTCCGTAGCCGTGACCTGCGCATTGCGCATCCGGCCTCCGCCCTGCTGCCAGATTTCAAAGAGAGAGCGCTGGTATTCGGCCTCCAGGGCCAGGGTCGATCCGTACAGTTCCACGCATCCGCGATTTCCGCATTCGCATAAGGGGCCGAAACAGTTGATGCTCATGTGCCCGAATTCCCCGGCAAAGCCCGCGCGTCCGCGATAGATCTGGCCGTTGAGAATCAGTCCCGCGCCCACGCCGCGGTCACTGAGAATATAGAGCATGTTTTGCGAATGCTTGTGCGCGCCGTACCACAATTCCGCCAAAGCGCCGCAATTGGCATCCTGCTCCAGGCAGACCGGCAGGTGAAACTCCTTTTCCAATTCCGGCTTCAGATCGATCTGTTCCCATCCCGGGAAACTACTCATCAGGGCGATTCTGCCTTGGCGATAATCGAAAGGACCGGTTACCGCCATGCCGATTCCGAGAATCGTTGCGCTTGAGGAACGAATGGCCGAATGCATCAGGGATTTCAGACGATTGAACGCATCTTCCGCCCCAAGGACCGGGCGCACTTTTTCCTCTTCATAAAAATAGAGTTTTCCGGCAATATCATAAAGTCCGACCGACACATAATCGCGATTGACGCGGCCGGTGAGCGTCAGATATTTTTCGCCGTTGAGATTGAGCGCGATGGGCCGCCGCCCCTTTTCGGATTCCAGGCTAAAACTCTCCACCACAAGCCCGGTTTCGATCAGCCAGTTGACCAGATTGGTAATTGTCGCTTGCGTCAATCCCGTGTCTCTTGCCAGAGAAACACGGGTGCAATTCTGTTGCGCGTGCAGCGCGCGGATAATCAGTTTGAGATTCGCATCCCGGAGAGAGGTCTGATTGATGCCGCTCTTTCCTTGCATAAGTTCCCTCACGAAAAATAATTAAAATATTTGAATAATTACGGCTTTGAAGAAAAACCGCTTAAAATATCATTTCTAATTATACCGCTAAATTTATAGAAAGTCAATCAAAAAGGGGAAGGAAAAGGGGATGAAAAAATGTGTTTGCGTTAAAACAAGTATTGACAAAAAGCAAACAAATGGGTATAATTTAAATAATTAATAAAATGCTGAAGGGGGAGTGCTGTGTGGATAGGGATGCGTGCATCCTGCGCATGACCGGCGTTTCCAAGGCGTTCGGCGGTACGCAGGCGCTGAGCGATGTCTCCTTCGAGGTGAAAAAAGGGGAAGTCCATGCGCTTTTGGGCGAAAACGGCGCAGGGAAATCCACCCTGATGAAGATCATCATGGGCCTTTACAAGGCGGACTCGGGCGAGATGGAATTTGAGGGCAAAAAGGTCGTCGTTCGCGGCCCGGCCGAAGCGCTCAACATCGGCATTTCCATGATCCACCAGGAACTCAACCCGGAGCCGTATCTGACTGTTGCGGAAAATATCTTCCTCAAGCGGGAACACACCTATGGAAAGAGCCCATTTCTTAACAAGCGGGAGACCATCCTTAAAG
>DVMU01000026.1 GCA_018714825.1 Candidatus Pullichristensenella excrementigallinarum
GGCACCACCGGCTCCCTGGGCTGTGCTATCTCCGAAGCTGTAGAGGCCGCCACCTCCACACCCGGCTATCGCTATGTGCTGGGCAGCGTTCTCAACCAGGTTCTGCTGCATCAATCGGTCATCGGCCTGGAAACCAAGGCCGCGCTGGATAAATACGGGATCGTCCCCGATATCATCATCGGCTGCGCGGGCGGCGGATCAAATTTGGGCGGATTGATCGCTCCTTTTATGGGCGAAAAATTGCGCGGAGAACGGGATTATCGCATCATTGCCGTGGAACCGGCCTCCTGTCCCAGCCTGACCCGCGGCCGTTATGCCTACGATTTTTGCGATACCGGCATGGTCTGTCCGCTGGCAAAGATGTATACCCTCGGAAGCGGATTTATCCCTGCGCCCAACCACGCAGGCGGCCTGCGCTATCACGGGATGAGTTCCACCCTCTCACAGCTCTACGACGACGGGATTATGGAGGCGCGCTCCGTGAAGCAGACGGAGGTATTTGAAGCCGCAGAAGAGTTTGCCCGCGTCGAGGGCATTCTCCCCGCCCCCGAAAGCGCGCACGCGATTCGCGTCGCCATTGACGAGGCCATGCGCTGCAAAGAGACCGGCGAGGCAAAGAAGATCGTCTTCGGACTGACCGGAACCGGCTATTTCGATATGGTGGCTTATGAGAAATTCCACGATGGTAAAATGGAAAACTACATTCCCTCGGAAGAGGAACTCGAAGCTTCCTTCTCCAAATTGCCCAAGGTGGAATAAGACGAGGAATTCCGAAAATCGGGGCCGTCCGGCAATGTGCCGGGCGGCTCTTTTGTCAATTGTTAAATTTTTCAAAGCGCATTGACCTAAAGTTGACTTCAGGTGTTACAATCCGGAAAACAGCAATACATTTGGAATTTTAGAAAGCCGAGGGAGGACTTTGAATGCGCAAACAAGTTTTGATAATCAGCGCCAGTCTTCGCGAAAACAGCAATTCGCAGAGCTTGGCCGATTCCTTCGCAAACGGGGCTCAAGCGGCGGGACATCATGTGAAACAAATTACGCTGCGCGGCAAATCTATCGCATTTTGCCGAGGATGTTTGGCCTGCCAGAGGCTGGGCCATTGCATTATTGAGGATGACGCTGTAGAAATCGCCAAACAGATGCAAATAGCGGATGTCATCGTATTTGCAACCCCTATCTACTATTATGAAATGAGTGGACAACTCAAAACGCTGCTTGACCGGGCCAACGCTCTCTATTCCTCGGAATATGCGTTTCGGGAGATCTACTTCCTCTCCTGCGCAGCAGAAGACGCAGAAGGCACAGACGCGCGCGCCGTGTATGGTCTGGAAGGATGGATTACATGCTATGAAAAGTGCCGCCTTGCTGGAACCGTCTTTGCCGGAGGAGTCGCCGGCGCGGGAGAGATTAAAGGGCATCCAGCGCTCAAGGAAGCATACGCCTTCGGCGCGGCGATCAAATAAGGAGGGAAAAACGATGCAAGAAAAATTGAAGCTTACCCAGGAATGGGACAAGACCTTTCCCCAAAGCGACCGGGTCCATCATCGCAAAGTCACCTTTCACAACCGTTACGGCATTACGCTTGCGGCCGACCTCTATGAACCTAGAGACATTCGCGGCAAGCTGCCCGGCATCGCGGTTTGCGGGCCTTTTGGTGCGGTCAAGGAACAGTCGTCCGGATTGTATGCACAGACGTTGGCAGAGCGAGGGTTTTTTGCCATCGCCTTCGACCCGTCCTTCACCGGCGAGAGCGGCGGTTTCCCGCGCTATGTGGCCTCTCCGGACATCAACACCGAAGATTTCCAGGCTGCGGTGGATTTTCTTTCGACAGAGGAGCGCGTAGATCCTGAAAAAATCGGCATCCTCGGCATTTGCGGCTGGGGCGGAATGGCGCTCAACGCCGCGGCCATCGATACCCGCATTCGTGCGACGGTCGCCTCCACAATGTACGACATGACCCGCGTAACGGCCAAGGGCTATTTCGATTCCGAAGACAGCGAGCAGGCGCGCTATGAAAAGCGGCTGGCGCTCAACGCCCAGCGCACCAAAGACTATCGAAAGGGCAGCTATGCCCGGGCGGGCGGCGTAATCGACCCCTTGCCGGAAGACGCGCCCTTCTTTGTCAAGGACTACTACGATTATTACAAGACCCCTCGAGGATACCACAGCCGTTCCCTCAATTCCAATGCCGGTTGGAACGTCACCTCGTCGCTGTCGTTTCTCAACATGCCTATTTTGCAATACAGCGGTGAAATCCGAAGCGCGGTCATGCTCGTGCATGGAGAAAAAGCGCACTCCTGCTATTTCAGCCGAGACGCATTTAAGGCGCTCAAGGGGGAAAATAAAAAGCTCCTAATCGTGCCCGGCGCGGTGCACACCGATCTGTATGACCGTTTGGACGTCATTCCTTTTGATGCAATCGAGGCGTTCTTCCGCGCGCATCTGCACTGCGAAGCGCCCGCGAACGAGGCGCGTTGACGGCATGAGGAAGAAGCGATTTTTCATTGGGCTTCTGTGCGCGTGTCTCCTGCTTTGCACGGAATGGACGCTCGCGCAGGATGAGCAGGAGCCGGAGCTTCCCCGGATTTACGCGCGGATCCGCGAGAAAACCTTGCCGATTCTTCTCGAAGAAAATTCCTCCTCCCTGGCGCTGATCGAATTGTTGAAGGCAGGCGATCTTGTCGTGGAGATGCAGGATTACGGCGGATTTGAAAAGGTCGGCGATCTACCGGAAGCATTGCCGACAAACGACGAGCGTATCACCACGCAGCCGGGAGACGTAATCCTCTATCAGGGAAATTCGATCACGATCTATTATGACGTCAACACCTGGACCTTCACCCGGCTTGGCCGTATTCAGGATTGTACTCAGGAAGAGCTCATGACGATATTGGGCGATGGAGATGTATCGGCTACTTTCTCTCTGGAAAGCGAGCCGACATCCGAAGGCTAATTTCGGATACGCCCATCCAGCCGGTCTCAATCTTGCGGAAGAGAATTCTCCGGAAAAATCGTCCGCCATTGAGACCGGCTATTTCATGCAGAAATCCATTTCAACAAAAAAGCATTTTCTACAAAAAACACGAGATTTCTTATGTATATTTGGTTGCGCGTGGATAATTAACAAATCAAACCGCCAAATTCAGCC
>DVMU01000027.1 GCA_018714825.1 Candidatus Pullichristensenella excrementigallinarum
GAGCATTTGCTCCCGCGTTTTCTCCCTATCGAAAGGAGGCGCCATGATGCCCCGTCCGATCGTCGCTTTGATCTACGATTTTGACAAGACGCTCTCCCCCAAGGACATGCAGGAATACGGTTTCCTTCCCGGCATCAATATGGAACCGGAAAAATTCTGGGGTCTCTGCCGGGAATTGGCACTCCGGAGCAATATGGACGGCATCCTCGCCTACATGTACATGATGCAGTATATGGCGCGCGGCAACATGGAATTGACGCGCGAATCCCTCCAGCGCCAGGGCGCGCAGGTGGAATTTTTCCCGGGCGTGGAGACATGGTTTGATCGGATTAACGCCATTGGCGAACAAAACGGCGTGTGTGTCGAGCACTACATCATCTCCTCCGGCCTGCTGGAGATCATTGAAGGTTCGCGCATCGGCAAAAAATTCAAGGCCGTGTTTGCGGCCTCGTTCTGCTATGACGATGCAGGCCGTCCCATCTGGCCGGCTACGGCAATCAATTATACTGCCAAGACCCAGTATCTCTTCCGCATCAACAAGGGAATTCTGGATGTCACCAACGATCAGGATCTGAACGCCTTCACCCCCGAATACAAGCGCCGCGTGCCCTTTTCCAACATGATCTATGTTGCCGACGGCATGACCGATGTGCCCTGCATGAAGATGACCAAGCAAAAGGGCGGCTATTCCATTGCAGTACATGCGCCCGGCAATACCGACGTGGCGGACGATCTGCTTCGGCAGGGCCGGGCAGACTTTGCCATCGAGGCCGATTACCGAGAGGGACGGGAACTTGAGCAGGTGGTGACGGAATTGATCCGCCGCATTCGCGTCACGCACGAATTGTCCGTGCGCCATGCCCGGCAGGTGCGGCTCGCGCACGAGCGACGCGGAGAACCGGTACCACTGGAAATCATGCTGCGCGGAGGATTGGCGGAAGAAGAGGACGAATTCGAATAGCCCGCCGTATTCGCTTCCCCGGCAAAATTCCCTCCAACATGAGAATTTTCCCGAACGTCATGTGAAATAAAAGCGTCCGGGATTTCTTTTTTTTCGCGCATATGGTATACTAAAGGGTATGATTGGATTGGAGTGAGGCGTTTGTCGCGCGCGAACAAATTGCTTCGGGCCACCGCGTCGGTGACGCTGGTGATCATCCTGAGCAAGCTCTTTGGTTTTATCCGGGATATGGTGACGGCCGGTTACTTTGGCACGAGCATGGAAAACGACGCCTATGTTTCGGCGTACAGCCTGTTCTATCTTCCGGTGCTGCTTCTGAATTCCTGCATTACTTCCACGGTTGTTCCGCTCTATGTGGAAGCGCGGCAAACGCGCGGCAACCGGCGCGCCAACCGGTTCGGTTCCAATGCCACGAATCTCTTTGCCGTAGCTTCACTGGTGATCGGCGCGCTGGTCTATGCGCTTGCCGACCCGCTGGTTCGGATAATCTATCCGGGGTTTGACGAGGAAAAACTCCTGCTCACGGCGCGTCTGACGCGCATCATGATGCTCACGCTGGTCTTCAACGTCACCTCCATTTCGCTTTCCAGCCTGCTCAACGCGCGCGAAAAGTATGTCTCCGCGCAATTGACCGGTTTCCCTCTGAACTTCGCCATCGTGCTGGCTACGGTCTTGTTCTCCTCGCGCTACGGCATCGAGGCCGTCGCCTGGGGCGTGTTCGCGGCGAATATCCTGCAGACGCTCGTGCTCATCCCTGCCCTTGCGGGCTGGTTCCGCTATACGCCGGTTCTGGATTTTCACGATCGCAGGCTGCAGCGGCTGATCGCCATGGCGCTTCCGGCGATGTTTTCCATGGCCGTCAGCGAATTAAACCACATGATCGACCGGATGTTGGCTTCCGGACTCAACACGGGCGACATCACGGCCATGAACTACGCCTACCGTCTGATCACCTTTATGACCGGCATCCTGATCGTTCCCCTGACCACGATCATGTTCTCCCGGATGAGCAAATCCGCCGTGGGCCACGACCGGCGCGGAATGCTGCGCGATCTGCGCCGGTCGGTGGTGCTGATTGTCCTGGTCATGTTGCCGATCGTGGCAATCGCGGCGGTTATGAACGAGGATGTGATCCGCCTGGCGTTTATGCGCGGCAAGTTCGACGCGCAGTCCGTGCAGGTGACCGCGGGCGTGTTCCTGTTCTATGTGCTGGGCGTTGTGGGCTTCGGTCTGCGCGATCTTCTCAATCGCACCTTTCACGCGCTGCGCGATACCAAGACCACCATGTACGTCTCCATCGGCGTGGTCATCGCGAACATCGTGCTCAACCTGATCCTGCGCAGATTGATGGGCGTCAACGGCCTGGCCTTGGCCACCACCATCGCGGGCACAGGGGGAATGCTCTGCCTGTTCGGAATGCTGCGCCGCAAAATCGGGCTTCTCGGATTCCGGCGCGTCCTGCCCGACCTTCTCAAGATCGCGTTTTCCACGGCTGCCACCATCGTGCTGGCGCTGTGCATGAACCGCGCGCTTCCCGCTGCCACGGGGACGCTCTCGGTCTTTTGTCGGCTGGCCGCGGTGACTGCCGCGTGCGGGATTTTCTATTTGTCCTTGTGTTATTTGACTGGAGTCAGCCTCATTCGGGGGCTGTTGAATGGAAGGAGGATCGGCAATGGACGAGGAACGGCTGATAACGACGGGCTTCCGAGAGGAGGACGAACTGGCGGAGGGGTCGCTCCGTCCCCGCACGCTGTCGGAGTACTTCGGGCAGGAAAAGCTCAAAAGGAGCCTGAGCGTGTATATGCAGGCCGCCATCGCCCGGCGCGAACCTCTGGATCATCTGCTGCTGTACGGTCCTCCCGGTCTGGGCAAGACCACGCTCGCCGGGATCATCGCCGCCGAAATGGGGCACAACATCCGCGTCACCAGCGGCCCCGCGATTGAGCGTCCGGGCGATTTGGCCTCGATTTTGACCAATCTCAACGCGGGCGACGTGCTCTTTATCGACGAGATTCACCGCCTGAGCCATTCGGTGGAGGAGGTGCTCTACCCCGCCATGGAGGATTACGCGCTGGACATCATGATCGGCAAGGGCCCTTCCGCGCGCTCCATCCGGCTGGATCTTCCCAAATTCACCCTCATCGGCGCAACCACCCGCGCCGGGATGCTCACCTCTCCCCTGCGCGATCGCTTCGGCATCAGTTTCCGACTGGAATTGTACACGCCCGAGGAATTGGCCGTGATCGTGGAGCGTTCGGCCAAGATCCTGAAGATTTCCTGCGATCACGAAGGCGCTCTGGAAATCGCCGGCCGTTCGCGCGGAACCCCCCGCGTGGCCAATCGGCTGATTCGGCGCGTGCGCGATTTTGCGGAAGTGGAAGGGGAGGGCGAAATCACCTTGCCGATTGCCCAAAGGGCGCTGGATATGCTGGAAATCGACGAATTGGGCCTGGACCACACGGATCGCACCATGCTCCTGACCATGATCGAAAAATTCGGCGGCGGGCCGGTGGGGTTGGACACGTTGGCGGCCTCCACGGGCGAAGACGCGGTGACGATCGAGGATGTGTACGAGCCGTACCTTTTGCAATTGGGCTTTCTTTTGCGCACTCCGCGCGGCCGCGTATGCACCCAGGCGGCCTACGAACATCTCGGTCGGAAACGGCCCCCCGAATCCTCGCAGATGCGCATGGACGTCTAAGGGCTATGCCGACACAAAAAATACCGCATTCCCCGCGCGTCTCTGCGCGGGATTCTTTGAGGAGAACCCATGAAGACATCGGATTTTTACTACGACCTGCCCGAAGACCGCATCGCGCAGACTCCCGTCGAGCCGCGCGACCACAGCCGGATGATGGTGGTCCATCGGGCCGAAAACCAAATCGAACATCGGCATTTTTACGATCTTCCCGAATACCTGCGTCCCGGGGACGCGCTGGTGGTCAACGAGACGCGCGTCATCCCCGCCCGCCTGCTCGGGGAACGGGAATCCGGCGGCGCGTCGGAAATACTGCTCCTGAAGGCCCGGGGACCCAAGCGCTGGGAAGCGCTGGTGCGTCCGGGAAAGAAGCTGCGCCCCGGAGCCAGCGTGCGCTTTGGCGACGGACGCCTGATCGCGCACATTCTCGATTCCACCCCCGCAGGCGGTCGCATCGTCGATTTCGAATGCGAGGGAACCCTGGAGGCCGCACTGGACGAATTGGGAGAGATGCCGCTTCCCCCCTATATCCATGAAAAGCTCCAGGATCCTGATCGCTATCAGACCGTGTATGCCCGCCTGGACGGATCGGCCGCCGCGCCGACGGCCGGGTTGCACTTTACGCCCAAATTGCTCGATGCCGTGCGGCAGATGGGCGTGGACGTAATCCCGGTGCTCCTGCATGTGGGCCTGGGCACCTTCCGCCCGGTCAAGGTGGAAGATATTTCCGAACATGAGATGCACTCCGAATATTATGAGGTCACCGAGCAGGCCGCGCGGCGCGTCAATTTTGCCCGCCAGCGCGGAGGAAGGATCTTCGCCGTGGGGACCACCAGTGTGCGCACGTTGGAAAGCGCTTCCACGGAGGACAGAGTCCTGCACGCGCAGTCCGGTTGGACCAACATCTTTATCACGCCCGGCTACCGTTTCAAAATGGTGGACGGATTGATCACCAATTTCCATTTGCCCGAATCCACGCTGGTGATGCTGGTCTCCGCCTTCTACACCCGCGAGGGAACGCTCGCGGCTTATAAAACCGCCGTCGAGGAACGCTATCGCTTCTTCTCCTTCGGGGACGCCATGCTTCTCCTGTAACCCGAAATCACCAAAGCCGTTTGCGGCGATGTTTCAAACCGTCAAAAAGCCGCGTTCGAGGGTTGCAGTTCCCTCGAACGCGGCGATGTTTTTTTCTTTTCCCTGCTCTGACAAGTTCCCTTCCCGCATAGATTGCCATGGAGGTGTGTTTCCATGCGCATACCGTGGGAGATGATTCTGGCGTTCGGGATCGGTCTGGGGCTGATGTGTCTGGTCGGGTATCTGCTGCTGGTCCCGATGCGCTTTTTGTGGCGTTTGGCGGCCGGAGGCGTGCTGGGCGCCATCGCGCTGATGGTGCTCAACGCGTTCGGTTCGCTGGTGGGGTTCTCCGTGGCGGTCAATCCGTTTACCGCGTTGGCGGTCGGCTTCCTGGGCCTTCCGGGAGCGGCGCTGGTGGTGCTTCTGAATCTGCTGTTATAGCGGCCGTTCCGCGGCGGACGCGAAAAGGCGAACGCTCCCCTTCCGGCCTTACGCGAATTGCCGAGTGGGAATCCGCGCGATCGAGAGCACGTCTTCCGGGCATTGTGGAAAATACTTCGCGTGCATGGAGGCGTCCCGCGCGCCCCAGACGGCGAGCGCAAAATCCACGCCCGCGGCCAAGGCGCTCTGCTGGTCGGTGGGGCTGTCGCCGATATAGAGCGTCTCTTCCGCCCTTGCCCCGAGCCTGTGCAGGCACAACAGCACCGGGTCCGGCGCGGGCTTGGGCCGAGAAGTCTCCCCGGCGCACACGCGCGCGTCAAACATCGGCAGCACGCTCTTTACCGGGGGATCCATTTCCGTCTCGCAAGCGGTGCGCGAAGTGACGATTCCCAGCTGCACCCCCGCTTCCCGCAATTCCCGGAGCACCCGCGCAATTCCCGGGAACAGCTGTTTTTCCTCCTGCGCGCAGTACTCTCCCCAGCGCAGGCCCACTTCCTTTGCATTCTTTACGCCCAAACCTTCGAGCACGCGCAGGCCGGGCCCGCGCAGGGCGCTTTCCTTAAGCTGCGCGTCCGGCGCGGGAAGGCCCAATTCCCCAAGCACCTTTTCAAAGGCCTTCAACACCGCGCGCTGCGAATCCACAATCGTTCCATCCACATCGAACAACACCGCCCGATAGCGCATAAACGTCCTCCTTCAGGGAAGATCCTCTCCTGTCCGCCTCCAAAACCCTGGCGCAAAACAGGGAAATTCCCTTTTGTTTCTCCGACAATCCCGGCCCCGTTTGGCCGGTTTTTTTGCGCGCGAAGAGCGCCGAATCGCTCCCCTTTGCGACGCCGCTCCCATTATAGGGATTCCCCCTTTCCCTGTCAACGCCCTTCAGGTTGATTTCCTCCGCACTTTCGCGCATTTGTTTCCCGGATTGACGGGCCTGCAAATTCGCGCTATAATACCTCTATGTCAGCATAGGAAAGCGGGGATGCCCCTTGTTTGTTTCCAACCTGAAAAACGATCAGACGGATGTTCTCGTGCGCGCGCTTCTTTCCCTGCAAACTGAGGAAGAGTGCTACCGCGCGTTGGAGGATCTTTTTACCATCCGTGAAATTCGCGATCTGTCCCAGAGGCTTGAAGTCGCGCGTCTCCTGCGAGAGGGCGTGACCTATTCCGAAATCGTGGAGCGCACGGGCGTCTCCACCGCCACCATCGGCCGGGTCAACCGCTGCCTCAGTTACGGCGCGGGCGGATACAAATTGATTTTCGAGAAGCTCGAAGGGGACAAGGCATGATCGACCTGAACGCACTCAACCCGGAACAGCGCCAGGCTGTGGAGAAAATCCAGGGCCCGCTGTTGGTGCTCGCAGGCGCGGGCAGTGGAAAGACGCGGGTTCTGACCTATCGCGTGGCGCATCTGATCGAATTGGGCGTGCCCGCATGGAGAATTCTCGCCATCACCTTTACCAACAAGGCCGCCAAGGAAATGCAGGAGCGCGTCCGCCAATTGGCCGGGGACGCGGCGGAGGAAGCCTGGGTTTCCACCTTCCACGCCTGCTGCGCGCGAATTCTTCGGCGCGATATTGAAAAATTGGGCTATAAGCGCCAGTTTGCCATCTATGATGCCGAAGATCAATTGACGGCCGTCAAGGCCGTGGCCCGACAACTCGATCTTCCGGAAAAGGAATACCCGCCCCGCGCGATCCGCGCGATGATTTCCGATGCCAAAAATCGCCTGCTCTCCGCGCAGGAATGGCTCAGGGAATCCCCGGGCGATTTCCGAAGCAAGAAACTTTCCGAGGCCTATGCCCATTATGAGCAGCTCCTCCGATCCAACAATGCCCTGGATTTTGACGATCTGCTGATCAAGGTGCTCCAGCTCTTTGCGGATCATCCGCCCGTCCTGGAGGCCTATCGGGAGCGATTCGATTACATTCTCGTGGACGAATATCAGGATACCAACCAGGCACAATATCAACTGGTGCGCCTGCTCGCGGGGCAGAAGCGCAACCTGTGCGTGGTGGGCGACGACGACCAATCCATCTACGGTTGGCGCGGCGCGGATATCCGCAATATCCTGGATTTTGAAAAGGATTTCCCGGATTGTCAGACCATCAAGCTCGAAAGGAATTACCGTTCCACCGGCAACATCCTCGACGCCGCCAACCAGGTCATCGCCCACAACCAGGGCCGAAAGGAAAAGGCGCTTTGGACAGAGGCCGGGGCGGGAGAAAAGCTCATCCTCTACCGCGCGCTGGACGAACGGGACGAAGCCGCCTTCATTGCGGCGACCGCCCGGCAGTTTTCCGACGTGGCCGTGCTCTATCGCACCAACGCGCAATCGCGCGTTCTGGAAGAGGCGTTCGTGCGCGCGGGCGTGGGATACCGGGTCTACGGCGGCCTGAAGTTCTACGACCGCAAGGAAGTCAAGGACATCGTGGCCTACATGCGCGTCCTGGTCAATCCGGACGACGACCTCTCCTGCCGTCGGATCATCAACGAGCCCAAGCGTTCTATCGGCGAAGCGACGGTCGAGACGCTCGAAGCCTACGCGCGGGAAAACGGCCTCTCCCTTCTCTCCGCCGCGCTGGACGCGGAAAACGCCGGCCTTTCCAGCCGCGCGCTCCATTCGGTTCAGTTATTTGCGGAAATCATGATGGATCTGACCGAAGCGCTCTACGAGCAATCCCCCTCGGCCTTTTTGCAGGCGATTCTGGAAAAGACCGGGTACGCCCGCTCTCTGGAGGCGCTTGGGTCCGAGGAGGCGCAGGCGCGCTTGGAAAACCTCAACGAACTTTCCGGCGCGGTGAGCGAATTCGAGCGCCTCAATCCCGAGGGCACGACGGCGGACTTCCTCGAAAACGTCGCGCTGATGACCGATCTGGACGGGATGGAAGCTTCTTCCAAGGCCGTGACGCTGATGACCCTGCACTCGGCCAAGGGTTTGGAATTCGACACGGTGTTTCTCGCCGGAATGGAGGAGGGTGTGTTTCCCATTTCCCGCGCCCTTTTTGACGACGACCAGCTCGAAGAGGAGCGCAGGCTGTGCTATGTGGGCATCACCCGCGCGCGCAAGCGGCTGTTTCTCTCCTGCGCCCGTTCCCGGGCCCTGTACAATGCGCGCAATTTTGCCGAGCCCTCGCGCTTCCTGGCGGAAATTCCGGCGCGCGTGATCGGGCCCAACGCGAAATCCGCGGCCAGGACGCTGCCCTCTCCCCTGCGGCCGGACAGCCGCTTTTCGGAGGAGTTTTCCGCCCCGCGCGGCGCTTGGGGCAACGATTTTTCCGGAGGCGGGCGATCTTCCTCCTCTGGGTCCAGAAAAACCCCCTCGCTTCCCAGCTTTGGCGCGGCGGTTCCGGACGCGCGGCAAGGCTTTGCCTCGCCCATTCCGGGGGTGCAGAAGGGCTTTGTCCCCTCGGCGGCGCGCAAGACCGCGGCTTCGGTCTTCGCGGTGGGCGATACGGTTCTGCATCGCGTGTTCAAGCGCGGCGTGGTCGTGGAGGTGTTGGGCGCCGGGGATTCGCAGCGCGTGCGCGTTCGATTTGACAGCGGCGCGGAGAAGCTGTTCTTCGCCAATGCCGCGCCGATTGCTAAGGTAAAGGAGTAATTTCACCATGCAGGAGGAGATGCGGGCGCTCGTTGACCGCCTCAACGAAACCGCCTATCAGTATTATACCTTGGGCGAGCCGACCATTTCCGATAAGGAATGGGACGAGATGTACAATCGCCTGATCGATTTGGAGCGGCAGACGGGCACACGCCTGCCCGATTCCCCCACCCGGCGGGTGGGCGGAGAGGTGCTTGCGGCATTTGCGCCGCATCGACACCTGGCGCGGTTGTGGAGCCTGGACAAGGCGCAAAGCGAGCAGGCGCTGTTGGATTGGGCGGGACGCGTGGAAAAGCTCCTCGCGGCCGCAAATCTTCCCACCTGTCCGTTCTTTGTGGAGCACAAATTTGACGGGCTGACGATCAACCTCACCTATGAGGGCGGCCGCCTTGTCGGCGCGGCCACGCGGGGCGACGGCATTGTGGGCGAGGAAATTCTCGCGCAGGTCCTGACGATCAAGAGCATTCCCCTCTCCATTCCCTTCCAGGGCCGCATGGAGGTGCACGGCGAATGCTATATGCCCCTTTCCGCCTTCAACGCCTACAACCGGACGGCCAAGGAGCCTTTGAAAAACCCGCGCAACGCGGCCGCGGGCGCCCTGCGCAATCTGGATCCTGCGGTCACGGCCTCGCGCCGCCTCGACGCGCGGTTTTACGACGTGGGATACATCGAGGGCAGGAGCTTTCTCTCCCAGGAGGAAATGCTCGATTTTCTTAGGGAAAACCGGTTGCCCGTCTCCGATTGCGAACAGGAGGCCGCCTCGCCGACCGAGGCGCTGCAGCGCGTTCGGGAAATTGAACAGTCGCGCGCGGGACTGGATTATATGATCGACGGCGCGGTGATCAAGCTCGCGGATTTTCGGGCGCGCGACGCGCTGGGATATACGGACAAATTCCCCCGCTGGGCCGTAGCCTACAAATTCGAGGCCGAAGAGGTCACCACCACGCTGGAAAAAGTGGATTGGCAATTGGGACGAACCGGGAAACTCACGCCTCTGGCGCACGTCGCTCCCGTGGAGCTTGCGGGCGCGACCGTTCGCCGCGCCACGCTCAACAACTACGGCGACATCCTGCGCAAGCGCGTCAAGATCGGCGCGAAGGTGTGGATCCGCCGCTCCAACGAGGTCATTCCCGAAATCATGGGGCGCGTGGAAGAGTATGTCGAAGGCGAGCGGGAAATTGAGAAACCCTCGGTCTGTCCCGCCTGCGGTTCCCCGCTGGAGGAACGCGGCGCGCATCTGTTCTGCCCCAATCGCGAGCATTGCCGTCCGCAGCTGATCAAGCGCCTCTCGCACTTTTCCGGGCGTGAAGCCATGGATATTGAGACGCTCTCGGATAAGACCCTCGCCCAGCTCGTGGACGCGGAATTGATCCACGGCCCCGCCGATCTATATCGCCTGCGCAAAGAGGATCTGCTTCCGCTCGAGCGCTTTGGGGAAAAAAAAGCGGAGAACCTGCTCTCCGCGCTGGAAAAGAGCAAGGAAATTCCCCTGGATCGCTTTGTTTTCGCCCTGGGGATTCCCAATGTCGGCCGCAAGACCGCGCGCGATTTGGCGGAGAAATTCGGCTCCTTGGAGGCTCTGGCAAGCGCGCCGCGGGAAGCGCTTCTTTCCGTGGATGATGTGGGTGAAATCATCGCCGATTCGATCGCGGAATTCTTCCGGGATGAAAAAAACCGCCTTGAAATTCAGGCGCTGTATCAGGCGGGCGTCGCGCCGCATTGGGAAACGGAAGCCCTCGTGCACGAGGGAAAACTGGCCGGCAAAAGCGTGGTGTTTACCGGCACGCTTTCCACGCTTGCGCGCGCGCAGGCCGAAGAATTGGTGCTTGCCCAGGGCGGAAAGCCCGCTTCTTCCGTCTCCAAGAAGACCTCGTTGGTCGTGGCGGGAGAAAATGCGGGTTCAAAACTGGCCAAAGCGCAGGCGCTCGGCGTTCCAATTCTCTCCGAGGAAGAATTCCTGCAATTGCTTGATTCATAACTGTGCGCAAAAAACCGGGAGAGCGCATCCCTCTTTGCACTCTCCCGGTTCTACCCCTCCAAGCCCCTCCGGCCTTCTATTGTTTGGTATTGTGCGCGTGGATCACTTCGATAATTCGATTCATCAGATCCCGTTCATCCTCGGAAAAGTGATCCGCACAACCATTCAAATCCTTTTCCAAAGAATCCTGCAAAATGTATTCCGGAGATACCTGCAATGCATTGCAAATGCGCACCAATGTTTCCAAGCTCGCCTTGCGCGAACCGCGCTCCACATGGCCGTAAAACGAAAGGGATATCCCCGCCATTTCCGCCAACTGCTCCTGGGTCAGTCTCGCGCGTTTTCTCTGTACCTTTATTCTTCGCCC
>DVMU01000028.1 GCA_018714825.1 Candidatus Pullichristensenella excrementigallinarum
CGAACACCAAGGGGAGGCTGCCGATTTTCCATCGGCCGGAACTACGCCGTCCATTCCCGAAGCATCCGCACACATCGGGCTCCTTCCTTTTCCAGATCAGAATAGCAGGTCGCTTCCACCGTCAGCCGCCCCGTATAACCCGCGTTCCGCAGTGCGGCGAGATAGGGCGCGTAATCGTACCCGTCCTCCGGATGCGGGAAAAGGCGTTTCTCGCCCAGCGGATAATCGATGTGCGCGTGCAAAATTTCCTCTTTCCAGGTTACAATCTCCGAAAAAGGCTCTGACAGTTTGACCATATGCCGCATGTCGCACATGGTCGCACAATTGGGCGCTTCCATCTCCCGGACAAATTCCACTGTCTCCGCGATGGTATTGAGAAAATTGGAATTGGCCGGTCCCAGGGGCTCGATCAGCAGTTTGATGCCATAGGGCGCGATTTCCCGGGCAATCCCGGAAAAAAACCGGCGGACCCGCTCCCGCCCTGCCGCGGCCGAAACTCCCTCAGGAATGCTGCGGCACTTTCCCGCGCCCAGCGGCCACAGCGCAGCTCCCAGCGCACAGGTTCGATCGGCCATGCGGCGCGCGTGTTCGAACCAGAACTCCCTATCAAATTCCGGGCTGTGGATGCGCTCGGTCAGCGGCATAAAGCCGGAAAACGCGTCGAATCCCAAGCCGGAATCCTTTGCACGGCGCAAAAATTCCGCAAATTGCGCGTCCGACATCCTGGAAAGCTCCATCAGATCCAGTTCCGCGAAATCAAATCCCGCGCGGCGAATCGCCTCCAAATCTCCTGAAAACCCGAAACATCCCAATCGCATTGCGCTTCCCCTCCTTAAATCGGTTCCCCGGGCTTGCGAGTGGATTCCCGGAAAATCAATTTGTGCGAAAGAATCACTCCCTTGTTGGGCGCGGCGGCGTCTTCGATGCGCGAGAGCAGCAGCGCGGCGGCTTCCCGCCCGATGGCATGGCGGGGCTGGGCGACGGTGGTCAGCGTGGGCGTGACGACTTCGGAAACCATCACGTCGTCAAACCCCATCACATCCACATCCACGCCCGGCCGAATCCCGTGCTCCACCAGGTATTTGATCGCGCCCGCCGCGCGATCGTCGGAGAGGCTCATGATCGCGGTGGGCGGCTTTTTCAGGGCCATCAATTTCTTGGTCGCCTCGTAGCCCGCGCGATGGTTGTATTCGCAAATCACGCTCAATTCCGGCGCATACGGGATTCCCGCCGCTTCCAGGGCCTTGCGATAGCCCTTTTCGCGCTCGACTTCGTACATGCGGCCGGTGTAATTCCCGTTGAAAACGCCGATGCGCCGGTGCCCCAGGCGGATCAGGTATTGCATGGCCTCATATACGGCGCGCTCGTTGTCGATGCACACATAGTTGATGTCCAGTTCGGAAAACCCTCGCCAGCAACATGCCACAAAGGGATATTCCGAGGCGATGCGCTGGATTTCCTCAAAGGAGATCGTCGGCAAAAAGCAGGCCACGCCGTCCACCTGCTTGGTAAAGAGCACATCAAAATACAACCGTTCGATTTCCGGATCGCGGTTGGTCACCGCGATCAGCACTGAATAGCCGTTCTGCCGCGCATATTCCTCGAAGCTGAAAAAAATATCGGAATAAAAGGGGTTTTGAATGGTCGGCAGCATCATCAACAGCTTCTTGCTGCTGCGGCTGCGCAGGTTTCGCCCCAGGGAATTCGGCTTATACTGCGTCTGTTCGATCACCTTAAGAACGTTTTCTCGCGTCTGCGGCGATACGCGCATATCCTCGTTCAGAATTCTTGAAACAGTCGCCGGCGAAGTACCCGCCAGGCGTGCAATGTCCTTGATATTCATGATGCATCCCATTCTCCGTTTCGCGAAGCGCAAAATTGCAATTCGGACAGTTCTGACGATCCGACGCCTTCATTATCCCGTATTTCCCCGCGTATGTCAACCGCTTTCGCACAATTTCCGATGAAATGGGGCTTGACACTTTTCGCAAAGCGTGCTATATATGGCTATGTGTAATATCGATTTCACGAAAACTGGAGGCGGATATCCATGAAGACACTTTTTGGCGTCATTACGGCCATGACCACACCCTTTACGGCAGACGGGCAGGTGGATACCGAAGCTTTGGAACAGCAGACGGATTTTCTGATTGATAAGGGCGTCAATTGCCTCTATCCCTGCGGAACCACGGGAGAAATGTACCTGATGGACGAAGCGGAGCGCAAGCTGGTCGCGGAAACGGTCGTCCGCCGCGCGGCGGGCCGCGTAACGGTGTTTATTCATTGCGGCGCCATGCACGAGGACGAGGTCGTCCGCCTCTGCCGGCACGCGCGCGCCATCGGCGCGGACGGCGTGGGCGTGGTAACCCCCAGCTATTTCGGCGTCAATCCCCGCGCCATGGTGGAATACTACCGGCGCGTCTGTTCGCAGCTTCCGGAGGATTTCCCGGTCTATGTGTACGTCATCCCTCAGTTGGCCATGAACGACATCGATTTTGCCACCATGCAGCAGATCGCGGACGCCTGCCCAAACGTCGTGGGCGTCAAGTATTCCTTCGCGGATATGCGCCGCTTCACCGAATACCTCAAGGTGCGCGGAGGGAAGTTCTCCGTGGTCTTCGGTCCGGACGATCTGTTCCTTCCCGCCCTGGTCATGGGCTGCGAGGGCACGGTTTCCGGCTGTTCCAGCTGCATTCCCGAGCCGTTTGTGGAAATCTACCGCCTCTTCCGGGCCGGGGAATACGACAAAGCCCGCCAGGCGCAACTCCGGTGCTTTGATATGACGCGCGTGCTCAAGGGCGGCTCAGATATGAGCGTGTTCAAAAACGTACAAACCCTGCGCGGCGTGCGCGGCGGCCATGTGCGCAAGCCGCTTCTGGATCTGCCGGAGGCGGAAGTCCAAGCCCTCAAGGAGGCAATCGCGCCCTATCTCCCGAAGAATTGATTGCCCCTTAACGTGCATTCAGATTTTTGAAGCCCCCCTCCGCTGCGTTTTTTAAACGCGATGGAGGAGGGCTTTATTTTGCGGCCGTGCGACCGTTTTTCAGCCATCGGAAAACCTTCCATCCCGATCAAAGCAGATTTTTCCATCCACAAACGTGGCCAAAACGGAGATCTCCGGCAATTCCACGATCGGCGCGGAGAGCACGTCCCCGGAAAGCACCGCAAAATCCGCGAGCATTCCCGGCGCGAGCATTCCCTTTCTGCCCTCGTCAAAGGACAGGTAGGCGCCCGCGGACGTATACAGTTCCAGCGCCTGGCGGCGGCTCAGCTTTTCCGAAGGCAAAAATCCCCCTTGCGGAAGGCCCGCCTTGTCCTGCCGGGCAACGGCGCAGGTCATGCCCCAGAGGGGACTCTGTTCGTCGATCGGGCTATCCGATCCCGCGGCGACGGGGATGCCCTTTTCCAACAGCGAACGCCAGCGATACCCCATTTCCATCCGCTCCGGCCCGAGCAGCTTTTCCACCAACGGCCAATCGCTGCCCACAAACGCGGGCTGAATGTCCGCGCACAATCCGGTCAGGCGCATCCGCTCGATCAGCGCATCGTCGGCAAACTGGCAATGCACGATCCTGTTGCGCATGTTCTTGTCTCCGGGCCGACGCGCGGCCTCCACCGCGTCGATGCAGGCCTCCAGGGCGCCGTCGCCGATCGCGTGGAAGGCCAATTGGGTGCTATGGGCCTTCGCACAGCGAGCGATGGCCTTGAGTTCCTCCCGCCCGATAGCCAGTACGCCCTGCCCGCCGGTTCGATACGGCGCGCGCATGTAGGCGCTCTGTGCTCCGAGCGATCCGTCGGTAAGCAATTTGACATTTCCCATGCGAAACCAGTCGTCCCCCAGGCCCGTGCGCATTCCGGAAGCAAAGAGATTCTCCAGTTCCCCCATGCTCCCGACAAGCGCCTCTTCGAAGATGCGCACTGTCATCTCCCCGCGTTCCCGCATTCGCCCAATCGCGCCCAGCAATTCCTCCAGCGGCGCATTGCCCAGATCGTCGGACTGCGCGGAGGTGATGCCCAAACGGTTGGCCTTGCGCATGGCCGCGCGCAGCGCGCGATCCACCGCCTCGCCCCGGGGCTGGGGAATCTCCCGCGTGAGCAGATAATACGCCTTTTCGTGCAGGACGCCGTTGGGCCTTCCGTCCTCTCCCAGCACGATTTCGCCGCCCTCGATTTCCCTGGGTTGATCCAGGCCGGTTTTCTGCAGCGCCCGCGAGTTGGCCACGCCCGCGTGTCCGCACACCCGGCAGAGCACCACCGGGTGCTCCCGGGAAATTGCGTCCGCCAATTCGCGCGTAGGCATCTGCGGATTCTTCCACCCATTTTGGTCAAAGCCGAATCCAACAATCCATTCCCCCGGCGCGGGAGGATTTTCCCGAAGGTAGGCCCGCGCGCGCGAAAGGATTTCCTCCGCGCACGAAACGCCCGTGAGATCGATCTGGCCCAGGCGCACGCCTCCTTCCAGGAGGTGGCAATGGCTGTCGTTGAATCCGGGAACGACATACGCACCTTCCAGATTTTGGGCGACGCCCCGCTCTGCGCCGACCATTTGCAGCAGCGCGCGGTCTTCCCCCAGCGCGAGCACGCGATTTCCCCGGATCGCCATGGCCGAAACGGGACGGCCGAAAGGCGTGTGGATATGTCCGTTATAAAAGACCTTCAGCATTTCGGCCCCTCCTCGTAGGCGGCATTGGATTTCGTCAATTGGCCTTTCCCTCGCAGTACAGGCAGCGATACACGCGCTTTTCCCGATCCGCTAGCACAAAGATGTTGTCCAATTCCTGTTCGGTGGTGGTGATGCAGCGGGGATTTTTGCAGCGGATGATGTTGGTAATCCGCTCGGGAAGTTCCGGGCGACGCTTTTCCACCAATTTTCCCTCGCGGATCACGTTGACGGTGATGTCCGGGTCAAAGTAGGCCAGCGCGTCGAAATCAATCTCCAGGTTCTGATCGATCTTTATGATATCCTTCCTGCCCATCTTCTGGCTGGGCGCGTTTTTGATCAGCGCCACCGAGCAATCGAGCTGTTCCAGATTCAGCAGGCGATAGATCTCCATTCCTCGCCCCGCGCGGATGTGGTCGATCACGATGCCGTTGCGGATCGAATCGATATTCATACCTCCACCCCCAAAAGCTTCAGAATCAGCGCCATGCGCATGTATTTTCCGTAGAGCGCCTGTTTGAAATAGCAGGCGCGCGGATCGTCGTCGATCGCCACGGAAATCTCGTTGACGCGGGGCAGCGGATGCATGATGCACAAATCCTGCCGGGCGTTTTTGAGCTTGGCGGGCGTGAGGATGTAGCTGTCCTTGAGGCGCACATAGTCGTCCTCGTTGAAGAACCGCTCTCGCTGCACGCGCGTCATATAGAGAATATCCAATTGGGGCATGGCGGCTTCCAGATCCGTGGTCTGCTCGTAGGGAATGCCCTTTTTGACCAGAATGTCACGCTTGACATAGCTGGGCAATTTGAGTTCTTCCGGCGAAATCAGGATAAATTTCACGTTTTCATAGCGCGACATGGCCGCGATCAGGGAATGCACCGTGCGGCCGAACTTGAGATCGCCGCACAGGCCGATGGTGAGGTTGTCCAACCTGCCCTTTTCGTTCCAGATCGTGTCCAGATCGGCCAGGGTTTGGGTGGGGTGATTGTGTCCGCCGTCCCCGGCGTTGATGACCGGAACGGAAGCCTTCATCGAAGCCACCAGCGGCGCGCCCTCCTTGGGATGGCGCATGGCGATGATGTCGGCGTAGAGGCTGACGACCTTCACCGTATCCGAAACGCTCTCTCCCTTGGAGGCGGAAGAGGACTGCGCCTCGGAAAAGCCCAGCACGTTTCCTCCCAATTCGTACATCGCGGCCTCAAAGCTCAGCCGGGTGCGCGTGGAGGGCTCAAAAAACAGCGTGGCCAATTTCTTGCCCCGGCAGGCTTCCCGATACTTCGCGGGATTTTGCCGGATATCGTCCGCCACGGCGATCAATTCGCCGATTTCCTCGGTAGAGAGTTCGAGAATATCGATCAGGCTCCTCATTTTGCGCCTCCGATCCAGCTCTCATCCGAGGGATTGTCGCGGAAGGCGATCAGTCGGCGAATATCTTCGGGGCGGATATACCCTTCCTCCGCGGCCACCTGCGCGATGGCGTCGAAATTGGTCAGGCTGACGTTCTTCACCTCGGCGGCTTCAAGCCTTTCCAGGCCCCGCTTCATGCCGTAGGTAAAAATGCTGGCAATGCCCAATACCTGCGCGCCTGCCTCGCGCAGCGCGTCCACCACTTCGATCACGCTTCCGCCGGTAGAAATCAGATCCTCGATCACTACGACCTTCCAGCCCGGCTCCAATTTCCCCTCGATGCGGTTTCCCCGCCCGTGATCCTTGTTGCCCGAGCGCACATATCCCATGGGAAGGCCCATCAGATGCGCGGTGATCGCCGCGTGCGCGATACCCGCAGTGGAAGTGCCGAAGAGCGCCTGGCAATCCGGATAGTGCTCTTCCACGATCGCCTTGAGGCCGTTTTCCACATCCCCGCGCACTTCAGGGGCCGTGAGCGTCAGGCGATTGTCGCAATAGACCGGGCTCTTAATGCCGCTGGCCCAGGTAAAGGGCTGATCGGGACGAAAGAATACCGCGCCGATTTTCAAAAGATCCTTTGCAATCATTTTTTCCATAACGATTTCCTCCCGCTTTCTCATCCGACAAATTCCGCCATGCAGCGCGCGTAGGCCTCCACCGGGTCCGGATCTGCGGTGATGGGACGGCCGACGACGATGTAATCCGATCCGATCTCCCGCGCCCTGGCGGGGGTTGTCACGCGCTTCTGATCGCCCGCATCTCCGTCCGCAAAGCGCACGCCCGGGGTCACGGTCAAAAACTCCGCGCCCAACGCGGCATGGACCTTGCCCGCCTCCAGGGGAGAGCACACCACGCCGTCCAATCCCGCCGAACGCGCCAGGCCCGCGTACTGCATCACCACTTCGTCCAGCGGCTTCTCAATCCAAAGTTCGCGGCGCATTCTCTCCTCGTCGGTGCTGGTCAACTGCGTGACCGCGATCAGCAAGGGACGGGTTCCGTCGGGCCGGGTCAGCCCCTCCAGCGCCGCCTCCATCATGGCGACGGTGCCGAAGGCGTGCAGATTGGTCATGTCCACCTCCAGCCGGGAGAGCACCCGCATCGCCTTCTGCACGGTATTGGGAATATCGCACAGTTTCAAATCCAGGAAAATCCGATGGCCCCTGCGCTTGATTTCGCGCACGATCTCCGGGCCTTCGGCGTAAAACAGCTCCATGCCGATCTTGACAAAGGGCTTTTTCCCCTCGAAGCGATCCAGAAAAGAGAGGGTCTGTTCGCGGCTGGAAAAATCGCAGGCAATAATGACATCCTTACCCATGGTGTGCGCCTCCTATAATCTGTTTCAATTCCTGAATTCCCAATTTCTCCATTTCCCCGGGCAACTCGTCCACAATTTCCTTGCAGGCCAGGGGATTGACCAGGTTGGCCGCTCCCACCTGCACCGCCGTGGCCCCCGCGAGCATCATTTCCAGGACGTCGCGGGCGCTTTGCACGCCGCCCATGCCGATCACGGGAATCTTCACTGCCTCGTACACATCCCAAACCATGCGCAGGGCCACCGGGAAGATTGCTCCGCCCGAAAGCCCTCCGGTGCGGTTGGCCAGAATCGGCCTGCGGGTCCTGAGATCAATGCGCATCCCCAGCAGGGTGTTGATCAGGCTCAAGCCGTCCGCTCCCGCCTCCTCGCACGCGCGGGCGATCGCGACAATGTCGGTCACGTTCGGGGAAAGCTTGATATACACCGGCTTTTTCACCGCGTCGCGCACCGCGCGCGTCACCCTGGCCGCCATTTCCGGCGACGTGCCGAAACTCATGCCCCCACCGTGGACGTTGGGGCAGCTGATGTTGATTTCCAGGATTCCCACCTGTTCCTGCGCGTCCAGAGCCTGCGCGCAGGCGACGTATTCCTCCAGGGAAAACCCGCTGATATTGGCGATGACCTTCTTGGAAAAGACCTCCTGGATCCGGGGCAACTCCTCGGAAATCACCCTTTCCACGCCCGGGTTTTCCAGCCCCACGGCATTGAGCATTCCCCCGGGCGTCTCGGCAATGCGCGGCGTGGGGTTGCCAAAGCGCGGATGGAGCGTGGTTCCCTTGAACGAAAAGCTGCCCAGGCAATTGATGTCGTACCATTCGCTGAAGATATACCCGTATCCGAAGGTTCCGCTGGCGGGAATGACGGGATTGTCCAGCTCCATGCCGGAAAGCGTGACCCGCGTATCTACCATACGACTTCCTCCTTCCAGAGAACCGGCCCGTCCTTGCAGATGCGCTTGTTGCCGTATTTGGTCTTGCAGGTACAGCCCATGCACGCGCCAAAACCGCAGCCCATGCGCTCTTCAAAGCTCATTTGCCCTGTCGTCGGACAGGTTTCGGCCACGGCGCGGAGCATTTTCTCCGGCCCGCAGGCGCAGAAATCGTCGTAATCCGAAAGCCCCTTCAGCACCTGCGTCACCAGGCCGCGCGTGCCCACGCTCCCGTCCGTCGTCGCCACATGCACCGGCACTTCCATTTCCCGGAATCTCTCCACGCCATAGACATCCTCTTTCGCGTTGAATCCCAGGACGGCCACCGGCCGCTTGCCCATTTCCTTTAATTTTCGGGCCAATCCGATCATCGGCGGAACGCCCGCGCCGCCGCCGATCAGCAGCGTCCTCTCCCCGCACTTTTCCGGATCGAAGCCGTTTCCCAATCCCGTGAGCAAGTCCAGGGTTTCTCCCTGTCGCATGGCGGCCATCTTCCGGGTTCCCGCGCCCACGACCTTGTAAAGCAGGAGCAGCTCTTCCGCCGTCCAATCCGCGACGGAGATCGGCCTGCGCAGATACAACCCCTCCAGCCGGATATTGACAAACTGCCCGGGCCGGGAAAGGGCCGAGGTATCCCCCCTTAGCCGCATCTCGAACATATCCCGCGCAATTTCCCGATTGGAGAGAATGGAAAATACTCCCTTTTGCATGGATCCTCCCTATTGATCGATCGTCGAAATGGTGAGCGTGGTCTCCTCGAGCACGTCCAGGAGCACCTTCACCGTGTCCAGCGCCGTAAACATGGTGACGTTGTTCTCCACCGCGCAGCGGCGAATCTCATAGCCGTCGGACATCTGATCCGGGGAATTGATATCGCGCGTGTTGATCACATAACTCACATAGCCCTGCCGCATGGAATCGAGAATTTCCTCGCTTCCATCGCTGATCTTCTGCTTGACGCGCGTGCGAATTCCATGGGATTTGAGGAAGTTGGCTGTTCCCCGCGTGGCCTCGATGTTGAAGCCCAAATTGTAGAAGCGGCGCACCAGGGGCAGCGCCTCCTCCTTATCGCGATCCGCGAGGGAAACCAGGATCGTCCCGTAATTCATCACGTTCATCCCCGAGGCCTGCAGCGCCTTGTACAGCGCGCGGGTGAGGCTGTCGTCATAGCCGATGGCCTCGCCGGTGGACTTCATTTCCGGAGAAAGGTAGGCGTCCAGCCCGCTCAATTTGGTAAACGAGAAGGCCGGAACCTTCACATACCAGCGCTTTTTCTCCTCCGGATAGATGGAGAAAATTCCCTGTTCCTTGAGCGTTTTCCCCAGAATCGCATATGTCGCGATGTCCGCCAGCGGCCAACCCGTTGCCTTGGAGAGGAAGGGGACGGTGCGGGAGGATCGGGGATTGACCTCGATGACGTACACGTTCTCTTCCCGGTCCACGATGAACTGGATATTGTACAGCCCGACGATGCCGATCTTCAGCCCCAGCTTGCGCGTGTATTCGAGGATGGTGCCCTTGGCCCGCTCGGAGACGGAGAAGGTCGGATAGACGCTGATGGAGTCGCCGGAATGCACGCCTGTGCGCTCGACCAGTTCCATGATGCCCGGAACGAACACGTCCCGCCCGTCCGAAACCGCGTCCACTTCCAATTCTCGCCCGACGATATACTTGTCCACCAGCACCGGGCGATCCTCATCGATCTCCACCGCGGTCTTGAGATAGCCCCGCAGGGCCTCCTCGCAGCCCACAATCTGCATTGCCCGGCCGCCCAGCACATAGCTGGGACGCACCAGCACCGGATAGCCGATCTCCTGCGCCGCGCGCACGCCGTCTTCGATATTGGTCACGGCCCGGCCCTTGGGCTGGGGGATTCCCAATTCCTCCATGACCTTTTCAAAGGCATCGCGATTTTCGGCCTTTTCAATGGCGTCCACGTCCGTGCCGATGATCCTGACTCCCCGCTCCCGCAAGGGGCCTGCGAGATTGATGGCCGTCTGTCCGCCCAGGGTCGCCACCACGCCTTCGGGCTTTTCCAGTTCAATGACGTTCATCACGTCTTCCGGGGTGAGGGGCTCAAAATAGAGCTTGTCGCTGGTGGTGTAATCGGTGGAGACGGTCTCGGGATTGTTGTTGATGATGATGGCCTCGTAGCCGTATTCCTTGATGGTCTTGACCGCGTGCACCGTGGAGTAGTCGAATTCCACGCCCTGGCCAATGCGGATCGGGCCCGACCCCAGCACCACAATCTTCTTTTTATCGCTGACGATGGATTCGTTTTCTTCCTCATACGTCGCGTAAAAGTACGGGATATAGCTTTCAAATTCGCTGGCGCAGGTGTCGATCATCTTGTAGACCGGGAAAAGGCCCATTTGCCTGCGCTTTTCCCAGATTTCGATCTCGCGCGCGTTCCACAGGCGCGCGATGAACTTGTCCGAAAAACCCATGCGCTTGGCGCGGCGGAGGATTTCCTCCTCCCAGGGATGCGCGGCGATCACGCGTTCGAAATCCACGATGTTTTTGATCTTGCTCAAAAAGAGCATATCGATCTGCGTGGCGTTGCAGAGAACGCTCAGATCCGTGCCGCGCCGGATCAGTTCCGCAATGGCGTAGATCCGATCGTCCGTCCCGATGCGGATGTAATGGAGAAGGCCGTTGGTATCGCTCGAATCGAACTTGGCCATGTGCAAATGGCACACGCCGATTTCCAGCGAGCGAATCGCCTTGAGCAGGCTCTCCTCGATGGTGCGGCCCACGCTCATGACCTCGCCGGTCGCCTTCATCTGCGTGGAAAGCCGGTTGGAGGCGGTGGCAAATTTATCGAAGGGGAAGCGCGCCATCTTGGTCACAACATAATCCAACGTCGGCTCAAAGCTGGCCGGGGTATTGGCGATGCGGATTTCGTCCAGCGTCATGCCCACCGCGATCTTGGCCGAAACCCGCGCAATGGGATATCCCGAAGCCTTGGAAGCCAGCGCGGAGGAGCGCGAGACGCGGGGATTGACTTCGATCACGAAATAGTTGAACGATTCCGGGTCCAGCGCGAATTGCACGTTGCAGCCGCCCTCGATCTTCAGCGCCCGGATGATCTTCAGCGCCGAATCGCGCAGGAGGTGATATTCCTTGTTCGTCAGCGTCTGGCTGGGCGCGACGACGATCGAATCGCCCGTGTGAATGCCCACGGGGTCGATGTTTTCCATGTTGCAGATGGTGATGGCGGTGTCGTTTTTATCCCGCATGACCTCGTATTCGATCTCTTTGAAGCCCTTGATGCTCTTTTCCACCAGCACCTGGTGCACCGGGGAAAGCTTGAGGGCGTTTTTCATGATTTCCCGGAGCTCGGCCTCGTTGTCCGCGAAGCCGCCGCCCGTTCCTCCCAGGGTAAACGCCGGGCGCAACACCACCGGATAGCCGATTTCCTCCGCCGCCCGGACGCCTTCCTCCATGGAATGCGTGATGATCGAGGGCAGCACCGGCTCGCCGATCTCCTCACACAGTTCCTTGAATTTCTCCCGATCCTCCGCCCGCTCGATGGACTGGCTGGTGGTTCCCAACAGCTCCACCTGGCATTCGCGCAGGACGCCCTTCTTTTCCAACTGGATCGCGAGATTCAATCCGGTCTGTCCGCCGATGCCGGGAACGATGGCGTCCGGCCGCTCGTAGCGGAGGATCTTCGCCAGATATTCCAGTTTCAGCGGCTCCATATAGACCTTATCGGCAATGGAGGTATCGGTCATGATCGTGGCGGGGTTGGAATTGACGAGGATCACCTCGTAGCCTTCCTCCTTGAGCGCCAGGCACGCCTGCGTGCCCGCGTAGTCAAACTCGGCGGCCTGGCCGATGACGATCGGGCCGGAGCCGATGACCAATACCTTGTGGATGTCCGTGCGCTTAGGCATGTTGCTTCGCCTCCCGCATATTTTGGATGAACCGATCGAACAGATAGCCGCTGTCCTGCGGTCCGGGCGCGCTCTCGGGATGGTACTGGACGCTGAACACGCGCTCGTCATGGCAGGCCACGCCCTCCACGGTATTGTCCAGCAGATTCAGGTGCGTCAACTCCAGCCCCGTGCCGTGCAGGCTCGCCGCGTCCACGGCGTAGCTGTGGTTCTGGCTGGTGATTTCGATCTTGCCGGTGCGAAGGTTTTTCACCGGATGGTTGCCTCCGCGATGCCCGAATTTGAGCTTGTAGGTCTTCGCGCCGTAGGCCAGGGAAATGATCTGATGGCCCAGGCAGATGCCAAAGATGGGGAGCTTTCCGCGCAATGCCCGCACCAGCTGCGCGACCTCCGGCACATCCTCCGGATCCCCCGGCCCGTTGGAGAGGAACAGTCCGTCCGGGCGCATGGAAAGGATCTCGTCCGCCGCCGTATTCCAGGGAGCCACGGTCACATTGCAGCCGCGCGCGTTGAGCGAGCGCACGATGTTGAGCTTGATCCCGCAATCCACGGCCACGACGTTGAACTTGTGATTGAACGCGCGCGAATACCAGCGCTTTTTGCAGCTGACCTTCTGCACCGCGTCGTGCGGAACGGGCGTCGCGCGAAGGAGTTCCAGCGCCTCTTCCCGGGGCGTATCCGCGCCCGTAATCAGCGCGCGCCGACTGCCGAAATCGCGAATCGAGCGCGTGAGCTTGCGGGTATCGATCCCCTCGATGCCGGGGATATGATTTTCTTCCAGGATTTCCGAAAGCGTGCGCGTATAGCGGAAATTGGAGGGCTGATCGTTGTATTCGCGCACCACCAGCGCCCCGAGCGTGGGGACGCGGGTTTCGAAATCGTCGTCCGCGGTGCCGTAATTGCCGATCAGGGGATAGGTCATCACCACCATCTGGTTGGTATAGGAGGGATCGGAGACGATCTCCTGATATCCTACCATCGACGTGTTGAAGACAATCTCCAACACCCGATCGCCGGGATCTCCAAAGCCGTTTCCCAGATATTCCTCTCCGCTTTCCAGGACTATCTTTCTGTCGTACATGCAAATACCGCCTTTCCTCCCACCAGTGTCAGAACCGTCTCTCCCCGGACTTCCCAGCCCGCAAAGGGCGTGCTCCTGCCCAGGGATAAAAACCGTTCCGGATCGATTTTCCAACTTTTTCGCAGATCAAAGACCGCGATGTCCGCCGCGGCGCCCTCCGCAAGATCTTCTCCCAGACCGAACCGGTCCATGGGCCGATCGTGCATTGCGTCCATCAGGCGTTCCAGCGTCAAAACGCCCGGCTCCACCAGATGCGTGTACGCCAGGGCAAACGCGGTCTCCAGCCCCACAATCCCCATCAGACTGCCGAGCAGCCCGCCCGCCTTCTCCTCGCGGGAATGCGGGGCGTGATCGGTGGCGATCAGATCGATCGTTCCATCCCGCAAGCCTTCCAACAGCGCCTGCCGGTCCTCCTCCGTGCGGATCGGGGGATTCATCTTGAAATTGCCCTCATCCCGGAGCATGGTTTCGTTCAGCAACAGATAATGCGGCGCGGTCTCGCAGCTCACGTCCAGGCCCTGTCCCTTGGCCCTGCGCATTTCCTCCACGCTCTGCCGGGTCGAGAGGTGACAGGCGTGGTATTTGCAGCCGGTTTCCCGCGCAAGTTCCAGATCGCGCGCGACCTGTCTCCATTCGCTTTCCGAGGAAATGCCGCGAATACCCAGTTTCCGCGCCCAAATCCCATCGTGGACATGTTTTCCGCCCAGGAGTTCTTCGTCCTCACAGTGCGCGGCGAGGATCTTCCCCAGCCGGCGCGCCTCGCGCATGGCCTCGCGCATTCTTTCCGGAGAAGCGACCCCCTTGCCGTCATCCGAAAATCCCGCGACAAACGGGGCCATCTCCGCCATCTCCGCAAGTTCCAGTCCCTTTTCTCCCTTTGTAATCGCCCCGTAGGGGCGCACATGAATCTTCGCGTCCCTTTGCAGAATTTCCAATTCCCCGCGAAGCGTTTCCAGATTATCCGGCACAGGATGCAGATTCGGCATGGCGCATACCCAGCAGTATCCGCCCCGCGCCGCGGCGGCGGTGCCGCTGCAAATGGTTTCCTTATAAGAAAATCCCGGCTCACGCAAATGCACATGCACGTCGATGAGTCCGGGAACAACAATACAACCTTCGCAGGGAATAACTCGGGTCTGAGAATCGGGGAAAATCTCCGGCGCAATGCGAAGAACGGTTTCTCTCTCCGTCAAAACATCCGCCTGGACAAAGCGCCTCTGCGCATAGGCCCGTCCGCCCTTGAGGAGCATTTTCACGGCGTCTTCCCTCCCTTTTTCACGCTCGGCGGCACAAAAAAGAACCTTGCCTGCCGGCAAGATTCCCCAAGCACACCAAAGCACGGGTTTCCCCGCTTGCGCATTCTTGCCGGCCTCTCCGGGCCGCCTTAAAGACCTGTCCGCCCTCGCGGAAATTCATTGGGCCGATTGTACCACACCCAACGGCGCTTGTCAATCGGCCCAATGCAAAATAACCGGAGATTTACCGGGGTTTTTCCCGCAATCCTCTTTCCCGCAGGACGCGCGTTTTCAGAGATTTCGCGCCCACTTTTCGGCCTTGCTTTTGAGCAGGAAAAGCAGAATTCCCGTGGACAACAGAAGCGCCGCGATCAGGCAGAAGGGCACGAGCAAATGCTCCATTGAGGACACTTCCATGGCCAGATATCCGCCGCCCATTTCCACCAGCATCATCAAAAATACCGGAAGCATCGCGCCGAGGCTCTGTTTGACCACGCGCATCTCGCTCACCCAGTCAAATCGGTGCACCTTGAGATTGACCACCAACCCGAACACCGCCACAAACGCGGCGGAAGAAATAGGCAGGGCGAACAGCACGATCGCCGCTCCCAGCCCCGGCCGGATCACCAGCGCGACAATCGTCGAACCGATCAACGCGCACGGAATCGAAAGCCACAGATTCATCCGGATCTTGGCCAGCATCCAGTCCATGGGAGAGACGGGCAAAGTCTTGAGAATCCACAGATTCTTTCCCTCCAGGGAAACCGAAACTCCCGTCGTGCAAGACATTCCCACAAACAGCGCCAATCCGAACGCCGCCAGCACCGCGATGGGATTCCCAAGCCCCACATAGAGAAACACCACCGGGAAAATTTTCTTCCAGAATATGGCCAGCGCAACGGATAAGAGCACTGCCAGGATCAGCCCGAACGCGGTGTTGAGCACATAGATATTGCACGCGAAATACCGCGCAAATTCGCGCCGCAGCAGCGCGCGCCGCGCGGGAGAGGCCTTTTGCGCCCGGATGCGGAAATTCCCCGCCTGATGGCGGGCGTTGAGGAACGTATTGAGGCGGACAAATCCCTGCCCGAACGCCACCGCCGCCAGCAAAAAGCAGGCCAGGGAAATCGCGGCATACCCCGCAAGCGCCGCCGGGTCTGCTTCCACCACGGCGCCGTGATACAGGTCCGCCAACGGGTAGATTCTGCTCAACGTCCGGCCGATGCCGCCCGCCATGTCCGTCAGCATCGCGGCGTCCGCGGATTGAAAACTCAAGTAGAAAGAACCGACCATCAATCCAATCAGCGCCACAAACGACAGCGCCAATCCCGCGTATTTCGCGCCCTTCAATCCCGCCCCGGCCAGGTGCAGCGCCGCGCCGATTATTGCGCCCAGAACCATCGGAACCATCGGGGAAAGCGCCATGCACAGCGCGTAAGCGAGGTAGAATTGCACATCCGGTTTGGCGAATATCCCGTAAAGCACTCCGCCGGGAATCAACACGCCCAGGGTAAAGAGCAGGTTGAGCGAATAGATCTTGATTACCCGCGCCAGCGCTACCGTCTTTTCAGAAACGGGCAGGGAAAGGATCAGATCAAAATCCCGCATCTTATAGAGCGCGTCCGGCGCTTTGAAAACGGTGGTCACCAAGGTCGTCAGCGCCGCCACGGACACCAGCATTTCCGGGAAAATTCCCAACATCCCCAGCGCGTTCAGCCCCAAGGCAAGGAAATATTCATACAGTCCGATCAGTCCCAGGGCGCCAACCCCGCATAGCGCCGCCAGCGCAATCACCGCCCAGGCCCTTTTGCGCTTGCCGGGCGTGTGCATCATGCGGTTGATGCCGAAAAGTTCCAGCCGATGGAGCCGGAGAAGAATGCACAGCTTTTTCATTGCTCTGCCGCCCCGCTCTCCACCAAATCCAGGAACACTTCTTCCAGAGAACTGTCTCCGCGCACCCGATCGGTCTCTCCGAAGGCCACGAGCTTGCCCCGGCGGATAATGGCGATCTTATCGCACAGTTTTTCCGCCACGTCCAATACATGCGTGGAGAAGAAGACTGCGCCACCCTGGTCGCAAACGCCGCGCATCAGATTTTTGAAGCTGTGCGCCGCTACCGGGTCCAGGCCCACGAACGGCTCATCCAAAATCAGCAGCTTGGGATCGTGTACCATCGCCCCGATCAGCGCCAGGCGCTGCTTCATGCCATGGGAATATGAACCGATGACGTCGCCCAGGTTCTTTTCAAATTCAAACATCTGCGCGTATTCCCGAATGCGCTTCTCCCGCAATTTGGCCGATACACCGAACACGTCGCAGAGAAAGTTCAGATACTGCATTCCCGTCAGATATTCATACAGATCCGGATTGTCCGGGACATAGGCCAGGACCTTTTTACAGCCGATGGGATCGCGGCGAATCGATTTCCCGTCTATGAGGATCTCGCCCTCTTCAAATCCCAGCACCCCGGCAATCGCCCGAATGGTCGTGGTCTTGCCCGCGCCGTTGTGCCCGATAAAGCCCACGATTTCGCCCGGCCGCACCGAAAGCGTCAGGCAATCCACCGCGCGTTTGCCTCCCTTATACGTCTTGGAAAAATTGGAAATTTCCAGCATATCCATCCCTCCTGCGCGTATTGTAGCAAAAGCGCCGCCAAGGTACAAGCCCGTTTTTCCCAAAACCGCTTTTTTCGATTTCAACCGTCTCCAAAGGGGGCTTGTTTCCTCTATTTCAAGGTCAAGGGGCGTCGAAAAAGGGCCGCCGCATTTTGCGGCGACCCCCATTCTCGCAGGATTATTCCAGATCCAAACCGTAGGTTTCAATAACCATTTCGCGCATCAGCGCATCCAATTCGGTGCATTCCGTAATGCCCTCGGGTTCCACATCCAGCACCATGTATCCATGATTCTCGTCGCCCGCAGGCCACTCGGGCAAGCCCTCGCCATTGGGATCTCCGGTGCGGATGAAATTCGCCAGATAGGAACTGGCGAGATCCGCGAGCGCGTAATCGCCTTCCTCCCAGGGCCGTACAGGCGGCATCCCTTCCCGCAGAGAATGGAAGAAATACCACAGGTCGCTCGAATGCCATGCCCAGAGCAGTTCGCTATCGCGATCCGTGCCTGCCTCTTCGGGATGGATGGGCGTAAAGCGCGCAAACAGATAGCTGTAATATTTCCCGCTTCCCTCGGACTGGGACATCACTTCATTAAATACCCGATTGACCATCACCGCTCGGCTGTACGTCGCGCCCAGGCCGACATTCAGGCCCAGGGAACTGAGCTCGCGGAACGTATCTTCCGCGTCTTCATCCGTTACCGGAACGAGCGTTTCAAAATCGTATTGATCAAATTTATCTCCCAGATACTCGCGATAGACGGCGTAGAATTCCTCCGCGGTCATTCCTTCCGTCTCCACATTTTTGACCGTCGCCTCGCCCAGCGTCGTTCCCGAAAGGATGTTGATCCCGTCGTACTCGCCCGCCGCAACCGCTTCCGCGATCGAAGAATAGGTGATGTACACCCCGTCGCAAATGGTGCTGGCCGGCGTATTGGCCACATAGTCGTCCATGTCCGCTCCCAGGAACACTTCCGTCTCTACCTGCCGCAGTTCCTCCAGGGAGGCGTTGGGATCCAGTCCAATGTGCTCGAGATATGCCTGACCGCTCTCCTGCGCGCTTTCCAGGGAAGCAAACGTGTCGAACCATTTCAGGCCGCTATGCAGCACCATGCCCTGCGCGTGGACGTCCGGGAACAGCTCCAATACCATGGATTTGGTCGTGCCGCCGGACTGTCCGCCGAAGACGATGTTGTTCGGATCTCCGCCAAAGGCCGCGATATTCTCTACCACCCATTCATATGCCTTGGCCTGGTCCATGTTCCCGTAATTTCCGCTGGTTCCCTGTTCCTCCGTCAACTGCGGAAGCGCAAGGTAGCCGAACACGCCCAGACGCTGGCCGATGGTGACCACGATCACGCCCTTTTTCGCCAGTTCCTCGGCATCAAATTCCGGCTCATAGGAATAGCCGTGGCGCTGTCCGCCGCCATGGAACCACAGATAGACGGGCAATTTCTCCTCTCCTGTGGTCGCCGGAGTCGTGATGTTCAGATAGAGGCAATCCTCGCTGGTCTCGGGGAATTCTCCGAAATAAAAATCCGTCTTATACGGCTCGCTGCCCGCTCCCTGGTCCGCATATTGCGGAGCAATGGCCGCGTAAGTGTCGCAGGCGCGAACGCCTTCCCAGCTTTCGGGATCCTGCGGAGGCTGCCAGCGCAATTCTCCCACCGGAGGCGCGGCATAGGGAATTCCCTTAAAAATCGTCACATCCGAATAAATCTCTCCGGGCACGCCCGAAACGTCTCCGTACTGCGTGGTTACGATCCCCAGTGCCGTCTCTCCCTCAGCGATCGCAGCCATTGCATTCAAAAGCAACATCGCACAGAGCAAACCAATGATGATTTTCTTCATAATTCTCCCTCCGTCTTCAAAACGCCGCAGTCCTTGTAACTCTCCAAGTGATTGCAATTGGGGCGCCGACAGAAGCGCCGCTGCCGTCTTTGCCTGCGGAACTCTGCCCTGCGCCGGTATCTAAGCGAATGATCCGGATATCCGCATTGAGGTAGCGAAGACACATTCTTTGTTTTCCCTGCTCATAGAATCCATCCCTGTATGACAGGTCTTCGTCATGCGGACCGATGAAGCGCGTGTGGATTTTTCATTGCAACCATGCGCTTTTATGCGTCGCCCTATGCGCTGGTCTTTTCCTCCCTTCTGCGCGAATTTAGGACACGGCGCACGCTCCTCTCTCTCCTCTCTCTTAATTTCTCAATAAATATTTTAAATTATATGAATTCATTTGTCAATTATATGCAGTTTAAATAAAAATATTTTGTTTTCCCTCTGTCTTACATCCGATATTTGCAAGAAACCTCTCTTCCCACCCCGGGATTGACATCCCTGCCGCAAAAGCGTATAATATTTTTATTCATATGCATCTGGAGGCAGCCATGTATACCTACAATACCAGGGGAACCTGCTCGAGGCAAATCCAAATCGAGCTGGAAGAGGATACGATCAAAAACGTCGTGTTTGTAGGCGGCTGCACGGGAAATCTGCAGGGTGTTTCCAAGCTCGTTCAGGGCATGAAAGTGGATACGGTCATCCAACTTTTGCAGGGCATTCAATGTCGCGGGGGCACTTCCTGCCCGGATCAATTGGCCAAAGCGCTTGTCAAGATCCGCGATCAGCGCCGCGCAAGCGGGGAGGTTGGACATGGCAGCAAATGACGGGGGACGCTTTCGGGGCTCTACCAGTTCCGCGTATTCTCCCAATATGCGCAAGCCGGGCAGGCGATGGCCGGCGACGCGGCGTGCCCTGGGCATTTTGCTTCTGTGCGTTTTCCTGCCCCCGATCGGGATCCTATATCTTTGGAAGGCCGGCGTGTATCGCGTGCGCGGCCGGCTTTTGATGACTTTTGTAGCGGGCTTTTCCTTCTGCCTGATGGTTATGCCCCTGATGCATCGCACGCCGCCGCAGACCATTTCTCCCAATCCCGTTGTGCCGCAGGCCGCGACGCCCGTGCCGGAAACGGACGTGGTCACAGCGCTTTCCAACATGGAAGAAATCATCGCCGCGCAGCAGGCTTCGGAATCCACGCAGGTCGAGGAGGGAGAGGTTGCTCCCGCCCAGGAACCTGCCGCCACCGAGGGGCCGACGGAAGAAGAGCTTTTGGAAACGATCGTCTATTCCGTGCGAAGCGGGGCGAAGTACTATCATTCCTCTCCCACCTGCGGCACGCAGCAGAATTCGCGTTCCCTCACCTTGCGGGAAGCCTTGGCGGAACTGTTGGCCGCCTGTCCCAATTGCAACCCTCCGACGCTGAGCTGATCCCCGCGACAGATTCGCTCGCATACGCATTTTTCGGGAGGATCGATGCTTTTTCCAGTTTTCGGGGATTTGTCGGAGTATTGTCATAAGAAATGCCTTGACGCGCGCCCATAATCGCATTATTATGAGCATAGAATGGTGTATTTTAGGTATATTGTCCTGTTGACACAATCCCTTTCCCCGCAAAGAGGCGCGCCTTCCGGGCATTCGCCCTTCGCGGGAACGTTCCTTTGGAAATAGGAGGAGGCATGGAATGTTCTGTCCCAAATGTGGCCATACGCTTTCCGCGGATGCCCAAAATTGCGCCAACTGCGGTCAAGCCGTAGGAGACAGCCGGTTCGACGGCGTTCCCTACACCTCCGCACAGGCGCGCATTGCGCCCGGAGGGGGCGAGTATGCGCATGGGGAGCCGCGCCCCTATACCAAGACGACCTATACCGGCATTGATGAAAAGCTCAAATCCGAGCAGGAAGTGGACGAGCGCACGAGCTATCGTCCCATCTATGAGGGTGCTTCTGTCCCCGAAAACATCCGCAAGGATGTCCGCGTTGCCGCGGGCATGGAGCAGCCGGACCCGGAACAGGATTCCGTTCCCAGATATGAGGAGGATGAACGCATCCGCGAACTGTTCGGCGAACCCGATCCCGTGGATGATTTTGATCTTTCCCAGCTTCGTCCCCGGCCCATTGAGTCCAAAGGCCGCGCAGGCATCAGCCGGGATGTGAGCGAATATGTGCAAAAGCTCGAACAGTCCGAAAAGGGTTCCCGCCGCTCTCGCCGCCGGAAGGTGTACGGCGAGGGAGAAGATCTTCCCCCGGCCGAAGGGGTTCCCGCCGAAGCGGAATATCAGGATCTTCCGCCCGAAACTTTCGACGGGGCCGCTCCTTTAGCGGAAGAGGAAGAATACGCATCCGGCTCTCCCACCTTGAAACTGATTCTGAAAGTCGCGGGCGCGCTGGTGGTGGTCGCGGCTCTGGTTGTGGGTGGCCTTGCGGTCTATCGGAAAGTTTCCGACATTCGAAAAAACACCTCGCCCATCGATGGCGTAACGCAGGAATTGTATACCAACGGCATCGCCCTGATTCAACAGCACGCGGATCAGACGTATGTGGATTCTCTGTTAACCCAGGCCGAGCAGCAGGGTGCCACGGTGATGTTGGGGACTTTGACCGCGGACGACGCGGCCATCCAGGCGCTGTTGCCGCAGGAACCGCAGGGGAACGACGAACTGTTCGTCAGCGTCCTCTCCTCAATCCAATCCAATATCAGCAGCGCGGTAACCATGGACATGCTGGCGCTCTCGCAGGAAGACAAGACCAATGTCGAATCCGAATCGCGCGCGCGGTGGCAGATCATCAACGATTCCATCGCCAACCTGAGCGCAGCCACGAGCGCTTCTGACCTGCAGGCCATTCTCGGCGGCGAGAAGATCGACGTGGTCACTCCCGAACCGGAGCCGACCGTCACTCCCAAGGCCTATGCCACGCTTTCCAAGGGCGATAAATCCAATGAAGTGCTGGAAATGCAGGAGCGCCTGTGGCAGTTGGGCTGGCTCCTGGGAGAGCGCGACGGCGTATTCGGCAATGACACGCAGACCGCGGTGAAATACTTCCAGCAGGCGGTCGGTGTGGATGTGACCGGTATCGCCGATTCGGCGACGCTCACGCTCCTCTATTCCGACGAAGCGCCGACCACCCAGTACGCGCAAGTCACCTCAACTCCGACCGCCACCCCGACGCCCACTCCGACCGCAACCCCGGAAACGCCTGCGGAGGAAACTCTCTCTGAGCAGACCCCGGCAACGTCGGAAGAGGAAACGGTCGCGGCATAAAGACCGTATTTCGCGCGGGAGCATTTGCTCCCGCGTCTGCGTGTCAAAAAATTTGACACGCTCCATGAAAATCTGCGGATTTTCATGGAAGGAGAAAAGAGCTGCGGAAATCTGAAAATCTCCCGATTTTCCGGGCGATTTCCTGACCGAAGGTATTGTTTTTCCTGCGCTTATGCTTCGGAAAAACCG
>DVMU01000029.1 GCA_018714825.1 Candidatus Pullichristensenella excrementigallinarum
CGTCCATGAGACGGAGGGGTACTATCCCGATGAAAGCCAGCTGTTGCCCGGAGACTGCCTGTATTTCAAGGGCAACACGGGGCACGCGCTGGACGTGGGCCACGTGGAAATGTACATCGGCAATGGGCAGATCTGCGGGCACGGCAGCGGCACGGGCCCGAAAATCAAGGACATGCGCGAATACTGCCAGAGCCGGGCGGACAGCCGCAGGCGGTATTTCATGGCCATCCGCTGGGTGGTAGACGGGCAGGCGGGCGGCGGCGACGCGAGTGGCGCGCTGGGCGAGCGTCTGCTCAAGAAGGGCTGCGCGGGTGCGGACGTGAAGGAGCTACAAACGCTGCTGCTATCTCTGGGCTACGCCCTGCCGGATTGCGGGGCGGACGGGGAATTCGGCGCGGAGACGCAGCGGGCGGTACAGGCCTTCCAGCGCGACCACGCGCTCCTGCCCGACGGCGAATATGGCGATCTGACGCACGCCGCGCTGATGGCCGCGCTCTCGGAAACGGAGGGCGAGACCGGAGACGAGGAGGGAGAAGAGCCGCCGGAGGAAAGCGCGCCCATGGTCCTGATCACGGGCGGCAGCGTCAACGCGCGCAAAGGCCCGACCACGGGATACGGCATCCTCACCGTCGTACATAAGGGCGATCGGTATCCGCACATCGCCACGGCGCGAAACGGCTGGCACTGCATCGCCATCGGCGACGGCACCGCCTGGGTGAGCGACAAATACGCACGGGTGGAGGGATAGCCAATGGATTTGCCGGAAATCACGCGCAACATCGTGGAACTGCGCGAATTCGAAGCCGGTGCGCGCGAACAGATCCGCACGATTTTCAACCGGCTGGACAAGCAGGACGCCATCATCGATTCCCTGCGCGCGCTCACGGCGAACGTGGGCGCGCTGGCCGAAGGGCAGGAGCGCATCGAAAAAAACGTGAAAGCCGTGCGCGCGGACGTGGATGAAATCAAGGCGCAGCCCATGGCGAACTACAACAAACTGCGGCTGACGGTGATTACCGCCCTGGCGAGCGGCATTGTGGGCTATGTGCTCAAATTCCTGGTGGACAAACTGTAAGGAGGGAATGCTATGATCGATTTGACGCCCATCTTCGAGGCGATCCTCGCGCTGTTGGCGGCGCTGGTGACGTACAAGCTGATCCCGTGGATCAAGAGTAAGACTACAGCGGAGCAGCAGGCCCTTTTGACCGCCACGGTGAAGACGCTGGTGTACGCGGCCGAGCAGCTTTACGGCGCGGGCAAGGGCGCGGAAAAGCTCGATTACGTCATCGCCGAGCTCGAAAAGCGCGGCTTCACCGCCGACCGCGCCGCCATTGAGGCCGCCGTGGCCGAGCAACTCGGAAAAGAAAAAAGCAACGCGGCGGCATGAATGGGCCGGGCAAGGGGAGAACCTTTGCCCGGCTTTTGGCCTCAACCAGAAACCCTGTCATGCACTTCAACGCGCCATTCGGAAGTCCCTCCAGAGATTTCAAGCGTTCGATACGGGTGAAATCAGGGACGTTTGCGCTTAAATAGTTCATCAAGAGGACGACGGCAACGGCCATTTTGAACCGCAGTGATGAGGTCGGCAATCGCGCTGTCGTAATCGTCTTCCGAAATTTTCCCCAGATTTTTGAGTTGGTCATATATCCAGATTGTCCCGTACACCACAACCCCTTCTTTGTTGGCAGCTTTTCGTAGCGGCTTGTCGCCGGTCAAATTGGAAGTCAATCCAAATGTTTGTATCACTGCTGATAAACAATCAGACACCCCCATAGCAGAGTTCCCGCACTTCAGTGACAGACCGTTCAAGCAGCTCAGCAGCCTTGGATACCGTGATCTCTTCTTCGGCAACTGCTCGCACAGTCAAACGCTCAAGCAGATGGCTTTCTTCGGGCTGGATGCCGGATTTTTCATCTTTTCTATAACCCTGTGCACTCATCCACTTTTGAGTGCTTTCGCAAGTGGATTTTCCAATGACACCAGTCTGATATGCCCGCATAACAACGGACGCCATGGAAACGTTGTACTCACGCTGGATATAGCGCAAGTCGCCGATAATGTCACTGCGCTTCGGGCCAAGTTTTCGTATAACGTCACTTTCAGGGAGCAGGAATGCACCCGATATGCCGTCCACCATGCACTCTTCATCCTGGTCCTCGCTGAAGGCGAAAACCAGATGCGCAAGTTCATGGATCAGTGTAAAGCGCTGCCGCTCAGCGGGCATGGTGGTGTTGACGGCAATATAGGGACGGCCGTTTACAGTACCGCTGTTACCGGAGAATTGGCGCTCTTTGATGCTGACCGGGCAGATGATGTATCCCTTGTTCTCCAGGATATCGGTAATGTTGCCGATAGGGCCGCTGGCAGGCAATTCGAGAATCTGGCGCAGATGCTGGCCAGCCGACTCATAGTCAGCAGCCGGAACGGGCTCAATCTGTGGGCTGGGTGCAAGCACTGCATCGCCGAGGAAGGAAACGACATCGAAAAGACGCGCAAGATAGCGATCCACGTAACCGAGAATCAATTCCTGCACGGTTTTGGTGACCCTGGAGTGTTTTCTGAACGCTCCGTGTTCAATGACCAGTTCCTTGCCATAGTTTATGCCTATGGCAAGT
>DVMU01000030.1 GCA_018714825.1 Candidatus Pullichristensenella excrementigallinarum
CGGAAAAACCGAGCGCGACGTACACGCCGTCGCGCTCGATTTTTGGGAATGCCTCCGAAAGGGCTTTTTCGAAAGTCTAAGCGGCGCATCCCACATGGGACGCGCCGCAATTCTATCTACCTGGGGAATTATTCGTAAATGAAGTTGTAAAGCTGCAGGGCGTTGGTCTGCCAATCGCAATCATAGAACATGGACTGCTCGTTGCGCGTCTCCTGCACATACGTCCCGTTTACCGGGAGACGGAAATTCATGTCATCCGAACTCAAGGACGAGAAATCAAAATTGAGCACAGTCTGCGCAATGCTGATGATTTCCTCCAGGTTCATGTTGGTTTCAAAGTAGGGCTCCATGCTGTAAGCGAGCAGGGCAAGGTCGGTAATGCTTTGGCCCTTGAGTTTCTCCAACAGGGTAAAGAGCACCTTGCGCTGCCGCTCGGCGCGGGAAATATCCGAGTCGATCTTACGGATGCGCGCGTAGGCGAGGGTCTGCCGCCCATTCAGATGGACATCGCCCGCTTCTTCCAGATAGAACAGCGTCCCCTTGAGGATGCCTTCCTCTTCTTCCCCGCCGAAGGTACCGGTTGCTTCATCGTAGGTAAGCGTTCCGTTATTTACGGACATGCGCGCCTGCTGCAGCAGGTTGCGGTTGATTTCTATGGCTTCGGCCTCTGTGACGGTGATATCGATGCCGCCAAGCATTTGCGCCATATATTGGAATCCGTAGAAATTGACCAGGACATAGTCCTCAATGTTCATATCAAAGCATTCATTGACGATGCGCATGGCCATTTCCGGACCGCCGAAATAGTTGGCGGCGTTGATGCGGTACGTTCCGTTGTACTCGCCCAATTCGTCATATTCCACGGCCAGATCGCGCATGATGGAAGAGAGCTTGACTTCGCCGGAGGTGGTGTTGATCGAACAGATAATCATCGTATCCGAACGGCTGCTTTCATCCAACGAGCGCTGGTCCGTACCCAGAAGCAGGACGTTTTTCCACTCAGAGGGCAAATCAGGATTGATATGCAGATCTTCTACCTGGAAGAGCTGCTCGTCGCTCAGGCCCTGAAGCTGCTCGTCCTCATTGCCCAAATGCATCGAGAGGGCGCTGACATCATCGCCCGAACCGTCCAGAGAGGCGGCAACCGAATCGGTCTCCTGATCGTCGGAAAGGTCCAGGCCGAGGGAAGACGAACCGGCCGAGGACGTCGCTGCCGGATTGGCGGCGTCCGAATTGGACTGAATCGGATCCGGAGAAGTGGCCCAGGGCTTCCAAAGGAGCAGAACCACGGCCACAATCACCACAACCAGGATGGCCAGGAACAGATAAAAGCGCCCGGAGGCGTGCCGCTTGCGCCGCGGAGCCGGCCGCCGGGAAGCGGAAGACGGGTTGGGACGGGAACCTGCGGGACGCGAACCGGAAGGACGCGAACCCTGCGCGGGACGCCGTGCGGGCGAAGAAGGGCGACGATCTGACATGAATATCCAACTCCTCGAAAGGTATTTTGCAGATATGTCTCATTATACACAAATACTCCCGGGAAATCAACCGAATTTCCCGGGAGAATAGGGGGCCGATAGGTTCAACTCTCGAAAAAAGTAGGGCAAAACCGTAAAATTACAGGCCGGCCACGGAGAGATTTTGGATCAAAACCGAGGGGCTGAAGAAGGTGCTGCTTCCCGGGAAGGAGGATTGAAGATCGCTTCCCAGCGCTTCGATTTTCTCCAAAAGTTCGAAGAAATTCCCCGCGACGGTGATTTGCTGCACGGCCTGCGCAATTTTTCCGGCGCGCACCAGGTATCCCTTGGCGCTGAGGGAGAAATCGCCGCTGACCGGATTGGCTCCGGAATGGTGGCCCTGCAGATCCGTGATATAGATTCCCTCGCCCAGCGCCTCCAGCATTTGCGAAAGGGAGCGCTGCCCCGGAACCAGGAGGAAATTGCTCGGCGCGACGTCTACCGGCGCGGAATATCCGGCCTTGGAAGCGTTGGCAGTGGTTTTGACGCCCGCCTTGTGCGCGGTTTTGAGATTGTGCAGCAGCGTGGTCAAAACGCCCCGATCGAGCACGTTTTTGCGGAAGGTGGGGACGCCCTCATCGTCAAAGGGCGTCGAGGAGGGGGAAGCGGGCAAATGGGGATCATCCACCAGCGTCACGCATTCGGCGGCAACTTTCGCGCCCTCGCGATCTTTGAACAGGGACAGCCCTTTCTGCGCCTGCTCGGCGGAGAATACGCCGGAAAATGTGCTGAGAAGATCGGCCATGCAAAGCCCGGAGAGGAGCACGCGATATTCGCCCGAGGGAATGCTCTGCGCGTTCAGGCCGTCCACCGCTTCCCGCACAGCGCGCTGAACGCAGGCGGTAAGATCGATTTGGTTCGGATCGCTCGTATAGAACATGGCAAAGCCGGTATTGACCTTATCGCCTTCCTTGGCTACGGGAGAAAGATAGCCGCCGATCAGGTTGCAGCGGTGCGAGAGATGCAGGCCCTGTGTGTTGGCAATGGCAATTTCGGAGGACTGCGTGATCAACACGCAGTCGCCGACCTGTTGAATGCGGGGATCGGCCTCCAGCGCGCGCTTTTCCATCTCCCGCGCCAACGCGATCTTTTTGGATACGTCGAGAGCGTCCAGCTGCGCATTATAGTTGGAAATCTCCGCATATTCGCTGCCGCCGCCAAAGAGGAACTGCCGGTCTTCGCTTTCAATCAATTCCGCGTTTTCCCGCACAGCGTCGATCAGAAGATCGATGGCCTCTTCATCCAAGGCCTGGGTGGAGGCATAGCCCATTTTGTCGTTCACCAGCGCGCGCAGGGTAAGGCCCGCGCTGTCAGCCGAAGAATAGTGGACGATTTCGCCCTGAAAGATGGAAACCTCAAAGGAGCTTCCGCTCGCGCAGTAGACTTCGCACATGGCAAGCCCGGCTTCGCGGGCGCGCTCAAGGAGGCGTTCGACAAATTCCATTTGATGCATATCAGCGCCCTCCCACGGTGATTCCGGTCACGCGGATCATGGGCTGCCCCACATTGGTGGGAATACTTCCGCTGGAAGCGCCGCACATGCCCTGACCGAATCGCATTTCCCTGCCGACCCGATCGATGCGGGTCAGAATTTCCGCGCCCTTGCCGATCAATGTGGCTCCGCGCACGGGTCGATCGATCTTGCCGTCGCGCACCAGATAGCCCTCGGCAACGGCGAAGTTGAATTCGCCGGTCACGGGATTGACCGAACCGCCGCCCATGGATTTCGCGTACAGGCCGTCGCCCATGGAAGAGAGGATTTCCTCTTCGCGATCTTCCCCGGGGGCGATGAAGGTGTTGCGCATTCGCGAGGTGGGGGCAAAGGCGTAATTCTGCCGACGCCCGGAACCGGTCGAGGGCATGTTCATGCGTCGGCCGTTGAGGCGATCAACCATGTAGTTTTTGAGAATCCCCTTTTCAATCAGCACCAGGCGCGTGGTGGGATTACCCTCGTCATCGATGTTGGAAGACCCCCATTCGTTGGGAAGCGTTCCGTCGTCGATCGCGGTTACCAGTGGAGAAGCGATGCGTTGGCCGAGCTTTCCGGCGAATTCGGAATTGCCGAAGGCGACTGAAGCCGCCTCCAGGGAATGCCCGCAGGCTTCGTGGAAAATCACGCCGCCAAAGCCCGTATCGATGACCACCGGCATAAAGCCCGCCGGGCAGGGCTGCGCGTTGAGCATGGTCACGGCGCGCTCGGCTGCAATCCTGGCAAAGGCTTCGGGATCCACGCGATCGCGGAACAGTTCAAAGCCCATCAAAGCGCCCGGGCCTTCAAAGCCGGTCTGATTCTCGCATTCGCGCTGGGCCACGGCTTCTACCGCCAGGCGGGTATAGACCCGGCGATCGGGCACGAACAGCCCCTGACTGTTGGCGATGAGAACCGAGCTGTCCCAGCAGAGCAGTTTGGCGCGCACATGCGCGATGAGCGGCGAGACGCCCTTGGCAGAAGCGTGCGCCGCGCGCAGGATTTCGCGCCGCGCTTGGCCGGGAATGTCCAGCGGCAACTGCCGATAGGGATGCGCGTTGGCGGGAATCGAACCGGTCAGATGAACATTCACACAGAGGCGAAGATCTCCGATCGCGTCTGCCGCGCGCCCGGCTGCGGCAATCAGACCCCTTGGGGAAGTGTCGTTGGTATGCACATAGACGCTCGAAAGCTCCTTATAGACGCGAATCCCCGCGCCGTGCGCGCGGCTGAGAAGCGCGTCCTCCAGGCAGGCGTCGTTCATGGCGAGCACGGAACGCAGCGTGTCCTCATAAAACAGCTCGGCAAAATCGCCCCCGCTGCGGAGAGCGACCTGTAACACCTGCTCCGCGATTTTCTTTGAAAGCATGAAACCTCCTCCGTCCGATCAGGAAAACAGCTTTTCCAATTCAACAAACCGCTCGTGCGTGATCAATGCGTCGTGCCTGGTCCCGCACAGGCGGACGACATACGTCCATCGACCGTAGGGCGTGACCGACTCGATCTGATGGATATTGACGATGTAGCTTTTGTGCGTGCGGAAGAACATGGGCTTTGGAAGCCTCTGTTCCAATTCGCTCAGGCCGTCCGAGGTCACATAGCGCCCCTCATTCTGCGTATAGATGACGGTTTGCCGATCCTCGCGCTGGATCAAAAGGATCGCGTTGACATCCAGAAACGAGAGCCCGTCGCGGCTTTTGAGCATCAGCCGGGCCGGAGCGGCCTCCTCCTGGGGACGCCTGGGCAAGGGCTGGACCGGAACGCTTTCGCGCAGGCGCTCGCGGATCAACCGCAGCGTCTGCATGGCGCGCTCCATGCGGAAGGGCTTGACCAGGTAATCGAAGGCATAGACCTCAAAGGCGCTTTTCATATATTCCTCGTGCGCGGTGGCGAAGACCAAAACCGTCTTGGGATTTTTGTCCTGAATGGCGCGCGCGCAATCGATTCCGGAATCCCCGGGCATTTCGACATCCAACAACACCACGTCCGGCGATTCCCGTTCGTACAGCTCCATCAGAGTCTTTCCATCCTGCGCTTCGCCGACCAGCGTATAGCCCTCCGCGCGCTCGACGAGTTTGCGCATGACCAAGAGCATTCCTGGATCATCATCGGCGATGAGTATGCGAATAGTATCCATAGTGTCCCCCAATTCGGATAAAATATGGGGCGGCATGGGCCGCCCCGCAGACTGTCGAAAAAGCCCTGATAGGAGGCCCTCCTAAAAATCGAGCGCGGCGGCGTGTACGTCGCGCTCGGTTTTTCCGGAGCATAAGCGGAGGAAAAACAATTCCTTCGGTCAGGAAATCGCCCGGAAAATCGGGAGATTTTCAGATTTCCGCAGTCTTCTTCCCCTTCCATGAAAATCCGCAGATTTTCATGGAGCGTGTCAAAGAATTTGACACGCAGGGGCGCGGCACGGGCCGCCCCTCATTCATAACCTGTAGCCGCGCGGGCGCAACGCCACAGGGCGAGCCAAAATTTCCGAAAGAACCACAGCCCTGCGCATCTCCTCAGAAGAGAGGGAAGGCAGCGGCCCGGAGAGAACTTCTTTCTCCGGAACGGCGCCGTATGTCGATAAGCTGGGCGAGGCCGCCTTTACGGCCACTGCGGCAGGCACAGGCGCGGGCGATTCGGTATGCGTGTGCGGAAGGGATCCGCCGATACAACCGGAAGCATCCTTTCGGCTCTGACCTTCCTTGGGCTTATAGGTGTGCGCGGGTGTGCGCGGGGGTTCCGGATCCTCCAGATCGAGAACCCGACGAATCTCCGGAGGAAGATTCATGCCGCCGGATTTCTTGTTTTGCGGCTTTGACGGCGAAGGGGATACCTTTTTCAAAACCTCCGGCGTGGGCATGGAAGCCTTCGGAGTAGCTTCTTTGACGACCACCTGCCGCGCCTCGCCCGGGGCCTGAACATTCGGCCTGGGCAGTGGGGCGCTTCCCGGGCGCTTCTGGGCAACCTTTTTGGATTTTCGCGTGACGAACGAAGCGATAAGAGCGATGATTAAAAGGGGAATCAGTTCATTCACGCGGATGTCCCTCCTTTCCTAACGCAGGGACGGAAAACCCCGTCCCTGCTGCAAGAGCGTTTCAGAAAGCCCGCTTACTTTTTCTTGCCATCTTCGGTGGGATCGGCCTTTGAGGAAGTGCCGGTCTGTGCGATAGAATCGCGCATCCGGGTATCGGAAAGGATGTTCTGCATCTGATAGTAGTCCATCACGCCCAATTTGCCCTCGCGAAGCGCGGCGGCCATGGCGCGCGGGACTTCGGCCTCGGCCTCGACGACCTTGGCGCGCATTTCCTGCACGGTGGCGATCATTTCCTGTTCCTGCGCGACGGCCATGGCACGGCGCTCTTCCGCCTTGGCCTGTGCGATGCGGCGATCGGCCTCGGCCTGATCCATCTGCAACTGCGCACCCACATTGCGGCCGACATCCACATCCGCGATATCGATAGAAAGAATCTCAAACGCGGTACCGGCGTCCAAACCCTTTGCCAGCACGGTTCGGCTAATCAGATCCGGGTTTTCCAACACTTCTTTATGCGTGGGAGAGGAACCGACAGTGGTGACAATGCCCTCGCCGACGCGCGCGATGATGGTTTCCTCACCCGCGCCGCCGACCAGGCGGGAGATGTTGGCGCGCACGGTCACGCGCGCTTTGGCGCGCAGCTCGATGCCATCCTTGGCGATGGCGGCGACCACCGGCGTTTCGATGACCTTGGGATTGACCGACATGCGAACGGCTTCCAGCACGTTGCGGCCTGCCAGGTCGATGGCGCAACTCTGCTCAAATTCCAGGGGAATCCGCGCGCCCTGCGCGGCGATCAGCGCGTCGATGACGCGATCCACGCTGCCGCCCGCCAGGAAGTGCGCTTCCAGTTCATTCATGTTCACGTCCAGGCCCGCTTTGGTGGTTTTGATCATGGGCAAGATGATCTTGGAAGGGTTGATGCGGCGCAGGCGCATTCCAAACAGCGAACCGATGCCCACTTTGACGCCGGAGGCGCGTGCCGAGATCCACAATCCCAGGGGAACCACATAGAGGAATGCGATCAAGAAGATAATGACCAGGACGATAATGCCCATGGCGGCGAGGATACTGCTGGGGAACATAAAAGCACTCCCTTTCTCAATCAATCAACAGCAAGCGCTGTCTTTTACAAATTTCTCAGTTGCTCAACGAGAACCGGAATCGGGCTTTTGCGAAGGGATCTCTTCTTCGGGGGCCGATGCAACGGGCGCGCTCGAAGGGGACGAAGCCCCCTTTTCCAATTCGCGAACCACAATGCGATTTCCTTCCACCCGCTCCACGCGCACCCGCGAACCGATGGAAATAAAATCTCCTTCGCTGACGACATTGAGTTTCACCCCGTCAAATTCCGCGATTCCCGCCGGACGCAGGACGGTACGGGCAACGCCCTCCCGGCCAATGAAGAAGTTGAGCTGATTTTCCGCATCGGCCTCGGCGCGGGTGGCGGTTTCCTTGAGAACCAGATTGGATTGGGAAAGCCGCCCCTTGGAAACTGAATGGATGCAGATCGACAGCGCGATACACAACAGCACGATAATAATCACGGCCATGATCAGCGCCTGTAAAGGGGTCGGTTTGGTGGCAACCACTCCTAAAACCAACAAAATGATTCCAAGAGTTCCCGGAACGCCAAAGCCCGGAATATACATTTCGACCACCACCAGCGCGAATCCGACGATCAACATCACGATTGCGGGGAGATAGGTTACGATGATGTAGGATACGCTATCCATGACAATTCCTCCCGAGCATTCTTTAGATGCATTATAGAACATTTTCGCTTCAAAGAAAAGCGCAAGACGTTCAAAAATACAAATTCGCGCTTCAATTGTCGCAAAGCGAGATCAGATCCGCGCGGTCCAGGCGATTTCAGAGAAGATTGCCGGGCAGAGCGGCGAGCTTTTCCGCCACCCGCCGATCGGCCGGGGCGAGGTCGTATTGCAGAAGGTCTGCGGGCGCAACCCATCGGAGAGCTTGGCAATCCAGGGCGCGAGGTTCGCCATCGGAAAGGGCAGTGAAATAAAACAGAAGCAGGAGATCCCGCTGCGCGTTTTCCAGGCGCACCGCGTCAAAAATGCGCCCCGTGTGCGTGTGAATCCCCAGTTCTTCCTGGAGTTCGCGCTCCAGCGCCTCTTCCGGGGATTCTCCGGGTTCGATTTTGCCGCCGGGGAATTCCCATTTCAGGGCGAAGGACGCCGCTTCCTTGCGCTGCGCGAGCAGAATCTTGCCATCGCGAAGGAGAATGCCCGCCACGACTGCGATCATCTTTCCGCCTCCCAATTCCGCAAAATCGCCAATACATCCGAGAAGACTTGCGCTTTGCCGCGTTCGTTGAGGATTTCGTGGCGCATATTTTCGTACACCCGCCCGCTTACGCGCGTATAGCCGCGCCGGAGCATACAGTTTACCGCTTTTTCAAAACCCTTTTCGCCGCCCATGCAGGGATCCTGCGCGCCGGAAAGAAAGTGGATCGGCAAATCCGGACACGAGGTGGGGGGAGAAGTGCGGTAGGCCAGTTTCATCAGTTCAAACAGGGCCAGGAAACCGTTGTTTGTGAAGGTAAAGTTGCACAGTCGGCTGGCTTCGTAGGCGCGCACAACTTCCGGATCCGAACAGATCCAGGAACATTTGCTTTGCGGAAAGGCACGATAATAGGGGCCGAAGGCCAGTATTTTCAGAAGTTTTCCGCGGCTCTTTTCGCCCTTGCAGGCGGAAAGCAGCCTAGCCAGGCCAATGCCGAAATGCACGCCCGGATTGTAGGCCGGACTGCCGCAGACAAATGCGCCGGAAAGCTCCTTTTCGTATTTCAGGAGGTACGCGCGCGCGGCTAGGGAACCCATTGAGTGCCCAAAGAGATAGACGGGGATTCCAGGAAAGCGTTTTTTGGCCTCGAGCGTTACCTGATGCAGATCGTCCACCAACGCGTTCGCGCCGTCTTTTCCGAAATACCCCAGATCGCCGCGCGCCAGCGCAGCCGCGCCATGGCCGCGATGATCATGCAGGATGACGGCGTAGTCGTTTTCCGTAAGAAATTCCAGAAAGGGGATATACCGCTCCTTGTGTTCGCACATGCCGTGCGAGATCTGCACCACACCCCGCGCGGTGTTATCCGGATAGGCGACGAGCGTCTCCAACGGAAGGGCGTCGCGCGCGGAGATAAGGACAATGGATTCTGTTTTCATGCGATCCTCTCCATGCAGCCATTGAAATGAGAGAAGCAAAGTGGAAAAAGCGGCATGACAACAGCCATGCCGCTCTGAATCGAAACGAAATTATTCCTCGGTGGGAACCTCAGCCTCCGCGGCGGGAACTTCCTGCTCAGCGGCGACCTCGGGGATGTCCACGATGGCGTATTCCTCATCCTCATTGGCGGGGACGTTCTCCAGCGCCTCATCTTCGAGTACCTCGCGGATGGAGAGGGAGATGCGCTTGGCTTCGGTATTGACATCCAAAACCTTCACGCGCACGATCTGGCCCACCTGCACGGCGTCTTCCACCTTGGCGATGCGGGTCAGCGCGCACTGGGAGATGTGGACCAAGCCGTCCAGGCCCGGCTCCAGTTCGACGAAGGCGCCGAAAGTGGTGATGCGGACGACCTTGCCCTCAACCACGCTGCCGACCGGATACTTTTCTCCGGCGACCGTCCACGGACGCGGACGGGTCTGCTTGTAAGAAAGGGAAATGCGCTCGCGTTCGGGATCCACATTGAGGATCTTCACGTCGATTTCGTCGCCAACCTTGACGACCTCAGAGGGATGCTGTACGCGGCCCCAGGACAGATCAGTCACATGCACCAGACCGTCCACACCGCCAATATCCACAAACGCGCCGAAATCCGCCAGGCGGCGAACAATGCCCTTGACGACGGAACCCACTTCCAGGGCGTCCCAGATCGCCTTTTTGCGCTCAGCCTCTTCGGCGATAAGAACGGCCTTGCGGGAGGCGACGATGCGCTTTTTGGCCTTGTCCACTTCGATGATTTTCAGCGTCAATTCCTGACCGACGAACTCCTCGATCTTTTCCACATACCGGAGGGAGAGCTGCGAGGCAGGGATGAAGGTGCGAATTCCGTTGACATCCGCAAGCAGGCCGCCCTTGACGGCTTCCTTGCCGATACCGGTGACAAATTCGCCGGCCTCGTACTTGGCGACGATTTCATCCCAATTCTTGCGGTTGACGATGTTGCGCTGCGAGAGCAATACGTTGCCTTCGCCGTCGTTGACCTTGACGACTTCGACTTCGATTTCATCGCCAATCTTGACATCGGTCGAGGAGAGGTCAGCCTTTTTAACCAATCCGTCTGCCTTGTAACCGACGTTTACGCAGACCTCATCATCCGTGATCTGTACCACGGTTCCAGTGATCGTCTGTCCGGGGCGGATCTGCACCAATGTCTTTTCCACATCGGCCATGAAATCGGATTCCGCGCTGGACGTCTCGGCCTGCTCCTGGATTTCCTCGGACGGAGTGACCTGCTTCTCGATGTCGTTCATTCTTGCAACTACCTCCTTAATTGTACAATCCGGCGTAGAGGCGCCGGCTGTAATCCCAACCCGATCTGACGGCTTGAATTCCATATTTTCAAGCTCCCGCGCGTCCTCGATAAAACAGGCGCGAGGGCAGATCCCCTGAACCAGCTTAAACAGCTTGCGGCTGTTGGAGCTTTCCCGACCGCCAATGACGATCATCACATCCGATTCCCGGGCGATTTCGACCGCTTCCGTCTGCCTTTGGTCGGTCGCAGGGCAGATGGTTTTGCGAAGATCGACCTTGTGTACCCGTTGGGAAACGGCGGAGGCGATGGCGTCAAAATTTTCCGCAATGAAGGTGGTCTGGCAAACCACGATCGCTTCTTCCAATTCCGGAAGAGCGAGCGCGGAAGAAACGTCTGGCACGGCGTAGGATACGCCTCGCGTCCATCCGCGAATTCCCTGCACCTCCGGATGTTCCGCCTCGCCGACAACGATCAGGGCGATGCGCTTATTCTCCGCTTCCCGCGCGATTTCGTGAATGCGCGAGACAAAGGGACAGGTGGCGTCCAGCACCTGACAGCCAATTTCTTCCAAACGGCAAACCGTCGCCCGATCGACCCCATGCGAACGGAGAATGACCCGATCGCCCGGCGCGATTTCGGACAGGTTGCGCACGCCGATTACGCCGATTTCCTCCAATTCCCGTACGACGCGGGGATTGTGAATCACCGGGCCAATGGTGCGCGCCGGGGCATTTTTCCGGGCAGTTTCCACCGCGCGCCGAACGCCGAAGCAGAACCCGGCATACCGCGCAATTTTGCAGACAGGAACGGAAATACACCCCTTTTCGCCGCATTTCTCAAAAATACGCTAACTTATATGATTCGTTAATGGAAAAATAAATCCTGCAAAGACACAGGATTTAATGAATATTTAACGAATCTTGCGGTTGCAAAGCCCATATAGCGCTTTCAATGCGAGATGTTGCGATATTGAGCGTTTCCCGGTCGAATTTGCGACCGAGATCCTCGAAACGCATCATTGGGCCAAAGAAAACCGTCGTTTTTCGGAAGAAGCGATACGGGCCGTCCACATACACCGGAAGCACCGGTTTTCCCGCCCGCAACGCGATCAATGCTACGCCCGATTCCATGTGCGTGTGCGCATTTTCCCGCGAACGCGTGCCCTGGGGGAAAATTCCCAGCGCGTGTTCCTCTCCCAAAATTTTCATCGATTCACGAATTGCGCCGATATCGCTCTTTCCGCGCTCGATGGGAAAGGCGCCGATGGAGCGGATGAACCATCCGACCAGGCGGTTTTTAAACAGTTCGGCCTTGGCCATAAAGTGCAGATGGCGGCGCGTGAGAGTGGCGATGACAAACGGATCGCGCGCGTGCACATGATTGGCACAGAGGATAAATCCCCCTTCGGAGGGAACGTTTTCCCTTCCAACGGCGCGGATGCCGAGAAACACGCGATAATACAGGCCCACGATGGGATGCAGGAAATCATACAGACGAGTGTTCATTTTTTCCCTCTTTCGATCGCGCGGAACAGCGACACAATCTTTTCAACCACTTCTGAAAGTGAAAGTTCCGAGGAATCCACTTCCACCGCGTCTTCAGCCTTACGCAAGGGGGAAGCGGAACGGCGAGTGTCGGTTTCATCCCGCTGAATCAGTTCGCGCAGGACTTTCTCGTAAGGCTCGTTCATCCCCTTGGCCAGAAGCTCCGAATGCCTGCGGCGCGCGCGCACCGGTGCGGAAGCGGTGAGAAAGATCTTGAGCGTGGCATCCGGGAGGACGTGCGTGCCGATATCGCGCCCATCCATGACGACGCAGTGTCCCCGGGCGATTTCGCGCTGCAAATCCACCATCCGCCGCCGAACCTCCGGTACTACGGAAACCGAAGAGGCTGCCAGGGAAGCCTGCGCGGTACGAATGGCTTCGCTCACATCCTCGCCCGCAAGATAGATCTTTTGCCGTCCGCCTTCATAACGGACGGACACATCGGCAAAGCGACAGTTTTCGGCAATCTGGCGGGTATCGTCCAGGGGAATGCCGTGCTTTATCATATACAGGCCCACCGCGCGGTACATCGCGCCCGTATCCAGATACATCGCGCCCAATTCCCGGGCGACCGCCCTGGCCACCGAGGATTTTCCCGCCCCGGAGGGCCCGTCGATGGCAATGGAAAACGGCTCTTGCATCGCTCAGCACTCCTCGCACGCCAGGCGAGCGATCGCCAGCGCGATGGTCTTGATGCACAGGAACATCTTTTCCTGCGAGATGTATTCATCCGGCATGTGACAGGTATCCACTTCGCCCGGGAAATTCGGACCGAAGGCCACGGTATTGGGCATCATGCGCGAATAGGTGCCGCCGCCGATGGCGAAGGCGTATCCCTCCAGGCCGGTCGCCTCGTTATAAGCCCGCAGCAGGCCCTGAACCACCTTGTGCTCCTTGGGAACGTGATGCGGCGCGTGCCCGCTTATGCGGGTCAATGCGATTTTGGCGGGGGAGAGGCGCATGGCGACTTTTCCACACAGCGTTTCTTCCGTGACATTGAGGGGATAGCGGATGTCCAATTGCGCGGAGAACAGGTTTCCGTCATAGCGAAGGATGCCCAAATTGCAGGTGAGCGGGCCGGAATCCGGATCCGAAATTGCGATGCCCAGGGATTCGCCATTTCCCTCTAACCCAATCCATTCCGACAGCGCGCGGACGGTTTCGCCGATCGCGCCGCCCGCATTGAGGTCGGCGAGCGCGATCAGGAGCATTCCCGCTGCGTTTTTGCCAAGATGGGGCGTGCTGGCGTGCGCGCAGAGGCCCTCCGCCACAATTTCATATCGACCGTCCCCCAACGCGCGCGTGGAGAGGGAGAATGCACGCTTTTGCGCGATGGCGGCGACGCGTTCCTCGAGATCGGGGACATCGCTGACCGCCACGACAGCCCTGGCGATTCCGGGCACCACATTGCAGCGTTCGCCCGCCTGCAGGCTCTCAATTTCAATCGGGGCGGAAATTTTCGAATCGGTCACCTTGGACAAAAGCAGATTCAGCCCGCCCTTTTCGATATGGATGACCGGGAATTCCGCGTCCGGGGAGAAACCGTAATGGGGAAGATCGGCCTTCTGCGCGTAATAGCGCATATCGCTCATGCCTGTTTCCTCGTCGCAGCCGAGAATCAGGCGCACCTTGTCTTTGAGGGGCAGCGCGCAATCGCGCACCGCGCGCATAGCGTACAGCGCGGCGAGCGCCGGACCCTTGTCGTCCATTACGCCGCGCCCGATCAGGCGATCGTTTTCCACAGTGAGATGGAACGGCGGCTTGCTCCAGCCGTCGCCCGCGGGAACCACGTCCAGATGGCAGAGAATGCCCAGGGTTTCCGCGCCGTCGCCGAGCGTGATATCCCCCGCATATCCATCGAAATCGCGGGTGACAAAGCCGTACCGCCGCGCGTCTTCCAGCGCCAGGGAGAGCGCTTTCCGATTTTCCGGGCCAAAGGGCGCGCCGGGTTCCGCCTCGCCCTTGACCGAGGGCACGCTCAGCCAATTTTCCAAATCCGCCAAAAATGCGTCCCTGTGCGCGTCTACCCAAGCCGACAGCTTTTCGTATACCATGCTTCGCCCTCCCGCTATTTGCCTGTTTCAGATATCATTATAAGGATTTCCCGATATGTGTCAATCATCGGAATGCAAAAAACGATATACCGCTTCCGCCACTTTTTTCGGCACTGCTTGCGCGATTTCTTCGGTGGAAGCGTTTTTCAGGGCTTCCACGGTTTTAAACCGCAGCAAAATGGCGCGGCGGCGCTTTTCGCCCACGCCGGGGATCGAATCGAGCTGCGAGGAGACGGAATGCCGTCCTCGGAGCGCGCGGTGGTGGGTAATGGCAAAGCGATGCGCTTCGTCGCGCAGGCGTTGCAACAATTGCAGGGCATTGGAGCGCCGATCGAGCAGGAGGCTGTCCTCCCGGTCGGGCAGGACGATTTCTTCGATGCGCTTGGCCAGGCCGAACATGGGAATGTCCAATCCAAGACCGTGCATGGCATCTTGCGCGGCGTTGAGCTGTCCGCGCCCACCGTCGATCAGAATCAGATCGGGGAAGGTGGAAAAGCGCCCTTTTTCCCCGGATTCCCGCTCGCGCAGGCCGTGCGAGAGGCGACGGGTAAGCACTTCGTGCATGGAAGCAAAATCGTTTGCGCCTTCCACGGTCTTGATGCGAAAGTGCCGGTATTCTTTCTTGGCGGAGATTCCGTCCACCATGACCACCATGGAGCCCACGGAAAGCGCGCCCTGGGTGTTGGAAATGTCGTATCCCTCGATCCGGCGGGGGAGAGCAGGCAATCCCAACGCGGCCTGCAATTCTTCCAGCGCGCCGAGGGTGCGTTCGCGGCTGCGAGAGAGTTTTTTGCGGCGCTTTTCCGCCAAATCCCGCGCGTTTTTTTCGGCCATGCGCGTGAGATTTCGTTTGTCGCCGCGTCGGGGCGCGAGGATGTAAGTGCGCTTGCCATGCAGCTCGCTGAGCAATTGCTCGAGCACGTCCCGTTCCGGAGGGTCGGCCGAAAGCAAGATCTCGTGGGGCGGGATATTTTCCGAATCGTAGTATTGCAGCATGAACTGCGACAGCGCCTCGCCCGGCGCGTCCGCTCCCGCGCCTTCGAGAATGTAATTTTCCGAACCGATGAGCCGTCCCGAGCGCACAAACAACATTTCCACCACTGCGTCCGGCCCCTCGGGGACCACGGCGATCGCGTCCTGATCGTTGGGCGAAGTGGAGATGGCCTTTTGCTTTTGCATGACCGCTTCGACCGCCTGAATGCGATCGCGATAAACGGCCGCGCGCTCGTAATTGAGTTCCCTGGAGGCTTGCATCATGCGCTCGCGCAGTTCCCGCAATACGGGCTGCTCGTGTCCGCGCAAAAATTCCATCACCCGGTCGAGAAGGGCATGGTATTCCTCCCGGGATACCAATCCGGCGCAGGGCGCCAGGCACTGACCGACCTGGTGATGCACGCAGGGCCGCTCCGGCTTGTCGGGACGGATGGCCCTTTTGCAGGTGCGAATGGGAAAGACCATGCGCACCACGTCCAACACTTCGCGCACCGCGGTAGCGCCCTGATAGGGTCCGAAGTATTTCGCACCGTCGTTCGTCTGCCGCCGAACCAATTCTACGCGGGGGAAATCCTCCCTGGGATCAATGCGGATATAGGGGAAATGCTTGTCGTCTTTCAGGAGGATGTTGTATTTGGGCTTATAGCGCTTGATGAGGTTGAGTTCCAACGCCAGCGCTTCCAATTCCCCATCCACAAGCACGATGTCGAAATCATCAACTCTTTCCACCATCGCCAACACCTTGGGCGTATGGCCGCGCGAGGATTGGAAATACTGCCGTACCCGGTTTTTCAGGTTTTTTGCCTTGCCGACATAGATTACCTGTCCCTGGCTCTTCATCAGATAACAGCCCGGAGAATCGGGAAGGTTCTTCAGCTTCAGATCAAATTCTTCCGATCGCATCAGCCGACCACCTCGATCGCTTTTTGAAGCGCTTTCTGCCCGATAGGAGCGGCGACCAGGCCACCGGAACCACCGTGTTCGACCACAACCGCCACGCAATAGGGGTGTTCTTCCTCCGCGAGGAAGCCGACAAACCAGGCATGGGTGGGAACGGATTTATCATCGCTGACCTCGGCGGAACCGGTCTTGCCGCAGACAGTGTGCCCGGAAATTGCGGCGCGCGTGGCGGTTCCGGAAGTCACCGCCTGGTACATGGCCTGCGCGATGGTCTGGGCGGTCGAGGAACTCATCACCTGGCGATAGGTCGTGACCGAACGGGTGTGCGTGGTGATTCCCAGCGGGTTTTGAATGCGTTCGACCAATTTGGGTTCGACCATGACGCCGCCGTTGGCCACTGCGCCCGCGATCATCGCCATATGCATAGGCGTGACCAGGACTTGGGACTGCCCTACGCCCGACCAGACGAGATCGGAAAGATTTTCGCCGCTCTTGGGAAAGGAGGAATTGTAGATCATGAAGTCGTCGAATTTGAAATTTTCGTTGAGACCGAAAAGCTCCGCGGTGTTCCGCAGCCGTTCCATGCCCAATTGGTAGGCGAGTTTGCCGAAGGTGATGTTGCAGCTCTTGGCGAAGGCGGTTTTAAGATCCACGGTTCCGTGCACCGCGTTGCCGGCACAGACAATGGTGCCGCCCTCATAATTCCAGGATCCGGAACAGGTGAATTTTTGATTGAGGACATTGGGATCATTTTCAATGGCCGAGGCCAGGGTGACGATCTTAAAGGTCGAACCCGGGGTATACAACCCCTGCAGGCAGCGGTTGAGATAGGCCGTGTCCTGCGCCTCTTCGCCCGCGAGCAGGGCGACGGGATCGTAATCCGGCTTGGAAACCATGGCGAGCACCTCACCGGTCTTATAATTGATCACGCAGATCGCGCCTTCGTATCCCTCGGGGAAGATGGAAGAAAGATAGGTGGTCAACTGCGCGTCCACAGTCAATTGAATGGACGACCCCACGCGCTCGGTCCCGGAAAACGCGGCGCGCAATTTATCCAGAAGCGAGCCGGAAATGTCCAGGAGCGTCGCGGAATAGTAGTTTTCCACACCCGTTCCGCTCATGCCCTTCTGATCGCCCACGGTCTGCGACAGCGCGCGTCGGGCCTGTTCGTTTTCCAGATACTGACGGGTTCCATCCGAAAGGGTGGTCGCGAGGGTGATGCCGTCGCGATCGGTGATATCCCCCATGTGCGCAGTGGTGCCACTGGCGCGCGTGTTATAGGGGTTGGAGGCCCAGACGGAGCCTTGGGAATACACTGTAAAGCCGTAAGAGACGCCCAGCACCAGAAACAGGCATACTACGAGCGTGCCGACCAGGCGCATTTTTCCGCGCAGGCTCTTCAATCAAAACACCTCCTCCCGGATGGAAAGCTTTTCAATATCCCGCGCCTCGTCTTCTGCGTTCATCGAGGAGATTCCCAGCAGAATGCCGAAGGACAAAAACGTGCTCACCAGCGAGGAACCGCCCGAGGAAATCATCGGCAGGGTGACGCCGGTCAGCGGAATCAATTTGGTATTGCCGCCCACGATGAGCATCGTCTGCAATCCCAGCATGACGACGATTCCGAACGCGGTCAGGGAATGGAAACTCGTGCGCGCATTCATGGCGACGACCAGGCCGCGCATGATAATCAACACATAGATCGCCAACAGACAGATCGAAAACACAAGGCCGAATTCTTCGGCGATGGCGGCAAAGATAAAATCCGAATGGTAGAGGGGAATGTTGCGGGGCGTGCCCAGCCCCAGGCCCATGCCGAACAGCCCGCCGGAGCCGATGGCAATGAGCGCCTGCACGATCTGATGCCCGCTGTCGAGCGGGTCAGACCAGGGATTTTGCCAGATCGCGATGCGCTTTTGCACATAGGGAAAGGCCTTGTACGCAATCACGGCCGCGACGCCTCCCAGCCCCAGCCCGGAGAGCGTGATCAGCCAGTTGGACGTGGCGACGAAATACATCAGCACCGTCGTAAGGAAATAGAGAAGCAGCGCGCCCAAATCGTGCTGGGAGAGCAGAATCCCGCAGCAGGCCGCCGCGAAGGCCAGAATGGGCAAGCATTTAAGGAAACGAGGCTTTTTGGCAAGACCTGCGGCCAGGATCAGGATCAGGGCGGGCTTGATGAATTCCGAGGGCTGCAAGGTGACTTTGTCTTCGACAAGGACGATCCAGTTGCGCGCGCCGTCCTTCCAGCTTCCCAATACCCAGGGAGAGAGCAGCGCGCAAAGGCACAGGATCATTCCCGGAAGCACCCACTTGTCCCATTTGCGCACGCTGCGGATAAACGCGCAGCCGATAAACATGGCGAGAATACCCGCGCCGGCATAGATCCCCTGGGTCAGGGGCGTGGAGGGGGATTTGGCAATGTCGGAAAGCGTAATGATGCCCACCGAACACAAAAGCATGGCCAGGATTACAATCGCGCGATCCACGGGCCAGACGCGGCCCATCACCATGGTCGTCAGCCAAGTTGCCGCCGGAAGCGCCCCGGCGAAGATTAGCGCCTGCAAATCCAGAGGGTCCTGCTGACAGGAAATCAGAAGCATGGCGGTAAATTGAAAGAGCATCACCGCCGAGAGCAGCAATCGCGTATTGGAACGCATCAGCGCCTTGCGCATCACATCCGTGCTTACGGGTTTTGTCATGGCTCACCATCCTCATCGTCGGACCGGAACAGTTCATCCTCGGACAGATCAAAGATCTCGTCCACGCGGCGGCGGACATTTTCGGGATTCCGCTCCGAAAATCGATCCCGGGAGGAGGGACGACCGTAGAGCGCCGCGTCGGGATCGGGACGATCGGAAATGCTGGCGGCTCCTTCATTCGGTTGACGGGCAGGCGAGACGGGCGGCGCGAGGAACAGATCGTCTTCTTCCGAAGCGGACGACTGCGCGCTTGCGGTTTCGCCGTCGAGAAGCACCAAGAGGAGCTGCACGCTGCCGAGGGTGAAGCGATCGCCGTCCCGCGCGATCAGAGAACGGGCGCGCGTGCCGTCGGAAGCGAAGATCTTTGCGGAACCGTCAGAACGGATGTGCAGGCCGTCCGGCTTCCATTCAAAGCGCGCGTGAATCTTGCGGATAGAGGAGTGGCGAATGCGCACGTCCGCGAAGCGGCCCGATCCGATGACGCCTTCGCGAATCACCGGATAGCGCATCCCCTTGCGCGCCTTTTCGTTGCCTTCGATAACCACGAGTTCCCCGCACAATCCAGTTTCAGGCGAATAGCGCCGCAATTTTCGGGCGCGACGGCCGTCGCGCACCGTGATGCGCCAGGCGCGAAACACGATCAACAAAAACAATCCGGCAAAGAAGTAGCGCGCCGCCAACGCGAGGATTTCATACAGGCCGTCCGACAAGGCGTGCCCTCCTCTCCTGATTTTGCAGAAGCGAAAGTTCGGATGCGCGCATCCGCTCCCTCTCATAAGAAGTATCTTTTAGCATAACACGCAACTGTTAAATTCTTGCGCACAACACTTCGCGACAAAAAACCCTGAAATTGTTCCTTCGATTTGACGCATATTCATGCTATAATGTTCATGATTTGTTCTGGAACAGAGGAAGCTGAGGACGATGGAAGTTACGCTTGGAATGCTTTTGACCGTGTGCCCGCTGGTGTTTCTCGCCTCCATGATCGATTCCATTGCCGGAGGCGGGGGATTGATCTCGTTGCCGGCCTATTATCTGGCGGGATTGCCTCCGGCGTTGGCTGCGGGGAGCAATAAGTTTTCCGCGTGTTTTGGAACGTTGGCCGCCACCCTTCGCTATGCGAGGGGAAAAAAGATCTTGCTGCTGCCGGCGCTTTTGGCCGTTGCAGGAGCGTTTCCGGCCTCTTATCTGGGCGCGGAGGTGCTCAAGCGTACCGACGAGGCCCTGGTGCGCAAGATCATGCTCGTGGCCATTCCGGTGGTGGCGGGAATCGTGGCGTTTAAGCGCGACACGCCCGCAAAGACGCGAAAGATGACGATCGCGCGGCTCGGGTTGTGCTTCTTAATCGGATTGGGATGCGGATTTTACGACGGCTTCTTCGGCCCGGGGACGGGAACTTTTCTCATCATCCTGTTTACCTGGGTGGCGGGGATGGATATCGTTTCAGCCTCGGGAACGGCAAAGCCCGTAAATCTGGCCTCCAACGCAGCGGCCATGGTTTCCATGCTGTTGGGAGGCTATGTGTTGTTCCCCCTGGCGGTTCCGGCCATGGCTTGTTCGGTGGCCGGGGGATGGCTTGGTTCCAAGATGGCCTTGCGCGTGGGCGCGCGTCTGGTTCGATTCGTGATGCTGGGCGTTCTGGTCATGCTGATTGCCAAGCTCGCGTATGATTGGTTCGTCGCCGCTTGAACCGATTGAGGGGTTTTTGCGTCTATATAAAATGAAACGATACATGGGAGGGTACCATGCGCAAGAAAATGCAACGCACGCTGGTCGCAATTTTGGCGTTGGCGATTGTTTTGACCGCTCCAGCATACGCGCTTAGTTTTCTGTTTGGCGGAAAGGATACCGAGAAGGTACAAACGTCGACAATAGAGGATGACGGCCTTTTGCGCGTTTATCTCAAATCTTTGAACGATCCGGAATCTTTGGGACTTACGCTGGCGGGAATCTATACGGTGGAAAACGATGCGGGGTTCCGCTTTGCCCGGGATACGGAAATCGTCCTTGCCGCGCAGGACGGCAACATTCTGCTCACCACCGGGGGCCTGACCATCGACATGGGAGAGAGCCTGACGCTCACCCGCCATCAGGCGGAGGAGGGTGCGGAAAACGGGATCTACATTCACGAATCGGAAAAGGACACGCTGTTTGCCGGAGACCTGACCGTGACAGAAGTGGACGGGGGCCTTCAGTGTATTTTAAAAATCCATATCGAAGATTACCTGCTAGGCGTCGTGGCCTACGAGATGAGCGATTCGTTCCCACTGGAGGCGCTCAAGGCGCAGGCCGTGGCCGCGCGCACCTATGCAATGGGCAAGAAGTGGACCTCCGCAGGCCGGGCATATGACGTAGTGGATACCACGCAGGATCAGGTTTTTAAGGGATATGACGCGCGCTATACGAATGTAATTCAGGCGGTCGAGGAGACGCGCGGCGTGGTCGGCACCTATAACGGCGGATTTGCCATGTGCTATTACACCGCCTCCAACGGCGGGCAGACCGCCTTGCCCACCGACATCTGGGGCGGCTCGGGGGATTACGGATATTTGGCCATGGTGGAGGACCCATACGATTTGGAAAATCCCTCGAGCCTGGTCAATTCCCTGACGGTTTCCGCGAATTGCGAACAGTCCGCAGCGCTTTTGACCATGCTGCAGGAAGAATTGGCGGAATTGAATCTTCCCGAAAAGGACGTGCAGTTTGAGCGGGTCGTGGACGTCGAGGCCGTGGAACCCGCGAGCGAGGGAAGCCTGATGTATACCAAATTGCGCTTCACCTTGGAGGCGAGCTATGCGCGGGAGGGATACGCGCCGCAGGAAGGCGATCAGACGCCGCCTCTGTTCGGGGAGGACGCCGGCCTTGCCGACGAGACGCTTTCCTCGGTCGCGGGACTGGCCCTTGCGCGGCGCGGCGCGCTGCAAACGCCCTACGAGCTTTCTCAGGGCCGCGAGACGCTTGCGGAAAACCCGGTGGTGGAACTGCTGGTTTACGACCAGATCAAGGATGGGCTTTCCCTGGGGCTGAACAGTTCGGATTACGAACTGGTGCGCGTGGAAAAGCAGACCGATTCGGAAGGAACGCTTGAATCCTTTACCATTTCCATGCGCCGGTTTGGGCATGGCGTGGGCATGAGCCAGCGCGGGGCGCAGTGGATGGCGGGAGAATACGAAAAGGATTATCTGGAAATTCTCAATTTCTACTATCCCGGCATGACGGTGGAAAAAATCGATTGGCCGGAAGTGGAATTGACGCCCCTGGAGGATCTTCCCGAAAGCATCGGGCGCGCCCGTGCCAGGCCCACGCCCACGCCTTCGCCCGCGCCGCTGCCGGATTTGGAGGAGGGCGAATACTATGCGAGCGTGGTATTGGAAAGCCGCGCCTCGACCTTGAACGTTCGGGAAAGTCCTTCCACTACAGCGCGGGTATTGACCGTGCTGGATTACGGCAGGCGCGTGATCGTGTGCAAGGAAGTGGAGGACGGCTGGGCGCGCATCCGCACGGCCGAACTGGAAGAGGGCTATGTAAAGCTCGAATATTTACAGGCAGAATAAACCGGGAGAAGAGCGAATGGCGAAAGGGATTGCCAAAATCCTTATAGCTGTATGGGTCATTGCGTCGGCCTTGCTGACCGGCGCTTTTGCCATGTCTTTTGAAGAGAGAATCGCCGTGGGCGATCGTGTGGAGATTTCCCTTGACGCGGAGGAACGGCGATTTTCCTTTGTGCCCGAGGCCAACAGCCGCTATGCGATTTATCTGTTTTCCGGGGAAGAATTTTCGCTCACCGCCTCGCTGTATCGCGGGGAACGCCTGATCGGCCAGGGAGGGGCGGACAAGCTGCTGATTGAGACGCGCCTGTCGGCCTCGGAGGAGTACACGCTGGTCCTTTCGGGAACGGCCGAGGGCGTGGTGGAGATCATGCGCGACACGCTCGGGCGCAGCTTTGGGCAGCCGATCCGCCTGGACGAGGCGGGATTCAGCTATTCCAAGATGTTGGTCAAATCCGAGGACGCGCATTGGTACGCCTTTGTCGCGCAGGCGGACGGGCCGGCGACCATCTTCGGCGTTCCCGAAGAGCAAAGCGCGCTGCGCCTGGAGGCGATTTTTACCGATGGGCAGGGCGTTTCCCTCCAGCGGGCCGAACCCGGGACGGATGGGAGCGTTACCCTCTATGCCCAATTGGAGGCGGGGAAGAAGTATTTTGTGCGCCTGGGCGCGGCGGACGGAACCAACGGCGCGTACAGGCTCTATGTGGCGCAGAATGAGAACTTTTCTAAGCTGCCGGAAAAAGTGGAGCTTTCCGCGGAGGAGATTTCCCTGGAAGTCGGACAGCGGCAGAGCGTGCAAAGCCGCGTGTTGCCGCAAGGCGCGCACCCCGCCGTCACCTGGATTTCGAGCGATCCGCAGGTGGCGAAGGTCACCCAGGAGGGGGAGATTACCGCCGTGGGCGCGGGAGAGGCGACCGTGACCGCCACGGCATACGGTGGCGTGAGCAAAAGCGTCAGGGTCACGGTGGCGAGCGTGCCGCTTTCGGGCATCGGGTTTGCGGACAGTTCGGTTTCCGTCCGGGTGGGCGAAAAGACGGCGCTTTCCCTGGAGTTCTATCCGCGCGAGGCGTCGAACAAGAACGTGCGCTATGTGGTTTCGGATTCGCAGACGCTTTCGGTTTCCGAAGACGGGATGGTGACCGGCCTGCAGGAGGGAAGCGGCTATGTGATGGCGATTTCCGAGGACGGCGGGTTTACCGATTTGGTGGAGGTCGTGGTGGAAGCAGCGGCGCCGCAATATCGCGCCTTGGTGGTAGGGCAGCAGATGTACCGAGACAATGTCAACAAGGTGCGCGTGGGGTCGATCAATACGGCGCAGAATATCGCGCAGATGTTGGGCGAACAGTCCCTGCTGGGCGAGGGCGGATATCAGACCACGATCGCCCTGGATACGACCCGGGAAGAGACGCTCCTGGAGATCCGCAAGGCCTTTGCCGACGCGGAGGCGGGCGACGTATCGCTGTTTTACATCACCTGCCACGGGTATTATCGCAACGGCATGTCGGTTTTGCAGATGTATGACGGTTCGGTGATTACCGCGTATGAGTTGGAACGCGAATTGCGCAGGGTTCGCGGAACAGTAGTGGTCATCGTCGATTGCTGCGGAAGCGGAGGCCTGATCGGCGAGGCAAGCGGCTTGGATGATTTTACCGACGGCATTGTCTCCGTGTTTTCCGGGCGCGTGGGAACGGCTCCGTTTGTCTCGAGCAAGTACAAGGTTCTCGCCTCCGCGGCGCTGGATCAGGACAGCTACCGCATCAGCTTTGACGAAACCCTCGCCGAGAGCGAAATGGCGACCGTGCTTGCCCGCGCCCTGTGCGACGGGGCGGGCTGGAGCCTGAGCAACGCGCGCCGCGGGCCTCTGATGGCGGATCTGAATCACGATAGAAAAATCACGCTCGACGAGATCTTTCTCTATACCTCGAAGCGCGTGATGTGGTATTTGCAGATTGCGGGGGAACTCGGCGGTTCGGCAAGCCAATATGTGCAGAGCGTCCAGGTCTATCCGCAGGGAGACCCGTTCGTGCTCTTCGGCCGCCCGGCGAGCGGCGGAAGTTAGAAGAAAGGCGTCGGACTCGGCGAAACGAGAGATTCCGCCGACGGGCGCAGATCTTCGGCAAATTTCAGAAGTTGCGCGGGGAAGAAAATAAAGGCCAGGAGCGTCAGGATCGCCAGGATCGCGATCAGCAAAAGGCCCGCCAGGGCGAAGGAACGCTTGGGTTGCGCCTTGCCGAGGAACAAAAACAGGAACAGGGCGATGATGTTCACGCCCGGGATCAGCATCAGGGCCAATGTGCCCAGCCAATTCCACATGGAGATGCGGTTGCGGCTTCCCTTTCTGTATGCGTGGCTCATGGTTGGGACTCCTTTCGCTCCGGAAACGACCGTTTCCGCCCCGGAATGCATTTCCGAGGGACTTTTGTATATCGTTATTATACAGCTTTCCCGGCCGCGCGTCAAACCCGGCGGGAATTTCTTTGAAACTTTGTCAAAATTTCGCGGATTTTGAGGGGCTCTTCGCAAAAATGGCAGGCTGCCGAGGAGGACAGCCTGCCGCGTTTTCTTATGGCAATGCCGGGCGGCTTTTCCGCCATGCGCTGTTCCTGAAAATGCCGGGAAGCGCTTTCGCGCGGGATTGCCTTAGAGAAAACCGAGGGATATTTTGACAGCGTTCCCCACTTTCTCCATCACTTCCGGAGGAAGCGTTCCGATGCGTTCGCGCAAACGGCGCTTGTCGAGCGTGCGAATCTGTTCGGCCAGGATGACGCTGTCCTTTTGAAGCCCTGTTGAGCCCGCCGGAACCGGCACATGCGTAGGCAGGCGGGCCTTGTTGACCTGTCCGGTAATCGCAAGCACGATCACCGTTGGGCTGTGGCGGTTGCCCACGTCGTTCTGGATGACCAGAACGGGCCGTATCCCGCCCTGCTCCGAGCCGACCACCGGGTCGAGGCTGGCGCTGAATAGATCCCCTCTGGCAATCATGATTTCACGCTCCGCATAGAGTATCCCCGGCATACTATGCGCAGAGCCGCTAACGGGTGATGGCATGGGTATTCCCTCCTCACATGACCAGGGTTCCGTTCTCCTCGGAGATAATCTGCATGATTTCGCGTTCCTGGCCCGTGGCCGCGTCGATATAGACCAGATACTCGTTTGCGCCGTCGGTCGCATGGATCTCATAGCAGAGAACTTCCCGGGTGTTTTCAGGGATCACGCACAGCCGGACGGACTGGGAGACGAGGCGTCCACTCAGGCGGGAGACGGCTTCTTCCTGGGTCAATGCGGGGAGCTTCAGATCGCGCTGCACATGATTGCGCAGGTAGTTGCCCGCCTCCAGGC
>DVMU01000031.1 GCA_018714825.1 Candidatus Pullichristensenella excrementigallinarum
ATTTTGATTTAAAAAGGCGGAAAAATGGAAAATACGGCGTGGGAGGCGGTGTGCTCGGATCGGGGAAGGTCGGTCTCCGGCAGCCGATTCCACCCGTTGAAAAGTAGAAGGGAGGATCATTACGATGAAGAAGATTCTGTCACTTACAATCGCTGTTTTGCTGTTGCTGACCATGTGTGTTGCAGGTGTTGCCGAAGAAGAAGGATATCTCATCGCGTATGTACCGACCACCATGAACAACGCTTTCTGGCTGGCCCTGATGGGTCCCATCGAAGAAGAAGTAGAGGCGCGCGGAGATACGTTGGTGACCGTAGACGCGCAGAGCGATCAGGCGACCATGAACAACATGATCGGAGACCTGATCGTGCAGGGCATTGACGTGCTGCTGGTTGCGCCCCAGGATTCCACGGCTGTCGAAACGGCCCTGGTGGCCTGTGCGGACGCGGGCATTCCGGTTATCAATTTCGACACGCCCGTGACCAATACGGAACTGGTCAAATCTATCATCGCGTCCGACAACTACAATGCCGGCGTGGTCGTGGGCAAGGATATGATGGAGAAATTGCCCGAGGGTTCCAAAGTCGCGGTCATGCACTCTCCGGCGGGCGGAGCCTGCATCGATCGCGCCAACGGTTTCTATGATACGGTCGGCGAATACTTTGAAATCGTGGTAGAACTGGATGGCAAGGGGGATACCGGCGTCACCATGCCGCTTGCCGAGGACGTGCTCCAAAGCACGCCGGATTTGGCGGCCTTCTTCTGTGTAAACGACCCGTCGGCCATCGGCGCGGTCAACGCGTTGGCGGCCTATCCCGATATGAGCGTATTGGTATACGGCGTTGACGGAAACCCCGATGCGAAGGCCCTGATCGAGGCGGGCAGGATGGAAGGAACCGCGGCGCAATCTCCGGAAACCATTGGCCGGGAGACCATTGCCGCCGCCTATGAACTGCTCGCGGGCAATGAGATCGAACCCAATATCGTTGTAGATACATTCCTGATTACTGCAGACAATGTAGCAGAATATGGCACCGAAGGGTGGCAATAGCGTCGATTCCGCACCGTCCGATGCAAAAAAGACGGAGCGGTTTGGCATTTTTGCCGGGATGGGGAAACGCGCATAGCTCTCGTCCAGCCCTTGCGGGCAACGGGAAATGCGCGGATCTAACCGCGACATGGGCGCAGAATGCAAGCGCACGGGGGGCCTTCCACCCCCGTGCCGCGTCGCAGGGGCTCATGCCGCATGGCCTATATAGAAAGGGCGGTGCCGATGCCGAATACTCTGCTTAGAATGGAGGATATTGAAAAGCGGTTTCCCGGAGTCCACGCGCTGAAAAAGGCTTGCCTGGAATTGAAGGCCGGCGAGGTATTGGGACTGATGGGGGAAAACGGCGCGGGAAAGTCGACGCTGATGAATGTGCTTTCGGGAATTTTCCCCGCGGACAGCGGTCGCATTTTTATCGATGAAAAAGAGGTATTCATCCGCAGCGTGGCCGACGCGCAGGCGCAAGGCATTGCCTTCATCCATCAGGAATTGGCCCTGGAGCCGCATCTGAGCCTGGCGGAGAATATCTTCATGGGTCGGGAGATCACAGGCTCTTTGGGATTTGTCAGCCAGAAGGCCATGAATCGCGAAGCTGTCAAATATCTGCGAATTGTAGGGCTGGAAGAGCCGCCGGGCAAAAAGGTGATCCGGCTGTCAATCGGTCAGCAACAGATGCTGGAAATCGCGAAGGCATTTTCGCTCAATGCGAGGATTTTGGTAATGGATGAACCCACATCTTCGCTTTCAGAAAAGGAAGTGCAGATTCTCTTTTCCACCATACGCGATTTAAAGGCGAGGGGAATTGGGATTATCTATATCTCGCACAAGATGCAGGAAATCTTTGAAATTACCGATCGCGTCAGCGTCATGCGCGACGGCAGTTACATTGGAACGCGCATAACCAGTCAGACCAATTCGGATGAACTGGTACAGATGATGGTGGGACGGGAACTGGAGCAGTATTATGTCAGGACGTACAACGAACCGGGAAAGGTGATGCTGGAAGCAAAGAATATTTGCCGGGGAGATATTGTCCGCAATTGCAGCTTTCAGGTGCGCGCGGGGGAAATCCTGGGATTCTATGGATTGGTCGGCGCGGGACGCACAGAATTGATGCAGACCATCATGGGCCTGGACCCCATTACGGGAGGAGAAGTTACGATCAACGGCGTAAAGACCCAAAAACCCACGCCCAAACTTTGCCGGGAACAACGCATGGTCTTGGTGCCGGAAGATCGCAAGCTGGAGGGATTGATCCTCGAAAAGGATATCATGTTTAACACTTCCATACCGGTGTTGGGACAAATCATTTCCAAGTTGCGCGTCAATCACAAAAAGGAGATTGCGTTGGCTGAAAAGGTCGTCAGAGATTTCTCGGTCAAGGCCTCGTCCATCCGACAAAAAACGCTCAATTTGTCCGGCGGAAATCAACAAAAGGTGGTTATCGGCAAGTGGCTTCTGACCGATCCGAGCATAATCATCATGGATGAGCCCACCCGAGGAATCGATGTGGGAGCCAAAGCTGAAATCTATGCAATCATGAACCAGTTGGTCAGCCAGGGAATTGCCATCATTATGATTTCTTCGGAATTAAACGAGATTCTCAACATGTGTGACCGGCTGTGCGTCATGAACCGGGGCACGATCGTTGCGCAACTGGAACGCGCCGATTTTGTTCAGGATACGATTCTGCATTACGCCCTGGGAGGTGCCAATTCATGAAGGACAAGACCTACAATAAGATGTTGGACCGGCTGGAAGAGAGGTTTTTAATCGGCAATATCGTCCGC
>DVMU01000032.1 GCA_018714825.1 Candidatus Pullichristensenella excrementigallinarum
TATGCATTTGCGTATTTTCAGTGTTATTATATTTTGCATTTGCGTAAATGTCAAGGTGAAAATTGCGCAAATGCAAAATTTTTCCCTTGACATTTGCGCAATTTTCCCCTATGATAGCGTTGTGACATAAAACAACATGGCAAGGAGGCGGCAGATATGGCTATTGGAGAACGCCTGCGATCGCTGCTTGAATTGCGGGGCCGCAACGTCAATGAACTCGCGCAGGAGCTGGGTGTAAGCGCGAGCACCATTTATTCCATCCTGCGCAGGAACAATCAGAAGGCCAACCCCGCCCTGTTGCGCAAACTCGCAGAGGCGCTGGATGCCCCCCTGGACTTCTTTTTTGAATCGCTTTCCTTTCCGGAGGACGATCCCGCTCCGGCGGATACTTTGCTTGAAACTCGCGACAGCAGCGCTTCCCCCAAAGCGGCGCAACCCCCGTCTGTCCCGCATCTCGTCCCCATCCGGCGCAAACGCATTCCGCTTCTGGGTTCGGTGGCGGCAGGCGAGCCGATTTGGGCGGAAGCGGAATTCGGCGAGGCGATTGACAGCGATGTGGATTGCGATTTTGCCCTGCGCGTGGCGGGAGATTCCATGTCCCCGCTGATTGAGCGCGGCGATGTGGTCTTCATTCGCAGTCAGCCTGACGTATTGGATGGTCAGATCGCCGTCGTCTTGATCGATAACGAAGCCACGCTCAAGCGCGTCTATCATCTTTCTCAGGGCGTGCAATTGGTTTCCATCAATCCGGCCTATGCTCCAATGCACTTTGATTCGAGCAATTCGGATACTCTTCGCATTCTGGGCCGTGCCGTCGCCTATCGCCGCAGCCTGTAAATTCATTCCATCAGCGCCTGCCGTCCGGGAGAATTCCCATTCCTGCCGGAAATCCCCATGCCGGATTGCCTTGAATTTTAACGGCATTCATGTATAATAACAGCTATCAATCATTAAGGACGTGTCGCCTTGAACGATCAGAAAAAAGCTCTCGCCTCTTCCACCTTGCCGCTTCTTCCGCTGCGCGATTTAGTGGCCTATCCTTCGACGGTCTTGACCGTCGATGTCGGCCGCGAGCGCTCGGTATCGGCGGTGGAACGCGCTTTGGAACACGAAGGCCGCCTCTTTGCCGTCGCGCAAAAGAATTCACGCGCCGAGCATCCTTCCGAAGAGGATCTCTACACTGTCGGCTGCGTGGTCACCGTGCGGCAGATTTTGCGCCTGCCCGACGGTTCCGTCCGGCTTCTCTTGCAGGGGGAAACCCGCGCCGCGCTCTTGCGCGTTTGGGAAGATGCGGATTTGCAATTGGCCGAATGTCTGGATCTCCCCAGCGTGCCGGTTTCGGATCCGTTGGCTCTTCGTGCCCGGATGCGCGCGGTCAAGCGCATGGCCGCGAATCTGGGGCGGCAAAGCACCCCCAAGTTGTCCCGGGAATTGTTGGATTTGATTTCCGGCGAACGCGATGCGGACGCCTTGGCGGATGTGGTTTCGGCGAATCTGCTCCATTCTCTGGAAAAGCGTCAGGCGCTTCTCGAGATCACGGATCCGCTTCGCCGGCTGGACGAACTGGCCATGGATTTGGGCGAGGAAAAAAAGCTCAACGAACTGGAAGAGCGCATCCATGAGCGCGTGCGCCAGGCCATGGACAAAGCCAATCACGATTATTATCTTCGCGAGGAAATTCGCGTCATTCAGGAAGAACTCGGGGAAGAGGAAGATGAGGAACTCGTCTCTCTGCGCAAACGCCTGAAGGAATCTCCGATTTCCGGCGAAGCGCGCGAGCGCGTGGAAAAGGAAATCTCCAAGCTCGCCCGCACGTCCATCAATGCGCCGGAAAGCGCGATGCTGGAAAACTATATCGAATTCATGCTCGAACTTCCCTGGGGCAAAAAGAGCGAGGGAACTATCGATCTTCGCCATGCCCGCCGCGTCCTCGAGGGGGATCATTACGGCATGAAGGAAATTAAAGAACGCCTTCTGGAATACTTGGCGGTGCTCAAATCTCGCAAGGCGCTTTGCGCGCAAACCAAAGACGCTTCCGCAGAAGTAACCCCTCCGGAGTCCGCGCAGGACGTCTCCCTGCGCAGTCCGATTCTCTGTCTGGTTGGCCCTCCCGGCGTGGGCAAGACCTCGATCGCCCGCTCCGTCGCGCGCGCGCTGCATCGCGAATTCGCGCAGATGTCCCTGGGCGGCGTCAACGACGAAAGCGAAATCCGCGGCCATCGGCGCACCTATATCGGCGCGCTTCCAGGGCGCATTCTCTCGGCCATCCGCCAATGCAAATCCATGAATCCCGTGTTCCTGCTCGACGAGGTGGATAAGCTCTCCCGGAGCCTGCATGGCGATCCGGCCTCGGCGCTGTTGGAAGTGCTCGATCCCGAACAGAATGCGTGTTTCCGCGATCACTATGCCGAAGCGCCCTTCGATCTGTCGGATGTTCTGTTTATCACCACGGCCAACAGCCAGGATACGATCGATCGCGCGCTCCTGGATCGCATGGAAATCATCGAGGTTCCCAGTTACACCTTGGAAGAGAAGGTGCAGATTGCCAAGCGATACCTTCTCCCCAAGCAGCTCAAGGCGCACGGGCTTTCCAAGGCGCAGTTGCGCGTCAACGATCGCGCGCTTAAATCCCTGATCGATCTCTACACCCGCGAAGCGGGCGTGCGCTCTTTGGAGCGCATGATCGCGAAAATCTGCCGCAAGGCCGTGCTGCGCTTCCAGGAGCAGCCGGATCTGGAAAAGATCCAGCTTCGCGCGGAGGATCTCTCCTCTTTCCTGGATGCTCCTCTGTATCCACGCAAGCCGGAATCGGAAAAATCGCGCGTGGGGCGCGTCAACGGCCTGGCCTGGACGAGTGTCGGCGGCGAGGTCATGCCCGTGGAAGCCCTCTTCCTGGAGGGCAAGGGCGAGATCCGCATCACCGGCAAACTCGGCGAGGTCATGAAGGAATCCGCGCAATTGGCGGTCAGCGCCGTGCGCGCTCGTCTCGGCCAGTACAAGGTGGATTCGGACTTCTTTCAGAAACACGATCTGCACATCCATGTGCCCGAGGGCGCGGTCCCCAAGGACGGCCCTTCGGCTGGGGTCGCGCTGACCTGCGCCATCCTTTCCGCCGCTTCGGGCCTCCCCGCGCGCGCGGATTTGGCCATGACCGGCGAAATCACGCTTCTGGGAGACGTCCTGCCCATCGGCGGCGTCAAGGAAAAGTTGCTCGCGGCCTATCGCGCGGGGATCAAAACCATTCTCCTTCCGCGAGAAAACGAGCGTGACCTGCAAAAGATCGATCCGGAAATTCTCCGTCAGATGCAGCTCGTGCTTCTCGACCGTCTCGAGGACGCGCTCCCCCTGGTGCTTTCCGAGCGCAGAGAGATCCGGGTGGCGGTATGATCATCAAAAGCGCCCGCTTCGCCCTGTCGCTCGCGGCTTTGCGTTCCTTTCCCGAACAGGGGTTGCCGGAAATCGCCATGGCCGGCAAATCCAATGTGGGCAAAAGCTCCCTGATTAACAGCCTTCTGGGCCGTTCCAAATTGGCGCGCATTTCTGCGGAACCGGGCAAGACCCGTCTGGTCAATTTCTACCGGGTCGCCGCTTCCCGGCAGGATGCGCAGCCTCTGGATTTTTTCCTCGTGGATCTTCCGGGATACGGCTTTGCCAAAGCCCCGAAGGCCGAGCGCGCAAAATGGGCGGAAATGATCGAGGGCTATCTCGAAAACTCCGCCCATCTCAAGCGCGTTCTGCAATTGGTGGACATCCGCCATGCGCCCACGCGGGATGATCAGCTCATGGTCGAATACCTCCGCCATTATGATCTTCCCTTTTCCGTGGTCGCCACCAAGGCGGACAAACTCTCCAAAGCGCAGCGCAGCCGCTCCATTCCCGTGATCTGCCGCGCCCTGGCCGTACAGCCATGGGAAATCGTGTGCTATTCTTCCGAGGACGGCACGGGGCGCGAACAGCTCCTCTCGCTTTTGGAATCGGAATTGTCCCCTTCCGAAAATCCCGATATCGCAGCAACGACCGAGGATGAACTGTCATGAACAAGCAACTTCGCGGAAGCCTCTGTCTTCTGCTGACGGCGCTGATCTGGGGATTGGCCTTTCCCTTTCAATCCCGTGCCACCGAGCACGTCAGCGCCTTCGTCTTCACCGCCGCGCGCTCTCTGATCACCTTCGCGGCGCTCTCTCCCTTTTTTTTCGTGCGCCGGCGCGCGACCGCCGTCCCCGACGCCCCCATGGCAAGTTACATAAAGATCGGCCTTCCCCTGGGTGCGATTCTCTTTCTCGCCACCGTTTTGCAGCAATTGGGGCTGATGGACCCTAACGCCAGTTCCGCCAAAAGCGGTTTTATCACGTCCCTGTACATTGTCATCGTCCCGCTTCTGGGCCTGTTTATCGGTCGAAAAGTCTCGCTCAATGTCTGGATCAGCGTCCTGTTCTCGCTGGCGGGGCTTTGCCTTCTCTGCCTGAAAGAAACGCTCGGCGTGACCCCCGGCGATCTTTTGACCCTCGGCTGCGCGCTCACCTTCTCTTTGCACATTCTTGCCGTCGATCGCTTTGCCGCGAACCTCGATTCGGCCAAGCTGTGCGCCCTGCAGTTCGGCGCGTCGGGCATTTTTTCCCTGATCATCGCCCTCGCGTTCGAACGCGCGGATTTTTCCGGCTTGCGCGATTGTTGGCTGGAACTGCTCTATGTCGGCGTCCTCTCCGGCGCGGTGGGATATACCCTGCAAATCGTCGGCCAAAAGCATACCAATCCCACCCTCGCCTCACTCCTGATGTGCCTGGAGAGCGTGTTCGCAGCCCTCGGAGGCTGGATGATCCTGCGCGAGCCGCTTTCTCCCAAAGAACTTCTGGGATGCGCCCTGATGCTCGCGGCCTGCGTTTTGGCCCAGCTTCCTCAAAAAAAGCGTCAACGCCTGCGCGCTTGATTTCCTTCCCCCTTCCCTCCGCCTCTTTCCCCTTGTCTTCTCCCTGCAAATAGAGCAATTTTTCGCAAAAAACTATTGACTTCCCCCCTCCCCTTATGGTATAATTGCTTTCGTTGCACGGGGTTATAGCTCAGTTGGTTAGAGCGTTACGTTGACATCGTAAAGGTCAGAGGTTCGAGCCCTCCTAACCCCACCAGTTGAGAAGCCCTCGAATGTGCCTGAAAACAAAGGCTTTTCGAGGGTTCTATTTTCAAATATACGGCGATAGCTCCGCATGAAACCGCCAAAAAATTTGGTAAAACTTCATAAATTACCATTAACATGCAAGTCAAATCCGGGCAAAAATTGCCCGGATTTCTTGACAACCAATTACATTATGATCCTTGATAGCCCATCAAGCATTATTGCATCATGACCACGATAGTTTGCCCAGACTGCATCTGCGATCTCATCAACGGCAAGCGATTGCACTCCTTGCCA
>DVMU01000033.1 GCA_018714825.1 Candidatus Pullichristensenella excrementigallinarum
AGACGGGGAGGAGAAGCATATCCGCTTCGGCAAAGGCGGAGACGATTTTGATGATATCGAAGAAGATTACGGTTCGGAAGGCGAACCGTATGACGGCTATTCCGATCGGGATGACGGATATGGAGAGGACGATTACGGAGACCCGTATGCTTCCGATCAGGGTTACGGGGACGACGCGTATTCCGATCAGGATTATGGCGAAGACGCGCAGGAATCCGACGATTACGGATATGATTACGAGGATTCCGACTATTCCGATGACGGATATGGCGCGGATTACGGCGATGACGGGTATTATGATGAAGGAGATTACCCTGAAGGCGACGATTATGCCGAAGATCTGGAGGATGGCGTCGAATACGAGGAGCCGAGCACGCTGCTTCGATATGTCGAGGAAAACGACTGGGTTACCTACGCATTGCTGGTGCTTCTTCCCCCGTTGGGCATTTATCTGCTCTGGCGTCGTCAGAAATTCGACATGATGCTGCGCGCGGGAATCAGCGCGGTTTCCGCCCTTTGGTTTATCGGCATCATCGTCCTTTTGATTCTGTTGCTTCCCAAGGGAGGACCGACGGATGTCGGCGTCAATGCGTCTCCGTCCATCATTCCCTATTCCCCCTCGCCCACTCCGACGGTCTCGGCGACTGTCGCGCCTTCCGTCTCGCCGACTACCTTGCCTGCCGATCCGGATTCCACCAATTCCATCGTGGACAATTCGATCGTGGGAGCGACTTCTACCCCGCTTCCTTCCGATACGCAGTCCGGGGACGGCACGACTTCCGACTATGTCTATAGTCAGGCGACGGGCATCTACTATCACAGCAGCGATACCTGCGCCAATCTGACGCAAGGCGTTGCCGTGTCCCGCATCAGCGTAGACGCCGCGACTGCCCGTGGACAGGTTCAATGCCCGATCTGCTATGACGAAAAGACCTTCTGGATGACCGATAACGGCACCTGGTATCATGCCAACAGCACCTGCAGCGGAATGCAGAATGCCCGCAGCGTCACCCGCGCCGAAGCTGAGAATGCCGGAAAGATTGCCTGTCCGGTTTGCGTGACGGGAGAATCGACCACCCTGCCGGATAGTTCCAGTTCTTCTTCCGCTTCCACCATTCTCAACGCGATCACGAAACTGGCCAAACAGATTTCCACGGATCAAAGCGGCATCAACGTTTGGTGTACTTCCGGCGGCACATACTTCCATACCAAGAGCAAGTGCACGGGCATGTCCGGCGCTAATCAAGTCACGTTATTGCGGGCCATGCAGATGGGCAAGGCTCCCTGTCCGACCTGCGCTTCGGCCGCCGGTACGGGCGTTTGGTGCACGACCAATGGCGCGCACTTCCATGCCAACAGCTCGTGTTCTGGGATGAAGAACGCCGTTCAGGTTCCCCTGTATCTCGCGCTTGTCTACGGAAAAACCGCTTGTCCCACCTGCCTGAGTCAGTACTCTTCGTCCAGTTCCGGCAGTTCCGGGACTTCCGGCACGGGAACGACCACGGATCAGGCGAATTCCGGCGAGGTCTATGTCTGGGCCACTGCCAACGGCCAATACTACCATGCGCAGGAACATTGCTCCGGCATGACCGGCGCTTCCAGAGTGACGCTCAAGGCCGCTTTGGAAGCCGGGCGTCCCGCGTGCCCGACCTGCGCGAGCGCGGCCAACACAACCGTCTACGCCACTTCCGGCGGGCAATACTACCACTCTTACGCCACCTGCTCGGGCATGTCCGGCGCCAGTTCCGGTACTTTGGCGCAGGCGCTCGCCTTGGGCTATAAGAGATGTCCTGAATGCTGGATGTCCTCCGGTGAAAGCTCCGGCGGTTCCTCGGGCAGTTCTTCCTCCGGCAGTTCCTCCGGATCAAGCGTTTCCGGCGTGAGCGTATACTGCACGCAAAACGGTACCTATTATCACACCTTGGCCACCTTCTCGGGCATGTCCGGCGCCAGCAAGGTTTCTCTGGAGGCCGCCATTCAGGCGGGCAAGGTCGCCTGCCCCACCTGCGCGAGTTTGGCCAACCGCACCGTCTACGCAGTCAAGAACGGGAAATACTACCATTACACTACCAATTGTTCCGTGGAAAATCTCTCCGACGCGATTTCCGGCAGCTTGGCCTATGCCTTGGCAAACGGCTTTGCGCCCTGTCCGACCTGTACCAAGAGTTCTTCTTCGGGTTCCGGATCTACAAGTGCGGGAGAGTCCTCCGGCGAATTTACGCCCGGAACCTCCGGCGCCAAGGTCTACGCAACCGCCTCAGGCCCGTACTATCACACCTCCAAATCCTGCGCGGGATCGGGAGCGGCCTATGTAACCTTGGAAACCGCGCTGAACTACGGCAAAACCGCCTGTCCCAAATGCGCTTCCGTCGGAGGCGTTACGGTCTACGCCACCAAGAATTCGAAGTATTTCCATTTGACCAAGCAACATGCCGGTTCGGGCGCCGTTTCCGGTCAGCTTGGAACCGCGTTGGGCTATGGATTGACGATCTGTCCGGAGTGTTACGCGGTTGCTACCGGTAATACGACGGGAACGACCGTTCCGGATACCGACGTTCCCACTTCCTCGAACACCTTCAAATCCGGGACCTCCGGTTACAAGGTGTACGCTTCGGTGGACGCGGCGGACTTCCATCTTTCCAGGGAATGCCCTGCCTGTCCCTCCAACGTGGCCTATGTGACCTTGGAAACCGCGCTCAATTATGGGAAATCAGCCTGTGTCCGCTGTGCCTCGCTGGCCTATACGCCGGTTTACGGATCTACGAGCAATCCGTATTACCACCTTTCCAAGTCCTGCTCCTATTGTCCTTCCAATGCCACCCGCACCTATTTGGGATACGCCGTGGCTCTAGGGCTCAAATCGTGCCCGGTCTGCGTGGACGGCGCGGGTACCGGAGACGTGGGAACCGGGGATGACGGCACGGGCGGCGGAACGGATGTCGGGATCATTACTCCGAACACCATCGTGTACATCGACCTGCAAGGGGATTCGAACGCATTTGTCTTCCACAGTTCCTCGAAATGCTCTCGCGGAGGCATGTCTTCCGGAAGCGGCGTGACGCTGGAATTCGCGCTTGAACAGGGCTTTACCCCCTGCCCCTACTGTTTCTAAAACCGCATCGTCGCCTTTCGGCGACAGGACGACATTCAACGGGCCGCGCCTCGCTTCCGAGACGCGGCCCGTTCGCAATCTTTCCGGGAATGTGCTGCACGCCTTTTCCGCCGCCATCCCCCATTCTCCCCGGTTTTCAGAATCCATCCCCTCGAACCGTTTTCCCAGGTCATCCGATGGTTGACATTCAGGGAAAGATATTGTAAAATTTTATGAGGGCCCCGATTGACCGGGACAAAACGAGGGATCGCCTGTCATAACGCAATGAGGAGAAAATCGTATGAAATACATTCTGGCGCATGATTTGGGCACATCGGGCAATAAGGCGACGCTGTTCAGCGAGGATGGAGCGCTGATCGGCAGCAAAGTGTATTCCTATGGCGCGCACTACTTCAACCAGACATGGGCGGAGCAGAATCCCGAGGATTGGTGGGAGGCTGTCTGCCAATCCAGCGGAAGCCTGATCCGGGAAACCGGGATAGATCCCCGCGAAATCGCGGTGGTCAGCTTCTCCGGGCAGATGATGGGCTGCCTGTGCGTGGACAGGCAGGGAACCCCTCTGCGGAGCGCCATCATCTGGGCGGATCAGCGGGCGCAGGCCCAGCAGGAGATGCTGATGCGGAAAATCCCGCTCAAGGAGTATTATCGCATCGTGGGACACCGCAACAGCGCCAGCTACGGCCTGCAAAAATTGATGTGGGTTCGAGACAATCAGCCCGAAATTTATCGTGAAACGTACAAGACGCTCAACGCCAAGGATTATATTGTCTTTAAACTCACGGGACAATTTCTCACCGAGCCTTCCGACGCATCCAGCAATGCGTGCGTGGATTTGAAGACGTTCGACTGGTCGGAAAAGCTTCTGGATCTGGCCGAAGTGGATCGGGAGAAATTCCCGCGGATTGTTCCCTCCACCACGGTCGCCGGAGGCGTGACCCGCGAGGCCGCCGAATCGACCGGATTGTACCCGGGAACGCCGGTCGTATTGGGCGGCGGGGACGGCCTGTGCGCCAATGTTGGCGCGGGATCGATCGCGCCCGGGCGAACGTACAGTTCCATCGGGTCCTCGGCATGGATCGCCACCACCTCGAAAGAACCCGTGTTGGATGAAGAAATGCGCACGGTGACCTGGGCGCATGTGGTGCCCGGCCTGTATTCGCCCAACGGGACGATGCAATCCGCGGGAGGATCATATAGTTGGCTGAAAAACGAGATCTGCCGCTGGGAAAGCGAGCAGGCAGGCCGAAAGGGGATCAGCCCCTATGATCTGATCAATGAGGAAATCGCGCGAAGCCCGGTGGGAGCCAACGGCGTTATGTTCCTTCCCTATCTGCTGGGGGAACGCGCGCCGCGATGGAACGCGGACGCACGCGGAGCGTTTCTGGGACTTAAGATGGAAAACAAGCGCGAGGATGTGCTCCGGAGCGTTCTCGAAGGCATTACCATGAACCTGGCCGTCATACTCGATATCCTGCGCAAGCATGTATCCATTGACGAGATCCTCGTCGTCGGCGGCGGCGCGAAGGGCAAGGTTTGGAGACAGATGATGGCGGACATCTACGATGCGCGCATCAAGACCCCGGCGCTGCTGGAGGAGGGCGCCTCCATGGGCGCGGCCGTGGTCGGCGGCGTGGGCGCGGGGCTGTTTGAAGGCTTTGAGGCCATCGACCGGTTTGTGCGCGTGGAATCGATTGAAGAGCCGAATCCCGAGGCAGTTCAGGCATACAAGCCGGTGCGCGAGATGTTTGAAGCCTGTTACGCGGCGATGGTTCCCCTGTATCAAAAAATGGCAGGGAAATAGGCATTATATCCAGGGCGGGCATTCTTCTCCACAGAAAAGAACGAGGCGGAACGCGCGCATTGATGCGTGTTTCGCCTCACTGCGTACCCAAAAGGATTTTGATACGCTCCATGAAAAAACATGGATTTC
>DVMU01000034.1 GCA_018714825.1 Candidatus Pullichristensenella excrementigallinarum
CCGCAACCGCGCGAGAAACCGCGCAGCGTTCGGCGCAGATGGTCGCACCATAGCTGGCATTTTCGATATTGCATCCGGTAAAGGTCCGACCGTCCGTGCTCAGCAGGCACGCGCCCACTGCGAATTGAGAATACGGCGCATAGGACATCTTGAGCGCCGAACACGCCATTTCATACAATTGCTGATCGCTCATAGGTTCCTCCGCTTTATAGATGGCGAGCGCAGCCATGGCCTTTTTTTCCATGGAACGCATCTCGCGCTGATCTTCAGGTTGCATGTGATCGTATCCCATCAGGTGAAAGGCGGCGTGGGCAGCGAGATAGGCAATTTCCCGCCTGAGCGCGTGCCCGTACTCCGCGGCCTGCTCGCGCGCCCTTTCCAGACAGATTGCGCAATCGCCGAGATTGCAGTAGCCCAGAAACGGATCGTATTGCCGACGGACGCGGGATTTTGCCTTTCCCGCGGTTTGGCCGGGATGCAGGGCAATGGTGGGGAAGGAGAGCACGTCCGTCACGCGATCGATCCCGCGCATACATTGGTTAAGGCGGCGAATCTCTTCGGAAGACACGATCCGGATCGCCATTCCGGCATTGTCCAGCCCCTCCAGGCGAAAACACGTCGCGCACACATCGTCCAAAAGTGCTTCCAAACCGGGGAGCGCTTCTCCCGGGAGATCCCATTGCAGTTCAATCGCCATTGTCGCCCTCCTCGGCTTCCGTCTCCGCCTCCGGAGCGGTGGCGGGGGAAGAGAGCGCTTCTGCAGCCGCGGCTTCCAGATGCTCCGTCTCTTCGCGCGGAGGAATGGAGATTTCCGGATATTCAATGCGCTCGTGGAACACGCCGGAGAGAACCGTAGCAAACGCCTTGCAGATTCTCTCGAGATCAGCAAAGGTCAGATCGCTTTCATCGAGTTGTCCGTCGAGCATCTTATTGCGCACGAGCTTGTGGATGAGCGCATCGAGCTTTTCCGGGTCGGGGTTGGGAAGAGAGCGCGCCGCTGCCTCGATGGTATCCGCGAGCATGACCACCGCAGCTTCCTTGGAGCGAGGACGCGGTCCTTCATAGCGGAATTGGGAGATATCCACATCCTCCTTATAGAGCTTTACGGCCTTATCATAGAAGAAGACCATGGGAGTATCACCGTGATGCTGGCGGATGATATCCAGCACCGGCTCGGGAAGCCGCGCCTTCAGGCCCATCTGATAGCCGTCGCGCGTGTGCGCGGTAAGAATGGCCGCCGAGACGCGGGGATCCGTGCGGTCGTGCGGGTTATCGCCCATTTGGTTTTCCTTGAAATACCCGGGACGCTTGAGCTTGCCGATATCGTGATAATACGCGCCCACCCTGGCCAAAAGCCCGTTCGCGCCGACGGCTTCGGCCGCGGCTTCCGCGAGGTTGGCGACGATGATGGAATGATGGTACGATCCGGGCGCTTCCAGCATGAGCCTGCGCAAAAGCGGCTGGTTGGGATTGGAAAGCTCCAAAAGCTTGGCGGACGTGGTCAGGTTAAACATCCATTCGAGCATGGGCTGAATGCCGATGCACAATACCGCGCTGATCGGCCCGCTGGTCGCGGCCCACAGCGCCGCGGGAAGCACCGCGTCGGTATCCGCGTTATAGACCATGCCCACGGCCAGGGTGGTCAACAGATTCGCCAACCCGACCAGCACGCCGCACAGAAGCGCGACCGTGCGCTGTTGCCTGCGGCGCATCACCAGCACGACAATCGGCCCGCTGACCGCGGACATGATCATGATGGAGAACATCGTCATGGTGAAAAAACCGGAAGAAGCCGTCGCCAGGAACGAGGCGAGGATGGAGAGCACAAAATTGACAAACAGCGCCAAGTGCGGCCGGATCAAGACCGCCACCAGCAATACGCCCAGCGAAATGGGCATCATATAGGGATTCAGATCGCGCACGATCAGGGAAATGCCCAGAACCAATATCATGATCAGCCCCAGCAGGAGAAGCGACTGCGGCTTGCGCCAGATATCGTGCTCATAGCGATACATGTAAAGGCCCAAAGAGGCGAACATAATCAGCACCAGCAGCGCCACGCCCAGGATCAATTGCAGGTCAAACGAACCGTCGGCAATCAGTCCCAGGGAAGAGAGCATGGCAAATTGCGCGGGGGTGACGATTTCGCCCTTGCTGACGATAACTTCATCCTTGACGCGCACCTGGTCTTCCACCGAATCGCGCGCCTTTTGGCGATTGGCTTCGGTGATTTCCGTATCGATGAGCATGTTGGGGCGAATGCAGGCCTCCACCACGTCCACGGCCACACTCACCAGCGTCGAATCGTAATTCTCCGCGTTCAGATCGCGTTCAATGCGCGCGACCATCGCGCTCTCCTGCCCCTCGGGAAGGGTGGCGTTGAGGGCGTCGCGCACCAGGTCAATCGTGTGCGAAAAGATGCCTTCGAGCGTTTCCCTTTGCACGGCCATCATTTTTTCCAATTGCGCGGGGGTCAAATTGACCAGCAAGCCGTCCGTATTTCCGTCCCCTTCGGCGGAGGCCAATTCGACCAACAGGGAAAACTGCTCCTCCAACTGCGCGAGGACTTCGGCCGTCACAGTAGGGTCTACGCTTTTATAGCTTACATCTACTGCGTTGGCCGCTTCTTCGCGCAGCTGCTCGGTCGTCACGGTATCCACGACGTTTTTGGAGGCAAAGATATCCGCCGGCGCGGGAAGGCCGACTTGCAGATCATACTGCTCCGGCGTGATGGCGGCGGAGATCATGGCGAACAGCACAAAATACGCGCCCAGCGCGATCAACGTAGCGCGCGCGATGCTGGAAAATTCTCCCTTAGGCAATTGTAACAGCTTTTTCATAGTGTTCCTCCCGGATGGAGACCCTCCGTCCGATGCGATGGGCCCGAAGGCCTGTCCTCCTTAGCGGCGCGGGCGCTCCTGACGGTTTGCGTGCCGTTCATAGGCGCGCACGATGGCTTGTACCAATTCGTGCCGCACCACATCCCGATGGGTCAGGGTGACAAATCCGATCCCTTCGACGCCCTTGAGGACTTCCAGAGCTTCCACCAAACCGCTTTTTTTGCCTTGCGGCAAGTCGATCTGCGTTATATCCCCGGTAATGACCATCTTCGATCCCATGCCCATGCGGGTCAGGAACATCTTCATCTGCTCGGAAGTGGTGTTCTGCGCCTCATCGAGGATGATGAAGGCGTCGTTGAGCGTGCGGCCGCGCATGTATGCCAGAGGCGCGACTTCCACCTGGCCGCGTTCCACCAGGCGCTGATACGCCTCCAGGCCCATCATGTCGTGCAGCGCGTCGTACAGGGGACGCAGATAGGGATCCACCTTCTGCGCGAGATCCCCGGGCAAAAAGCCCAATTTTTCCCCGGCTTCGACCGCCGGACGCGTGAGGATGATGCGCTCGACCTCCTTGCTCTTGAGCGCGACCACGGCCATGGCGATGGCCAGATACGTCTTTCCTGTGCCCGCCGGGCCGATGCCGAAAGCACAGGCGTTTTGCCGGATCGCATCGACATATTGCTTTTGCCCCAGCGTCTTGCATTTGACCTGACGGCCTCGATAGGTAATGGCGATCACGTCGCGCATGATTTCTCCAATGCGATCGGCCTTTCCCTCTTTGGCAAGCTCAATCGCGTAGCGGATACGCGTGCGATCCACAGTTTCACCGCGGCGAATGATCTCCAAAAGCCGTTCAAACGTCATCTTGGAAAGCTCGACTTTTTCGGGTTCGCCGGTCAATTTGACTTCATTTCCATGCGCGAAAATTTCCACGCCCAACTCCTCGCGGAACAGGGACAGGTTTTCTTCGCGAATTCCGAAGAGGGAAATAAACTCCTCCGGAGAATCGATGGCGAGCGTTTCTGTAACAATCGGTGTGATTTCCAAATCCTTTAGCCTCCCCCGGCCGAAGCGCCCGTGCCCGCGATATTTCGCTGCACTTCTATCACACAGCGCGCCCTGAGCCTGTCTTCCTCTATCATACTATAATCTATCCATTTGTCAACAATTTGACGCACATCTTCGCCAAGCGCCGCGATTTCCGCGTCCGCCATGGCTTCGGCGCGTCCGGCCAGGGCGGTTTTGAGCGCCTCTTCGTCCACGGGTACGCGCGTATCGACGTATTCGCGCTCTGTGGTGCGCAAGATGCGCAGGGGCAAAAACAACCCCCCGACGGGCAATTCCTCCACCGTAGATTCCTGCAGGGAGAAATGCTCTCCTTCCCAAAGCGGCCATTCCCATCCGAGCAATTCCAACTTGCTGGACGTGCTTTCCCGCGAGGTATATCGGCGCTCGAGGGAGGACGTCGAACCGATAGCCTCGGTCACGACCCAGGTGCGCGCGAGGACTTCGCCCAACGCCGCCACCTCGCGGGTCGTTTCCGAGGAGATCCGCTCCTCGCCGCGGATGAGGACGTCCCCGCGCCGAACCACGTCGCCGGGTTCCACGCAGGCCTTGCCCGAGAGCGCGTTGACGCTGAGGACAATGCCGTCCGCCGTGGCGACCAGATCGCGCGCGGAATCCAGATCAAAGACTTCCGGCGCCTCCACGGCGGGCGCGACCTCCACCAGAAGCCGGACGCCCTGCAGTCGGACGCCCGCGAACGAGAAATCCTCGGAGGCCGCCTCCAGTTCCATTGCCAGCAAATCGGTTTGTACCTCTCGGCGGGGCATCCCCGGAGAAACGCCCAGTTCGGCGAGCATATCCAGGATTTCGCTCTGCGCGTGTGTGACGGGACGTTCGCTTTTCCATTCCACATCGATAAACCAGACCCGGCTCGCGAACAGCGCCAGCAGAACCGCGCCCAGCAGGATGCCCAAAAAAAGCGTCCAGCGCCGCTTCAACCATTGCGCGGCGGCGTTCAGTCCCCGTTTTTCCAGGATTTCGCAGGGGATGGAAAAGCGTTGCGCGAGCTTGAGGAGGATTTTTGCGCCGCGCGCATCCGTTTCCAGGATCATACGCCTGCGCCCCTCCCGGCGAACGGCGCGAAACCCAGCGCCCTCTTTCAACGCGAGGGAGAGGAGCTTTTCCAGCATCAGCCCTTCGACGCGCAGCCTAATCATGCGGGAATCCTACCTTATCGATTTTTCCCATGACGATCAGCGCGTCCCTGCGCACTTCTTTCAGGATCAGCCCGTCTCCCAACACTTCTACCGCGCCGCGTCCGGCACGCAACAGCACACGCTCCGGGCAATATTCGGCGATGTCCTGATAGTTTTCGATCAATGCGCGATCCGCGCCGATCACAGTCGCACGCAGATTTCGGCCGGATACATCGCCCGGCCAGGAGAGCAGGAGCGGGCTTTTGCGCCGGGGTTTTTCGGGCTTGGGGAATGCCGGACGATTCTTTTTCATCAAAAAGCACCTCGCCCTTCAAAATATGCGAGGTGCTTCGGGTTTATCAGCGAACCTGCCCTTGCCCATAGAGCACATATTTATAGGAGACCATCGCCTCCAGCCCCATGGGACCGCGCGCGTGCAGTTTTTGCGTGGAAATCCCGATCTCCGCGCCCAGGCCGAATTCGCCGCCATCGGTAAAGCGCGTGGAAGCGTTGACATATACTGCCGCCGAATCCACCTCCAGAGCAAAGCGCCGGGCGGCTTCCAGATCGCGGGTGACGATCACCTCGCTGTGATGGCTGGAAAATCTGCGGATGTGCTCGAGCGCCTCGTCCAGTCCTTCGACGACTTTGACGGCCAGAATGTAATCGAGGAATTCGATTTCGTAATCCGTCTGCGTCGCGGGCACGGCTTGCGGGAGCAAGCGGCAGGTTTTCTCGCATCCTCGGAATTCGACATTTTTTTCCTGCAGCCGCGCGTAGATGCGGGGGAGCGCCGTGGGGGCGATTTCCGCATCGACCAAGAGCGTCTCCAGAGCGTTGCACACCGAGGGACGAGAACACTTGGCGTTAAAGACGATTTCCGTCGCCATTTCCAGATCCGCCGTGCGATCGATATAGGCGTGACAGTTTCCCACGCCCGTTTCGATTACCGGCACGGTCGCGTTTTCCACCACCGAGCGGATCAGCCCCGCGCCGCCGCGCGGAATCAGGCAATCGATATAGGAATGCAGGCGCATCAGTTCACGCGAAGTCTCGCGCGAAGTGTCCTCGATCAAGGTCACGCAATTTTCGTCAAAACCTGCCTGCGGAAGCGCCGCGCGCATGGCGTTCGCCACGGCCGTGTTGGAATGAATCGCTTCCTTGCCGCCGCGCAGGATACAGGCGTTGCCCGATTTCAGGCAGATGGCCGCCGCGTCCGAGGTGACGTTGGGTCGCGCTTCGTAGATGATGCCGATGACGCCCAAGGGGACGGTGATCTTCTGCATTTCCAGGCCGCTTTTGAGCGTGCCGCCCGAAAGGATGCGACCCACCGGATCGGGAAGGCTCGCGACATCCCGCACACCCTGCGCCATCGCCTGCACGCGCACTTGCGTCAGCGCCAGACGATCCATGAGAGAAGGGGACATGCCGGAGGCGCGTGCTGCGTCCAGATCGCGGGCGTTGGCCTCGAGGATCTGTTCCGTATGCGCAAGCAGGCTGTCCGCGATGGCTTCCAGCGCCCGGTTTTTTGCGGCGCTGGAGGCGGTGGCGATCTGAATCTGCGCCGCGCGGGCCTTTCTTCCAATGGCGTTGAGATCAATCATGGCAATCCTCCTATGCCCGTTTGGGCAAGAACGTGGTTCCGATGCTCTCTCCGTCAAACAGGCGATAGAGATTGTCCGGATCGGAACTGTCGATGATGGCGGTCACGATGCCCGCGGACGTGGCAAGCTCCGCTGCCTCTACCTTTGTGATCATACCGCCGGTGCCGCGGCTGGAACCCGTACCGCCCGCAATGTCCCGCGTGTGCTGGGTGATCTCTTCCACCACGGGAATCAGCTTTGCCTGAGGATTGATCTTGGGATTCTCCTCATGCAGGCCGTCGATATCCGTGAGGATGACCAGCGCGTCCGCTTGGACGATTTTTGCGACGATGGCGGAAAGCGTGTCGTTGTCGCCAAAGACGATTTCCTCTACCGCCACGGTGTCGTTTTCGTTGATGATGGGCAACGCGCCCAGATCCAACAGGCGCTCAAAGGCATTTTGGATGTTCATGTTGCGGACGTGCTCGTCCACGCAGTCGCGCGTAAGCAATACCTGCGCGGTGACATGCCCGTATTCGCCAAAGAGCTTGTCGTAAATATACATCAATTCGCACTGCCCGACCGCGGCGCAGGCTTGCCGACCGCCGATATCGTGCGGCCGACGCTCGAGCTTGAGCTTGCTTACGCCCACGCCGATCGCGCCCGAAGAGACGAGGATGATCTCGCATCCGGCATTTTTTAGATCCGAGAGCACGCGCACCAGTTCCCGCATCCGCCGCAGGTTGAGTTTGCCCGTTTCGTGCGTGAGCGTCGAGGTGCCGACTTTGACGACCACGCGCTTGGCGTTCTGAAAGTAGTTCATGCGTCCTCCCGTCACAATTTGAGATCCGCCAGCTCAAAGCCCGCGCGCACGATTTCTTCCGGAAGCTGCGAGAACATCGAGCTGATCGATTCGTAATTGTAGAAGCGCATGATCGTTTCCGCGAACATCGGGGCGACGGAGACGGTCTTGAACTTGGGATGGCCGATGATGTTGGGATTGTC
>DVMU01000035.1 GCA_018714825.1 Candidatus Pullichristensenella excrementigallinarum
TTTCAAATTTCCGCAGCTTCCTTCTTCAGTTTTTACGGAGCGCGTCGAAAACCTTTTGACACGCAGAAAAAAATTCCCGCAAGCAAGATACTTGCAGGAATTTCGAAATCTTCAATACACCAACAGGGAAATCAGATGCGATGCAAAATGGTCTTCTCCGTTTCCAAATCGAAGAAATGCAGGCGGTTGGGATCCAGAGCCACGCGGATCTGATCGCCCGCGCGCGCCGTGGAGCGCGGATCTACGCGCGCGACCACGTTGTCCTCCTTGCCGGAGACGGAGAGGTAGAGATAGGTTTCCGAACCCATCAGCTCCACAAGTTCCACGGTCACATCCATGCAGCTGTCCGGCGAGGCGGCGATAAAGGCCTGTTCATCGTGAATATTTTCCGGACGCACGCCCATATAGACTTCCCGGCCGATATAGCTGTCGGAAGTAAACCGCTGCAACTTCCCGCTGGGAACCTTGATGCGATTTTCGCCAAAGGTCGCGAAGACCTCCGATCCCAATTTTTCCAGGCGGACCTTGAAGATGTTCATCTGCGGCGTGCCGATAAAGCCGGCCACGAACAGATTCGCCGGGAAATCATAGAGGTTTTGCGGGGTATCGTTTTGCTGAATGACGCCGTCCTTCATCAGGACAATGCGCGTTCCCATGGTCATGGCTTCGGTCTGATCATGGGTGACATAGATGAAGGTGGTCTGAAGCCGCTTGTGCAGCTTGGTAATCTCCGTGCGCATCTGCACGCGCAGCTTCGCATCCAGATTGCTCAGAGGCTCGTCCATCAAAAAGACCTTGGGTTCGCGCACGATCGCGCGGCCCAGCGCGACCCTCTGCCGCTGGCCGCCCGAAAGCGCGGAGGGCTTGCGGTTGAGAAGCTGCTCGATGCCCAGAATCTGCGCGGCTTCCTTCACACGGCGGTCGATTTCCGCCTTGGGCGTCTTGCGCAGCTTCAGGCCGAAGGCCATGTTGTTATAGACGGTCATATGCGGATAGAGCGCGTAACTTTGGAACACCATGGCGATGTCCCTGTCCTTGGGGGGAATATTGTTGACCAACTTGTCGTCAATATAAAGCTCGCCCTTGGTAATTTCTTCCAGTCCCGCAACCATGCGCAGCGTGGTGGACTTTCCGCAACCGGACGGCCCGACCAACACAATAAATTCCTTGTCGTCGATTTCGAGATTGAAGTCCTTTACCGCGGTGACATCCCCAGGATACACCTTATAAATGTTGCGCAACGACAAACTGGCCATTCGATTCCCTCCTCAGCGCCGATATAATTCCAGAATAAAATAAAGATAATTCCATTCCTAATTATAACAAAAGCCCTGGGGAATTCCTAGCGCCCGATTTAACAAAAAAGCGGATTGACGGGTTGGACGATTTGCCCGCGCGGTCAAAAATAAAAACCCGTGTTAGGACAGGTTCCCCACACGGGTCAAGAAAACCGATACAAATCCGTCAGTTTTGCCCATAGTACGCGTTCGGGCCGTGCTTGCGGAGGAAATGCTTATCGGAAATATGTTGCGGCAACGCGCCGAGCCCGGGCTGGAGGGAACGGGCCATCAGTCCCATCTTTGCCACTTCTTCCAGGACAACTGCATGATAGACCGATTGGGCCGGGGTCTTGCCCCAGGTGAACGGGCCGTGTCCGGCACAGAGCACGCCGGGGGTGTGAATGGGATTTTTTCCCTGGAAGGCCTCGATAATTACGGTTCCGGTATTGCCCTCATAAGCCTCTTCGGTTTCCTGCGGGGTGAGGAAGCGGGTTACGGGAATGTCGCCGTGGAAATAGTCCGCGTGCGTGGTTCCCATGCAAGGAATCGGAAGTCCGGCCTGCGCCCAGGCGGTCGCGCAGGTGGAATGCGTGTGCGTCACGCCGCCGATTTCCGGGAAGGCACGGTAGAGCTTGAGATGCGTGGGCGTATCCGACGAGGGACGCAGCGTCCCCTCGAGCACCTTGCCCGTCTCCAGCGAAACCAGGACGATCATCTCCGGAGTCAATTCATCGTATTCCACGCCGCTGGGCTTAATGGCCACGATGCCCTGCTCCCGATCGATTCCCGAAACGTTTCCCCAGGTATAGATGATCAGGTTGCGGCGGACCAATTCCATATTGGCGTCATAGACCTCTTTTTGCAGGTTCGCGATTTTTTCCAAATCCATAGAAACTCCTCCTTTATTTTTGCCGCGATTGCGCGTGTCAGTTCAGCGCGTCCAATGGCAGAAGGAAACTGGGCGCAAATTCCCGCATGAAATCTTCAGCCTCGGGCAGGTTCATCGCGGAAATGGAAGCGCGAATGTTTTCCTGCGCGGTGAGGAATTCGCGATTTCCAAAGGCGTATTCTTCCAGGCATTTGACATAGGCGCTGATGCGATCGGCCGCCTTGACGATCTTCCATTCGAGGCTTTCCTCATCGGGGAACAGGAGCTTTTCGAATGTTTCCTGAAAATCCGGCGGCAAATAGTCCAGAAGCTTTTGGGAGGCCATGTGCTCGATCGACTTGTAGGCATCGCGAATGCCGGGATTGAAGTACTTGATCGGCGAAGCCAAATCCCCCGTGATGACCTCCGCCGCCTCGTGATAGACGGCATAGAGGAGCACCTTTTCCAAATCCAGATTTCCGCCGTACCGCGTGTTTCGATAATGCGCCAACGCATGGGCGATCATGGTCACTTGCAGGGAATGCTCCTGATCGTTTTCGCGCCGGGTGTTGCGCCGCAGGCTCCAGCGCTCGATGAGCTTCATTCGAGCCATGTAGGCATAAAAGTGGTGTTGCATAGGTATCCTCCGCATCGTTGCTTGGAACGATTATACCATTTATGACGTCAAATTACAATGGGCTGCAGTCAGCCCCGGGACCGAAGCTGAAAAAAATGGGACATTTACGAAAAGGCATTTAATTTGAGACGATTTTGTATTATAATAAAATGGAATGAGAAGCGCGAGGAGGTGCGATGGATTGGCGCAGATCAGTTCGTTTTTGCGGGAAGTCGGCGCGCTGTTCGGCACGCTCTTTCTGCGCCCGGATTGGCGCAATATCCTGGACATCGCCATTATGACGATCCTGATTTATCAAGTGATCAAGCTCCTCATCCGCACGCGCGCCAGCGGCGTCTTTAAAGGCATCGCGGTGATGCTGATCTTTGCCTGGCTTTCGGACGTGATGCAGCTCAGCGCGCTCAACTGGCTTTTGCAGCAGGTGTTGAGCCTGGGAGTGTTGGTGCTGGTGATCATGTTTCAGCCGGAATTGCGACGAGGACTGGAACAGATCGGTCGCTCCAATTTGCCAAGACACATGTTTACTTCTTCGCGTAAGCAGCGGACGATGGAGACCGAACGTATTGTTTCAGAGATGATCAAGGCGCTGAACAATATGGCGCGCAAGCGCATCGGCGCGCTGATCGTGTTTGAGCGGCACACGGGGCTCAACGACGTGATTCAATCCGGAACCATGCTCGACGCGGAGATTTCGCAGCCCCTGATCGAAAATATCTTTGAACCCAATACGCCTCTGCACGACGGGGCAGTGATTGTGCGCGGAGAGAGAATTGTGGCCGCCGCATGTATCCTGCAGCTTTCCGACGACTATTCCATCAGCCGCGAATTGGGTACCCGGCACCGCGCGGCGATCGGCGTCACCGAGACGACCGATGCGGTCAGCCTTATCGTTTCCGAAGAGACGGGTATCATTTCCATGGCTCGAGAGGGAAAACTTACCCGCTATTTGGAGGCCAAATCCTTAAACATTTTGCTTACGGAACTTTTCTCGCCCGACGATCTGTCACCTTCCTGGCTGTCTGCGGGTTCTTCGTGGATAAAGTCCGTGCGTGCCAGAAAGAAGGAGGCCGACGATGAAGAATAAATTCTACGGCTTCCTGCGTTCCATATGGGGAATGCTTTCCCACAATTTCGGGCTGAAGATTCTTTCCTTGGTGCTGGCGATCCTCCTGTGGAGTTCCGTGGTTTCCTCGAACACCTCCATCACGCGCAACAGGGTTATCAGCGGCCTGAGTGCGTATATTACCAATCAATCGGTTCTCAACAATACCTATGGATTGGCGATGATGACCGATCCGGAGGAATTGCTGGAGAATATCTCCGTGCAAATCCAGGTTCCGCTTTCCTATTATGGCCTGCTCAGCGAGGAAAACGTGCAGGTTACTTTGGATTTGTCCAGCGTGCGCTCCGCTGGCACGCAGGAGGTGCCGCTCAAGGCGACTACGACTTACGGCAAAGTCCTCAAGATTATGCCGGAGACGGTGAGCATTACCTTTGAATCGATCGACTCGCGATCGGTACCCGTCAACGCGTTTATTTCCGGGGAAGAGCAGGAAACCCTGTGGTATTCCATTACCCGCAAAAATCCCGAGGAATTGGTCATCAGCGGGGCGAGTTCTCTGGTGCAGAGCATTGTCTCGGCAGATGTCTATGTGGATGTTACCGACCGCACGGATCCGTTCGTCACCGCGGCGCGCTATGTGCTCAGGGATGCGGAGGGCAACGAGGTTTCGCAGGATATGCTCAATCGATCTGCAACTTCGGTCACGGTGAGCGCGGATGTGTATCCCACCAAGGAACTGCCCATCTCCAATGAGATTTCCGATGTGATCCAGGGCCAGGTGGCGGAGGGCTATCAGATTACGGAGATCTCCATTCAGCCCGAGAGCGTGACCGTCGCGGCGGAAGAGGAACTTTTGGAAGGGCTGACGGAGCTATTGGTGCAGCCCATCCTCATTGATTCGCCCAACCAGAGCTTCTCGCAGCGCGTCAGGATTTCCAGCTTGACGGATTTCAAATATATCTCCACCGAGCAGGTCTATGTCAATGTGACCATAGAGGAAATGGAAACCTCTTCAGTAATCACGGACGTGCGCGTGGCGTTCCCCGGATTGGAGGAAGATCTCAATCTCACATGGACGCGGGAGGAGATTTCCGTCAAAGTTACGGGGCCGATCAGCAAGGTAAAGGAATTGGAGGCCTCCGGTTTGGACGCGATGATTGATCTTAACGGCTTGACTGCGGGAGAGTATCGGCTAGCGTTGGAAGTGGATGAGGAACTCTATCCCGGGCTGACGTTCGAATTTACGCCGGCCACCCTGAGCTTGCGGTTGGAAGAAAAGCCCGAAGAATAGATGACGGAGGCACAACATGACGCAGGGATTCGCGGATTCGATTATCAGCGGAATGCTCGGCTGGTTGAGGGGATTTGCAAGCTGGGCGTTGAAGCTGTTTGACTTGGCCGGGAATGGGGGACTAAATCCCCTGGCCTGGCTTTCGGACAATTGGCTCAAATTGTTGATCCTGTTTCTAATCATCGGCGTGGCGATGGATGTGTTTATATGGCTTTTGCGCTGGAGGCCGTACTGGATTTGGTTCCGCAAAAAGCGCATCGTAATTGACGATGACGATTTCTTTACCGGCGAGGAGCTTTTTGATGCCGGAATGTACGATGCCAAGATTTTTGGGCGGGATGCTTTGAAGGTCAATATGCCCAAGAAGGAACAGCCGGTTAAGCCGAGCACGGTTGTCAAGCGCGAGTTGCCCCGGAAGGAAGAAAAGGGGCGGCGGGAACCGGGATTCCTTCAGCGCCTGGCGGTTCGGGAAGAAAATGGCGAACCGGCTCCGGAACGGGAGCGGCAACAGGGAGGGCTTCTTTCCCATTTTGTGGTGCGCGAGAATGAACCAAAGCGGGAAGAAAAGGTAGATGCTTTGGCAGACGAAGCGCAAGAGGATATGCAATCCGTCTTTGCTCCGCTGAATTTGGAAGGCGAGAAGGAGAAGGAAGGCGCAGAATCGCCGCGGGAAGGACATCCGCGGAGGGAACCTCTCCGGCGTGAGGAGCGGCCGCGGGTTCAGGAGCGTTTGCGGCACGAAGAAAGAGCAATGCAAGGAGAGGAACGCCTTAGACGCGAGGGGCATCCGCGGCGGGAAACATCTTCCCGGAAGGAATTCCCCCGGCGTGAAGAACGGCTGAACGGCGAAGAGCATTTGCGGCATGAGGAGAAACCCGCTGCACGCAAGCCCGGATTGGGAGAGAAAACGCTCAAAAGGCGGCCTGTGCGGGTACGGACACAGGCGGACGACCGCGCTCGCCCCATGCGCGAGCGAGGCGTGCAGCGGCGCGGGCCGGAGGCGCGGCCGCGTTCCAGTTCGCCGGATATCTTTGAGGATGAATTTTTCAAAATTGATCCGGATGACGGAAACAATCAGACCCTTTGGGAAGACGATGTGTTCAACGTTTCCAACCTGCCGGGAACGCGTTGGGTCAAGCGGTCTGCCAAGCGGCAGTTGACGCCGAAAAAGCGCGAGGAGGATGCAGTGGATGACGAACTGTTCAACGTCCATTGAGAAACTGCTTGCGGGACGACGCAACAAGGTGATCGTGGGGCATTACGGAAGCGGAAAGACGGAGTTGGCGATCAATCTGGCGCTAGAATTGCGCAGGCGCGAAGAAAAAGTCATGCTCCTGGATATGGACATTGTCAATCCGTTTTTTCGATCCGCGGAGCAGAAGGATCAGCTGATTGCGCAAGGCGTGGAAGTGGTCTATCCGCAGTACGCGCTGTCCGGGGTGGATATCCCCGTATTGCCGGCGGAGATGTTGCGCGCGTTTCAGCAAAAGGAATACCGCTGCGTGTTTGATGTGGGCGGGGACGACGACGGCGCGGCGGCGCTGGGCCGCTATTTTCCGGAATTCACAAGGGAACCGGCGGACGTTTTGTTTGTGATCAATCCGTTCCGTCCGCGATCGGATACGCTGGAGAAGGTGATGGAATTGATCCGCGCGATCGAAATGCGCGCGAGGATACCGCTGACCGGGCTGATTTCCAACGCCAATCTTTCGGAAGAGACGGACGCCCGCCACATTCTGGAAGGACGCGCGCTGATCGAACAGGTCGCTCAGGAGACGGGGCTTCCCATTGTCTGCGAGGCGGGACTTCCCAAGGCCGTCGCAAACCTGGATGGGAAATACCCGGTTTTCCCCATCGAGAGGTTCCTAAAGCCGGAGTGGATGGACTGACGGTTTTTAAGAGAGATAGAGAAACGCCGGATTGGCGCTAGGAGGGAAATCCATGGTAAACTTTACGCATTATTTGCCTACAAAATTTGTCTTTGGGCGCGGCGTGGAAAACCAGGTCGGTGAAGAAGTAAAGAAACTCGGCGCAACCAAGGTGCTCATTCACTACGGCGGCGGTTCGGCCGTGCGTTCGGGTCTGATCGCCCGAGTGGAAAATTCCCTGGATGCGGCGGGAATCGCGCATGTCTCGCTCGGCGGAGCGATGCCCAATCCGCGTGATACCAAGGTCTATGAGGGCATTGAGTTGATCCGCAGGGAAAAGGTGGATTTCCTGTTGGCCGTGGGCGGCGGCTCGGCCATCGATTCGGCCAAGGCTATGGCCATCGGGGCACTCTATGACGGGGATTTCTGGGATTTCTATTCCGGAAAGGCCGTGCCGGAAAAGTCGCTTCCTAAGGGCGTGGTGCTCACCATGGCGGCCGCGGGCAGCGAGTCCTCCAACAGCAGCGTGATCATGCAGGAATCCACGAAGATGAAGCGCGGATTGCGCGTGGAACTCAATCGGCCGCTTTTGGCGATCATGAATCCGGAATTGACGATGACGCTGCCCGTCTATCAGACCGCTTGCGGCGCGACGGACATCATGGCGCACATCATGGAGCGGTATTTCACGACCGTGGAAGATTGCGATTTGACCGATCGCCTCTGCGAGGGCGCAATGACGGCTGTGATTCGCGCCGCGCGCATTGCGGTGAAGGATCCCAAGGATTACGATGCGCGCGCGCAGCTGATGTGGGCGAGCACCATTGCGCACAACGATACGGTGGGCGTCGGCCGGGTGATGGACTTTGCCAGCCATCAGATCGAGCATGAGCTTTCCGGAATGTACGACGTGGCGCATGGCGCGGGATTGGCCGTGGTGTTCCCGGCCTGGATGCGATACAATCTTCCCAAGCACACGATGCGCTTTGCGCAATTTGCTGTGCGCGTGTGGGGCTGCCAGATGGATTTCGAGCATCCGGAAAAGACCGCGCTGGCCGGCATTGAGGCGCATGAGAGCTGGCTGCGGGAAATCGGAATGCCGCTGACGCTGAAGGAATTGGGCGCGGATCCCAAGGATATTCCGGAATTGGCCAAAAAGACCAAGCGCACCAATCCGGATGGAACCGTGGGCAAATTTGAGGCGCTCAATACCGCCGATATTGAGGCGATTTTGCACATCGCGGATCGATAAGATGGAATGACAATGCCGCCGCGCATTTCTGCGCGGCGGCATTGTTATCGAATCAGTAAACTTCGTCCATCAGGGGAACGCCGTGCTCGGCGAGCACCTCGAGCGCACGGCGGTTATCCTGCACATGCAGAATCACGCTCGCGTCCACGGACTTGCTGACAAAGGCGTACACATATTCTACGGAGATGTTGGCCTCGCGCAGAATTCCCAGAACCTCTTTGAGTCCGCCGGGGCGGTCGCTGACCTTTACGGCGATGACCTCCGTGATGGAGACGGCAAAGCTCTTCGCCTTGAGAATCTCCATGGCGCGATCCGGATCGCTGACAATCAGGCGCAAAATTCCGAATTCCACGGTGTCCGCAAGGGTAATCGCGCGAATGTCCACGCCGTTATCCGCAAGCGCCTCGGCGATTTCATAAAGACTACCCATGCGGTTTTCCACAAATACCGAAAGCTGGCGAGCAATCATTGCCTTTCCTCCTTATAGGTCTTTCCCAAGTGGAACGCAAGACGGTTCAGTTCAAGGAATTTCGGCGGAACATGCTGGGTCAGGGCGTCCTGCCAAACCTGTTCGGGAATATCCATAATGGAGGCGAGCACGCCCAAGAGCACGGTGTTGACCGCCTTGGGGCTGCCGGCCTGCTGCGCGATTTTAAGCGCGTCCACGGCAATGACCTTGGCCCGCTCCGAGAGCTTTTCGACGATGTTTTCCGGATATTTCATCGCGCCGGTGATGACCGGCATGGGCATGGTCTGATGGGTGTTGGTGACGAGCGTGCCCTCACAGCTCAGATGCGGAAGATAGCGCGCCGCCTCCAAGGGTTCGAAGGCCAACAGATAATCAGCCTGACCGATATCCACGATCGGCGAATGCACCTTTTCGCCATAGCGCACATAGGTAACCACCGAACCGCCGCGCTGGGACATGCCGTGCACTTCGGAAACCTTGACGTCGTAGCCCTGCGCGATCATCGCCGCGCCCAATACCTTGGAGGCAAGGAGCGTTCCCTGGCCGCCCACGCCTACGATCATGATCGATTGGGTTTTCATGCTTTTCCCTCCCCGATGGCCCCGAAGCCGCAAGTCTGCGCGCACAGCCCGCAACCCACGCACTGGGTCGAGTCGATGATGGCCTTGTGATCCTCAAACCGGATGGCGGGACAGCCCAGCCGCATACACTGCTTGCAGCCGCGGCAGCGGGCGCTGTCGACGATCAATGCCGGCTTGTGCTTGACGTATTTGAGCAGCGCGCAGGGCCTGCGGGAAATGATGACCGACGGCTCCGCAACCGCCAGCTCCTCCCGGAGCGCCTGTTCGAGCGCAGCCATGTCGTTGGGATCCACCACGCGCACGCGCCGGATGCCGATGCCCTCTAGTACCTTTTCGATGCGGATAGGCGGGGTGGGCTGGTTTTTCAGCGTCAGGCCGGTGGTGGGGTTCTGCTGATGGCCGGTCATGCCAGTGATGGCGTTATCGAGCACCAGAATGGTGGAGATTCCCTTGTTGTAGGCCACGTTGACCACGCCGGTGATGCCGGAATGCATGAAGGTGCTGTCGCCGATGACCGCGACGGTCTTTCCGGCCTCTTCCGGGCGGACGGTGGTAAAGCCGTGCAGGGCGGAAATCGACGCGCCCATACATACGGTGGTATCCAGAGCTGCGAGCGGCTTGGCCGCGCCCAGCGTGTAACAGCCGATATCGCCCAAGACCGTCAGTTTCATTCGCGAGAGCACCGCGAACAGGCCCCTGTGCGGGCAACCCGCGCACATGACCGGCGGGCGCTGCGGAAGCGCTTCGCCAAAGACCTTCCCGGCCGGGGCCGACGCGCCCATGGCCTGCAAGATCTTGCTCTGCGAAAGTTCTCCCAACAGGCCGAAGAGGTTTTTGCCGCCCGAAACCCGAATGCCCGCGGCGCGAAGGGCGGTTTCAAAGACAGGGTCCAGTTCTTCGACGACGATGAGCTTGTCTACCTGTGCGGCGAAGCGGGCGATGGCCTGAATCGGGAGGGGGTAGCTCATGCCGATCTTGAATACGCTGGCCTCCGGGAAGGCTTCGCGCACATACTGATAGCACACGCCGGAGGCGACAAAGCCGATTTCACGGCTGCGCAATTCCGCGCGGTTGATTTCGGCCGTTTCCGAATACGCCGCGAGTTCCGCAAGGCGCTTTTCCACGTCCGCGTGGCGCGGAATGGCGTTGCCCGGAGACATGACGTACTTCGCGGGATTCTTTTCATAGGGCTTGAGGGGCACGTCCCTGCGCTCGTGGGTTTCCAACAGGCTCTGCGAATGCGCCACGCGCGTGGCCGTGCGCAGAAGCACCGGGGTATCAAACCGCTCGGACAGCTCGTTGGCCAGCACCGCGAAATCGCGGCATTCCTCGGAATCCGAAGGCTCGAGCATGGGCAGCTTGGCGGCCATGGCATAATGCCGGGAATCCTGCTCGTTCTGCGAGGAGTGCATTCCTGGATCATCCGCCACGGCGACAACCAACGCGGCGTTTACGCCCGTATATGCGGAAGTAAACAGCGGATCGGCCGCCACGTTCAACCCCACATGCTTCATCGCGCAGAAGCTGCGCGCTCCGGCAATCGCCGCGCCCAACGCCGATTCCAGCGCGACCTTCTCGTTGGGCGCCCATTCGCAGTAAATCTCGTCATATCCCGCCGCCTGCTCGGTGATTTCCGTAGACGGCGTCCCCGGATAAGAGGAAACAAAGCGGCAACCGGCCTCGTACAGGCCGCGGGCAACCGCCGCGTTTCCCAACATCAATGTTTTCATGGGAGATTCCTCCTTTGTTATTTCGCAAGGCAGGGCGGTTGCCTATGCCTTCATATCCCGCAAATCGACAATCCGCTTGGCCTTGCCGCCGGCGAAACGCTCGATGGTCTTGGGGCCGACAAGCTTTACCTTGGCATCGATGCCCAGAACCACGCGCAACTTGGCGCGGATGGTCTGCGTGAGCTCCTCCAATTCCCGGAAGCTGGTCAGAAGCGATCCGTCTACCAATTCCACCTGCACTTCAAGGGTATCGTGATATCCCTCGCGGCGGATGTAGAGCATGTAGTGCGGGCTGATCTGCTTGATCTGCATGATCACGGATTCAATCTGCGAGGGGAACACGTTTACGCCGCGAATCTTGAGCATGTCGTCCGAACGGCCCATGACCTTTTCCATGCGCGCGGTGGTACGGCCGCATTTGCAGGGCTCGTAGGTGATGCGGGTCAGATCGCGCGTGCGATACCGCAGAAGCGGCATGGCCTCCTTGGTCAGCGTGGTGACGATCAATTCGCCGCTTTCGCCCTCGGCGCGAGGCTCCAACGTTTCCGGATCCACAATTTCCGGAAGGAAGTGATCTTCGGCAAAATGCAGACCCACGCGCAACTCGCATTCGCCCGATACGCCCGGGCCGATCAATTCGCTCATGCCGTAATTGTCGGTAGCGAAAAGACCCAACCGCTTTTCGATCTTGCTGCGCAATTCGGTGGTGCAGCCCTCGGAACCGAAAAGTCCTACGCGAAGCTGGAAATCTGCCGGCTTGTATCCCAATTCATTGGCCAGTTCGCCCAGATACATTGCGTAGGTGGGAGTGGCGATGAGGGTGGTGGTGCCGAAATCTTTCATGAGCATCAGCTGCTTTTCGGAATTTCCCGAAGAGGCGGGAATGACCGCCGCGCCGACTTTTTCCAGGCCGTAATGCAGGCCCAGCGCGCCGGTAAACAGGCCGTACCCAAAGCAGATCTGCGCCGTGTCCTTCTCGGTCACGCCCGCGGCGGAGATGATGCGCGCCATGATTTCGGCCCACATTTCCAGATCGTTTTTTGTATATCCCACGACCGTGGGCTTGCCGGTGGTTCCGGAAGAGGCGTGGATGCGCACGACCTTGCTCCTGGGAACCGCGAACAGACCAAAGGGATAATTGTCGCGCAAATCCGCCTTGGTGGTCGGCGGGATGAGGCGGACATCCTCGAGCGTGCGGATGTGCTCAGGCTTCAAACCGATGGAATCGAAACGCTGATGATAGAAGGGGACGTTCTCATAGCAATATCGGACAATATGCTGAAGGCGCTCCAATTGAAGCTCCCGAATTTTCGTGCGGTGCATGGTTTCCATGGTTGGATTCCAAATCATCCATCTCGCCCCTTTGTGCTTGTAAATCGTTTCTAACAAGGATACCACGCTTTTTCAAACTCTGCAACGCTTTCGGGGTAAAAAACAGAATTTTCCGCAAAAAACGGGGATTTGCCGGAAAAAAGACAAGGCGTTCTTTCAGGAGGGGAGATGAGCGGCGCTTGCGGACTTAACGAAGATGTGCTAAAGTAGAAAAGCATTGAAATCGGGCCATACGGCGCCCGTGGCGCTTGTGCGAAAGCGGTCTTTTGCGCAAAAGCGCGGAAAGGAGGAAAACGATGCGGGAACAATTGCAGATTACGCGGCTGTTTGATCTTTCCAATACGATCGCGGCCGAAATCTTTGCGGGAAAAAGCTACCCGTGGGAAATTTTGCCCCTGATCGGAGACTATGTACTTCAGTTGGGGAATACGCTTTCCGAAGAGGAATATGAGCGCGTTCAGCCGGACGTATGGATCGCCCGGGACGCCAAGATCGCGCCCTCGGCTTCCATTACCGGCCCTTGCATTATCGATCACGAGGCCGAATTGCGGCATTGCGCATTTATTCGCGGCAAGGTCATCGTGGGCAAAAAGGCCGTGGTGGGGAACTCGGTGGAGCTCAAAAACGCGATTCTGTTTGACGGAGCGGCGGTGCCGCATTTCAATTATGTGGGAGATTCAGTGTTGGGATTCCGCGCGCATATGGGCGCGGGTGCGGTGACTTCCAATGTCAAAAGTGACAAGTCTCTGGTGTGCGTGCGCACGGATGACCGCCGCATTGAGACGGGGCTGCGCAAGTTCGGCGCAATGCTGGGCGATTTTGTAGAAGTGGGCTGCAATTCCGTCCTGTGCCCCGGATGCGTGATCGGGAGAGATACCACGGTGTACCCGAGCAACCTGGTGCGCGGCTTTGTCCCGGAACATCACATCTTCAAAAACCCCAAATGCGTCATCGAGAAAAAATAGGAGGACGGAAGAGTGGGACGACTTTTTGGAACGGACGGCGTGCGAGGAATCGCCAATGAGACGCTGACCACGGAATTGGCCATGAAACTGGGGTGCGCGGCCGCAGCGGTTCTTTCCGGCAACAGCCGCAGAAGGCCGGTGTTCGTCATCGGCATGGACAGCCGCATCTCTTCGGACATGCTGGCGCTGTCGGCCGCGGCAGGGTTGTGCTCGGTGGGGGCGGACGTGATTCTATTGGGCATTGTGCCTACGCCCGCGGTGGCCTTTTTGGTGGGCAAATACAAGGCGGATGCGGGCATCATGATTTCCGCTTCGCACAATCCCGCGGAATTCAACGGCATCAAGCTCTTCTCCGGCGAGGGAATGAAATTGCCGGATGAGCTGGAAGAGCGCATTGAGGCCGTTGCTCTGGGTGAGATTCCCGCGCCCACGCGCGCCGGGGTCGAACACATCGGCAAGGTTACATATATGTACGACGCCGCCGTGAAGGACTATGTGGATCACCTCAAGAGCACCGTGGCCTACTCGCTGGATGGGTTGAACGTGGCGGTGGATTGCGCCAACGGATCGGCAAGCCGCACGGCGCAGAGGTTGTTTCAGGAATTGGGCGCGAATGTGCAGATGCTCTCCGACCAGCCGGATGGCCTCAACATCAACGCAAACTGCGGATCCACGCATTTGGAAAATCTCTCCGCCTATGTGAAGGAACATGGCCTGGATGCGGGCGTCGCCTTTGACGGAGACGCGGATCGCTGCTTGATGGTGGACGAACAGGGCAGGGAGATCGACGGCGACATGATCATGGCCATCTGCGCCAGGGATATGAAGGCGCGTGGAAGGTTGAACAAAAATACGGTCGTCGGGACGATTATGACCAATCTGGGGTTCATTCGCTTTTGCGAGGCCGAGGATATCCGCTTTATTGCCACCAAGGTGGGAGATCGGTTCGTGATGGAGGAAATGCTGCTGGAGGAATACAGCTTCGGCGGCGAGCAGTCCGGCCATCTGATTTTCCGGGATTTCGCCACCACCGGAGACGGCCAGCTCACTGCCATTCAGCTGTTGAGCCTGATGCGGCGCGAGGGCAAAAAGCTTTCGGAACTGGCAGGCTGCATGGTTCGGTATCCGCAATTGATGAAGAATGTCAAGGTCACGCCCGACGGAAAGCTTTTGTTCTATACCGATCCCGAGGTGAAGGCCGCGATCGAAGCGGCGAAGCAGGAATTGGGGAAGGAAGGCCGCATTGTGGTGCGCATTTCCGGCACCGAACCGCTGATTCGCGTAATGGTGGAAGGAGCCGACATGCAAAAGATCGAGCAGATCGCCACACGCGTGGCGGAAGTGGTTCGTAGCCGATTGGGAGAGTAAGGAGATTTTGCGTGTCAAAAAGAACTTTGACACGCACCATGAAAATCTGCGGATTTTCATGGAAGGGGAAGAGGGCTGCGGAAATCTGAAAATCTGCGGATTTTCCGGGCGATTTCCTGACGGAAGGAATTGTTTTTCCTGCGCTTATGCTCCGGAAAAACCGAGCGCGACGTACACGCGTCGCGCTCGATTTAGAAGGGGCCTTTCCACAGAGCTTTTTTGACAGTCTGCACCGCCCGGCATATTGCCGAGCGGCGGTTTTTTTGCATTTTTTTCTTGGGGCTTTGGTTGCGGGATTTCCAAAGATCAATCCACAAGCCCCGCAACGTCTGGGGCGCGATACCCGAGTTCGGCGCGGAGCGCCGCGCGATCGGATACGGTGCTCATGAGCACCTTGCCTTCTCCGACGATGCTTGCCCCCTGCAATTCGGCGGGGAGAAGCACGCTGTCAAAGGGCGCGGGTTCGATTTCGCCGCCGGGATAGCGAAGGAGGATGGGACAGGTCGGGGTCAAAAATAGCATCCTGCCCGAAGGAAGCGGCATTTCTCCGGAGACGTTCAGGCGGGAAAGCTCGAAATTCTCGTTCGCGATATAATAGGTCTGGCTGCCGCCCTTGCGCAAAATGGTGGTTCCGGGAATTTTGTCAAGGCGCAGGTCGGGACGGGTCACGTCCAGCCCCTGGCGCGTATGCAATTCGCGAGAACGGCCGTTCGCGTCAACGCGATTCCAATCCCAGAAGCGGTAGGTCGCATCCGAAGACTGCTGAATTTCATAGATCTGTACGCCGCCGCCGATGGAGTGCACCATGCCGTGCGGGATGTAATAGACATCGCCCGGACGCACGGCCTGTGTGTGCAGGACGCTTTCCAGTTCGCCTTTTTCGAGAATGGTTTCCAGAGGTTCGCAAAGCGGCTCCAATCCATAGACGATCTTTACGTCCGGATCGCAATTGAGGATAATCCAAGCCTCGGTTTTGCCCAGACGCCCTTCTGAAGCGGCATAGGCATCGTCCGGATGCACCTGCACAGACAGGCGATCTTCTACATCCAGCAGCTTTAAAAGCAACGGGAATTTTTCAAAATTTGCACCCGTCAACCGCTCTCCCCACAGGGCGATCATCGCAGGAAGCGTCTTGCCCGCGTGCGGGCCGTTGCGCACAATACTTTCCATGCCCGGAAGCGCGGAGATTTCCAGACTTTCGCCCGTGAGATCCGGAGAGGATTTGCCAAACGCATCCCGAAGCATCGTTCCGCCCCACGGGGTTTCCCCGCCATGGCGGAAATAGGGCTCCATCACCAGCGGATACAATTCCATAAAACTCCTCCTCCTAACAGGAAATATTCAGCGTTCGTTTCAGGCCGAAGACATAGTATTGGAGGGTGACCGTGCGGGAATCTTCTCCCGCGCGGGAGAGAAATTTCATATTTATAACCGTTTCTTCTCCGGAGGCCAGATCGCCCTGCGGCTCCGTAAACGAGTAAAGGGCAATGTCAAACTCGCCTGGAACGATTTCCCAGGTAATCCACTCCGCCTCAAACGGACCGGCGTTCTTGAGCGTGAGATTGACATCCGTAAGCGTATAGCCGTTGGACGATTCGGGAATCTCTTCCTGGAAAACCTCAGGCGCGAGGCCGGCCAGAAGCAATTCCCGCGCGGAATCAAACGCTTCCTGCTGCGTCTGCGCCTCGACTTCCACGACCTGCACCTCGGTTTTCAAGGAAGAAGAGAACCAGAAAAATGCGGCGAACGCGATCAAAGCGCCCAGAAAAACGGCCAGTGCGATTTTTAATGCTTTCATTTCGCCAAAATCCTCCAAAGTATGTTTCTATCTTATCATGCGCGAACGCGCTTGTCCATATGTGCGCGCGATTTTTTCCTGCGCAGAAAAAGGCGCGGGGGAGAAAAATGCGGCTGGAACGTGTAGTACAGGAAGGGCGAAAAGGGCAAATGGGACGGAGAAAGGGAGAAAAAACGCATACAAAGGAGAAACCGCCGACAATTCTGTGTTCGGGGAATTAGCGGACCGGCCGGAGGCGGTCACGCGGGTCGGCGGTTTGAAGGGAAAAAGG